>NZ_JAVJSQ010000006.1 GCF_040219335.1 Gimesia sp. | reverse complement strand
GCCATTCACGGTGATCGGTGAATCAACGGTCGGCAGGATGTTAAAGATATCGCTGTCGTCTCCACCGTTGATGGTGGTCTGCGTCGCATTGACATTGCCCAGCAGATCAACGATAGCTCCGGCCCCATCAGTAATCGGATCAACGTTAATTGTAATGGTTGTATCTGCGATGACAGAAGCAAAGAGATCCAACAGGAAGTCATCGCCGGAGTTGAGGATGACATCCGCGCCGGTGGATTCAACAGTAACGCCGAGGCTGAGTGACAGGTTATCACCTGCTCCCGCAGAATCGGTTGCTGTCAATGTGACGGTTCCTGCTGCGGTGACGTCACTGTTTACAGTCAAGGGGCTGGAAGCAGTTACCGTTACGTTACCGTTACTTGCCGTTAAACCGTTAAGTGGTAGGATGTTGCCAATGCTCAGTGCTCCTGTGTTATTGATGACGATATCCCCATTAAAGGCAATCGCTGCAAGCGTACTTACGGCTGTATCAATATCTTCATCACCGGTAGATGTTCCGATGCCGGTTTCTGCTCTGAGCAGAAGTTGTCCTGCGGAGACCAGAGCGTCTTCGGCGACTGAGTTGTCTCTGATGTCGCCTGCGAATGAATGGATTTCAACCGTACCGCCGGCACTTTGCAGATCGGAAATCAGAACGTTATCAGTGGCGCTAATATAAAGCGTGCCCCCCTGAGCGTTGACCAGACCTGCACCGTCAGCCTGGGTGAAGCTGCCACCTGAGCTGAGGTCACTGTCAGCGAGCAGCGTCACACCTGCTGACGAAGTGGTGTCAACCACTGCAGCAGCATTGAGAATCAAATCGTTATCAGCAAACAGGCTAACCTCGCTGCCGTTGGTCTGGACGGTGGTGTTGACATTGATGTCGCCTGTGTTTTCTACGAGGATTTCGCCATCTGTCTGAATCCCGCCGGCAAAGGTACCGCCGCCGATTGAGAGATTTCCTGTATTCTCGATGAAAAAGCCGCCAGTGGTACTTTCTCCGACAATGGTGCCGAGCGTTGTTTCGAGTAAATTTGCACCAGTGCCAACTCCTGAATTACCGCGGAGACGAGCTCCTCCGTCCGCGATTACGTTCGTATCTGTACCATTGCTGTCCAGGATGGCGCCTGCTGTTGACTGGACATCAACCGTTCCACCGGCGACAACCCGGCTGAGCAGGATATCTCCGCTGGCGGTCATTTCGACCGCTCCATTTTCTGATCTGACCCGTGTAGCACCTGCCATCGTGATCGAATCGGCAGATTCGATCAACACGTCGCCGAAAGTCTGAAATTTCTCATCAATCAATAACTGGCCAGTAACGACTAGGCTGATTCCGAAGAGTGCTTCAACACCGACCATGGGGCCGATGCCCCCAATTGTCAGCGGATTGACATTAGTGCTATTGATCCAGATGGTTCCGGATGTAATTGCTTCCAGATTATTAACACTGATGTCCAGAGCATCATCGGCCGTTCCGATGCCAGATGAGGAAGATAAAACGAGTGTGTCTGCTGTCAAAGCATCGTCGGCACTCGATCCACCATCGATGATTGAACCGCCGGTCGCATCGATTACCGCGTTTCCGGTCGTCGTGACATTCTGGTCAAAGATCACGCTCCCCCTGTCTATGGTCAGATCGCCTGAGCCAATGTCGGTGGCGTTGGTCTGGAAGGTAGTTGTGTCATCAAATTTGGCGATGATGGTCACGTCCGCATCAAATGTGCTATCCAGCCCTTCGATATTGAGTGCATCAATTCCACCAGTGGCGTTCGTGTTAATGGTCAGCGATGCGGTGGGATGCGTAAAGATAACCGATTCGCCGAGTGTGGAATTAATCATCGATTCTCCATCGCCGAGGTCACCGTCATCTGAAAGTGTGATGGTTTCAGCAGCACCGGTAAAATTAAAGATTCGATTCACTGCATCGATGTTGTCAATGATCGGCTCCAGACCAGTATATGTGATTGTGGCGGTTCCTTCGCCATCGAAGAAGATGCTGCCATCATTTTCATTCACAAAACGATGTTCGACAGAGGTTGCGGTTCCGCCCACGATTTCCAGGCTGTCGCCGAGGATTTCTCCACCCGTACCACCATTGAAAATGATTCCATCTACAGGATCGAAGCCCCCCCCCACGGGATTGTTGATGACGAGCCGGTCATCGCCGTCCAATCCGTTGAATGTAAAGCCAGTAACACCGGAGAAAGCAATCACGGGACCACTATTGAGCTGATATGTTCCTGAGTCAGCACCGGTCGCATTGATCGTCAGAACATCATCGGCTGCGGTGCCGTTTACAGTGAGGTCTGGCGAGGCAGTGAGCTCATTTTGTGTTTCAATTCCATCATATGCTATATTGGCGAATCCACCTGTCGTGGTAATCGAACCGCTGGAAGCGTCAATGGGGTTTAGTGTTGAAGTTTCTCCGGCAGGAGCTGTATAGTTCAAGACATCCCCGGGCAGTATGGAAGGGGCATCCCCATAAATATCTATTGCAATATCTGAATGTGGGCTAACCTGAATCTGATCAGCACCACTACCGGTTCTGACATCAAGATAATCGATATTCTGCACACCAACCGAGATCAGGCTGGGATCAATCGTTGTTGTCAGGATTCCACCAATTGTGTCAATGGTTGTATTATCAGCGCCCGATGTTCCATGGACAATCACATGATCAGAACCAGATGATCCCTGGCCATCAATCAGCAGAGTTCCTGAAAGACCGTCAAAGGAAATCTGATTGCTGCTGTTGATATCGGTGATCAGAACTTCATCTGAATCAATGGGGGTTACGCTGAGAAAATCATTACCCCCTGCCCGGCCCAGGATAGTCAGATTATCGTTTCCGCCCGCGGAGCTGATTATGACATCAGGAGCGGATGCTCCCAGTTCGACACTGACATTATCATCGGCGCTTCCTGATGCCAAGATAATATCAAGATTTGGAGAATTGAAGTCAAAGTCAGTTACTCCGGCTCCCGTCACTTTGCCAATACCAGCACCAGTGTAAGTCACTTCAATTGTATCGGCGGTCAGATCCCCGGAATCATCGAGAATCAATTCATTCATGCCTCCGGCACCATTGAATACAAACGAGGCAGCATTGATTCCGTCTACGGTTCCGCCATTGTTGTTTAAGCCGCCATTGCCATCGATGATAACGGTATTATTATCATTACCGCCTGCGACAGTGATGTCGTTGACTGCGTTGAGTGTTCCGAACAGACTGGCTGTCGATCCGGTGCCAGGATCTGCGCCACCTTGATCGATCTGGATTTCAATATGAGCAGCAGAAATTAAGGCGGCTCCGGTTTCAACTTCCAGGTCATCACCGACAATCAGGCGTATATAGGATCCCGTGCTTTGTACCGTGGCCCCTGATTGAATCGTAAGATCCTGGTTCGTGGCTGAGTCGAAGGTTGCCAGTAAAATCCACCCATTTGTAGTAATAACGTCTTCTGTAACATCCAGTGTTCCGGTAGAAGTAATTCGAATATTTCCGACCGCATTCAGACCAGTCAATCCACCAGATTCACCGATCGTTAAATCTCCAGTGTTATCCAGATCAATAGATCCTCCTGAGCTGACTTCGAGTGTGGTCACCATCGTTTCGAGTGTGAACAAACCAATGCTACCCACACCTGCGATGAGAGTTGCTTTGTCGGCCGTAATATTATTTAGAACCGAGTTGTTATCAGCAATATTGCCTGATGTCGTCGTGACAGTAACATCGCCGGTTGTCGAGATTTGCCCCAGTTGGATATCACTACTCGCTACAATGTCAATTGTGCCGGATGCGGCATTGATGCTGCCCGCGGATGTAAACGTGACAGTATTATCAGAATTGAAATCCACATTTCCCGTGGTTGTAACAGCGCCATTGACGTTGATATCCTCTGTATTGACCGTGATGTTTCCGCTTCCCAGAGCAACAGATCCTGTAGCTAAAGTGACAGTGTCGTTATCAAGTTCACCATTGATGAAGATATCGGCAGTAAAGGCAGCATCCAAAGAGTTGACAATGATCAGGTCATCACCATCTCCCGCGTTGATTGTCAGTGTTCCGGTGGGATTGAAGAAGGTCAATACTTCACCTGATGTCGAGTTGACGGTTGTCTGACCGCCGCCTGCATCGGTTATCGTAATGGTTTCACTGTCTGCACCATAGTTGAGCGTCACGTTCGTCGCATTCACAGTCGAGGTGATTGGTTCCAGTCCCGTGTAGGTCAGGAAGTTCGTTCCCGAGCCGTTGAACTGGACGCTGCCAGCAGAGGCATTCGTGAAGTAGTATTCCATGGACGACAGGCTGCCCCCTTCGAACGCGAGGGTGTCATTTCCACCTGCACCACCGTTGAAGATGATTTGCAGAGGTGTGTTTTCGTCGATGCCAGTCATGTCAACAATCAAGGTGTCATCCTGATTGACTTCACCATTGATGGTGAGCGGGCCTCCCAGGGCATTCATGGGGACGTTGTAGATCACTTCGCCTGAGTCGACGTCGGTCAGGATCAGGTGAGAGCCTGACAACTCGAGTCGATAGTTATTTGACTGGCTGTTGACGGGCAGAGTGATTTGCGGCGTAGAATCTTCGACGATAATCGCGACGTCATTCCCGTCTCCTCCCAGGTAGGTCAGGAAAGCACTTTGTCCGATTACGCCGAGAAAGTCTGTGAACTCATAACCTTCAGTCAGTCCAACGAAAGTTCCGACAACGGGATCGGTTCCATCGTTGGCGAGCAGTAGAAACTGATCGCCTTCAGTGGGATCATAACCATCGATGAGGTTCAGGCTGGCGCTTCCCAGATTCAGAGTGCCGTTGATGATCAGTTGATCGAAACCGGTTCCGGCAGTAGTGCCGTTGAGTTCGAGTTCCAGAACATCATCGGCATTCAATGTCAGATTGCCGTTGATGGTGACCTGGCCGGGACTGTTTCCTGGGGCCAGGGTCACACTCATGTCGGTTCCAGTCGAGGTCGTGTCAACGTTTTCGGTGTAGGTCCCGCTTTGAATGAAGAGAGTGCCGGAATCGTCGAGCAGGCCAAGGGCGTTCTGGATGCGGGAACCGGCTGCCGGTTCGCTGCCGAAGTCATGTACGCTGAGGCTGGATGTATCGGGCTGGAAACCTGGGGTCACACCATCGGTATCAGCAACACTGATAAGAATGGTGGAGAAATCGATGGGACCATTTGTGTTTCCACCGCCGTCCATGACTCCGACAATGCCGGCGGCAATCACCGAGGCATCCGTGGTGCCCCACCAGTTTCTCAGGGCATCAAGGTTTGCTTGAGAATTCTGAGCGAAGAAAATCAGACCGTCGTTATTCACAATACTGTTATCACGCACGATGACGTTGGTGGGGAAGTCGGAAGGATCTTTGCCGATGCGGATCGCGTAGTTGGTGTCGGTGCCGGAGACCGCAGCGAGATTATCGTGAATCGAATTGTTGGTGATCTCGACATTGTCGACGGTTTCACTGACAAAAATGGCACCATTATTACTGCTGCTGCCGGTGACTTCATTGCCACTGACCACAACGTTCGACCGGCCGACCGTGATACCGTCCTGCAGGGAACCGATTACAGTGTTGTTGATGATGTACGAGGTCTGCGTGTTATAAGTGCCGGAGAAGTCGTTAACTTTGATTCCGTCGTTGTTATTCAGGTGCCCCAGATTCAGGTAGTTTCCTTCAATGGTGACAGCTTCGGAATCATCCACGAAAATAGCGGCGTTTGTGCTGCGGATGTTGCGCATTTCGTTGAAGCGGATGCTGCCATTGCTGGCGGTATCGAAGTTGGCACCATCGCCTTCGATATCAAAGATGTAGTTGTATTGGATGGTGGAGTTGCTGGCGTTGGCCAGTTGGACGCCTTCGTCGCCGGTTGAATTATGAATGATGTTGTATTGAACCGTGATATTATCGACGGGGTTGCTGCTGCGAACCAGATCGCCTGTACCGTTGGTGATGACCAGACCGTCCAGAGTGACATCGTCAGCATCAATCAGAAAGATGCGACTCAGTGATCCGCTGCCATCAATGATGGTTTCGGTGGTGTCGTCAGTTTCATCGCGCAGCGAACCAGTGCCGGGACGTGGGTCGACACCGGCTTGTGCGCCCTGAATGGTGAGGACATTGGAAACCGTGATCGTTGAGCTCGGAGTATACGTGCCTGCTGCGATCTGAGCAGTACCACCGGCTGCCGAGAGATCGACGGCATCCTGAATCTCCGCACCACCTGTTGAGCCGAGCACATTTACGTTTGTTGCATTTCCGGAAATGGACACCGAATCCAGATCGCTATCTAGATTGACGATTGCGGCATTAAAATCAATTGAGTTTGCGGTCACATCTTCTGTGACAGTAATCGCTCCGGAACTCTGAACGGAGACGTCGCCATTTGATGCTGTCAAACCAAGGAGACCATCAAAGCTACCAATTTCCAGAGAACCGGTGTTGATGATGCGAATGTCGCCCGTCGTGGAACTGGCAGCTAAGAGGTTGACCTGCGTTTCCAGATCGGGTCCATCAAAGCCGATGTCTTCAAAAGCACGAAGTGCTGCACTGTTTGCCGTAATGTTCACTGCCGCCCCATTATCGTCAATGATGTGGCCCGTCATCGCCGTGATTACCACATCACCGGTAGTCGTGATATCCATCAGGGCGACGGCGAGTCCAGCGATCAAGGAAATATTGCCAGCCCCTGCGTTGATGGAAGCACTATCAAGCATGACGATTGAACCGTCGGCATTGGCGGTCAGAGCGCCCGTTGAGACCGTATCCCGGAAGACAATAGCGGTATCTGACTGCAGGTCCAGGGTGTATGCACCAGTTATACTACGGAAAAAAGACAGGTCCGATCCAGCATTAATGATCGTGTTTGTTCCGAGGGTCACATCACCAGAATAAGACTGACTACCCCCTGACGTGATACTGCCTCCGTTTAAATTGACTGCTTCGACGGCAAAAACAATTCGGTGTGACTCGCCAATCGACAGGGGCGAGTTCACGTTCAAAGTATCGTTGGCTCCACCTTCACCATAGATGACTAACTCGGCGCCATAATCCGCAGCAAGCGAATCGATGTTGAGAGTGTCGTCTCCGTCGCCGGTAAAGATGGCTAATACTTCAGTGGGAGCAGCAAAGGTAACCATTTCCCCGGCAGTCGAATCAATGGATGTCAGACCGCTTCCGGCATCAGTGACCGTGACCGTTTTTGCGGAATCGGAGTATTGGAAGATTCGCCATTCTGCATCTATCGTGTCAATAATCGGTTCCAGTCCGGTGTAAACAATGGTGGCAGTTGTTTCACTGTCAAAGTAGATGCTGCCGTCGCTGTCATTCACGAATTCATGTTCGATTCTCTCAGTCATTCCGCCCAGAATTTCGAGGGAGTCACCATTGGTCTCATTACCGTCGCCGCCGTTGAAGATAATGCCGTTAACAGGATCAAAAACTCCACCAGTGGGATTGTTGATCACCAGACGGTCATCGCTGGCCAGCCCGTCGAAAGTAAAGTCGGTGATATTGGCGAAACTGACGATTGGACCGCCGTTGAGCTGGTAAGTTCCGGAGTTAGAATTGGTCGCAGTGATGATCAGTGTGTCATGACCTGAGGTACCAACCAGGTTCAAGACCGGATTGTCGGCGAGTGTCAGACTTTCGATTTCGTCGAATGTGACACTCTGATAGCCACCTGTGGCGGAGATTGTTCCACCATCAGCACCGTCGGGGGAAAGGGAAGCGTTCTCACCGACAGGGGTGAGGTAGGTCAATGTGTCGCCGGGAGACATTGCCGGATCACCACCAACGACATTAATCGAAGTATCTGTGCTGGGAGTGACTGAGATATCGTCGGCAGCAGTTCCAGTTGTGAGGGTGATATTTTCCAGTGTCGTATAGTCGAAATCTGCCAGGCCGACTCCTGTAATCGAACCGGCGCCAGCAGGTACTGGAGTTGTTGCCGTTGTGATGGCGATCGTATCACCAGTGGTATCGCCTGAATCATCCAGAATGAGTGAATCGGAACCGCTGGATCCGAGAATGGTAAATGCATTCTGGATATTATCTACGGTACCGCCGTCATTTGCGGTACCGCCATTGCTGTCGATAATGATCAGGTCATCGTGAGAGCCTCCCAGGATCTGGATTCCGTCTGGTGCGATCAAAGTTCCAGTTAAGTAGGCAATGCCCCCTTCGGGATCGACTAAGCCGGAAGGGTTCGTTCCCGTGTCAATGTAGAAATACATACTGGTCGCTGCATTCAGTGTGACCCCGTTTGTGAGATTTAAGATGTCTCCCGCAGTCAGATTGATGTTCGCTGCGTGGCTGGTGATATCCGCATTGATTGTGAGGTCATTCGCTGCTGCGGCGCTATCGTCGACTGTTAAGAATACCGCTTCCTCGGCCTCAATTGTTTCGTTCACATTTAAGAATTCAGAAGAGTGAACTGAAACGATGCCTGTGTTGGATTTGAGACCGGATAATCCATCCACCGTACCGATATTTAACGATCCAGTGTTAATGATCGCAATGTGATAGTCTGCGGTGGCAGCGATTGCATTCACCTGCAAATCAATGCGGTCAGCGCCCATGGATCCGGTTGAACCGATTGCCGAGGCACTTCGTAAAACAACGTTATTCGCGGTAATATTATTGGCCAGTCCATTGCTGTCAAAAATACCGCTGATGGTGGCGGTGACGCTGACATCGCCTGTTGTATTGATCTCTCCAATTCGAACCAGGCTGCCAGTCAAGTCAATAGAGCTGGCTCCCGCATCGATACTCCCGGTCGCATACATAATGAGCGACGAGTTTGTTTCGATCGTAACATTGCCGGTTGTTGTGATGGCGTCATCGATAAATACGATCCCCGCATCAAAGAGCAATTCACCAGAGCCAATATCGATCGCGCCATTCACTTCGATGACCCCGACATCCACGGTGAGATCAGCATCAAAGGCCGCATCCAGACCATTGATTTCGATGGTATCGGCTCCAACATTGCTGTTGATGGTCAGAGATTCCGTGGGATTCACGAATCTGACGGATTCACCGAATGTGGAATCAATGAGAGTCTGACCAGCCGGACCTGCATCATTGACCGAAATCGTCTCTATTCCTGCGGTAAAGGTGAAGACTCGATCTGCAGCGATAATGGTGTCGATGATCGGCTCGAGGCCTGTGTAAGTGATCGTGGCTGTTGCTGCGCCATTGTAGAAAACAGTGCCATCACTGTCGTTGGTGAAACTGTGTTCGACGCTCGTTGCCGAACCGCCCAGGATTTCGAGTTTGTCTCCGTTTGTTTCATCGCCGGTGCCACCGTTGAAGGTGATTCCATTGACGGGGGCGAACAGGCTGCCTGTTGGATTGATGATTGTAAATGTATCGTCACCACCATTTCCATTGAAAGTGAAATCGGTAATGTTCGTCAGTGTAACCGCAGGATAGTTGGCAACTCCCCGAACGACTTCGAGGACTCCTGAATCGGATCCGGTGGCGTTGAGCGTCAATTCATCATCCGATAGCGAACTACCATTGACTCTGACATCGCCACTCATGGAGACACTCTCAATGTTATTGAAAAAGACTGTTGAGTATCCACCTGTTGCGGAAATGACGCCACTGTCCTCATCACTTAAGGAGATGAGAGAACCTTGTCCCGGATGGGGAATGTAATTAAATGTATCTCCGGGTGCTGCAGGCACCATCGGAAATCCTGCATCAACCCTGAGAATGGTACCCATGCTGGGAGTGACATTGAAAGTATCTTCACCAGAGCCACCATACAGATTCACATCAGAGCTGCTGGCAACGATACCCAGGAGACTCAATACGCCCCCTTCGGCTTCCGGGTCTTCTGCGCCATAGGTATCCATATGGATTCCAAGTGTCGTCGAGGCCGAAATTGAGGAAGTGGCGTCCAGCAGGAAGTCATCGCCGGCGAATAGATAAATATTACTGTTGGTCGATTGTACCGTTGCGCCGTTTGTGATCGACAGATCTTCGTTGGCCCCCGCGATGTCACCGCTATCCAGAGAGACTTCATCTCGTGCAGAGATATTTTCGGTTACGGAAATCGCTCCCGTGTTCTTGACCGTTATGGTTCCCTGAGTCGCACTCAGCCCCAGGAGCCCATCGAATGAACCGATTTCCATATTACCGGTATTTTCGATGAGAATATCACCCGTGTTAGAAATGGCAGCCAGGGTATTGACCTGGGTATTCAGATAGTCCGAGTTTTCGTAAATGTTTCCCTGCGCCCGGAGTGCTGCGTGGTTCGCAGTGATGTTGTTGGCATCGCCGTTAATATCATAGATACTGCCATTGACAGAGGTGATATCAACATCTCCGGTTGTCGTGAGTGAAGCGAGACCGATCGGGGCAACTGCAGTTAAGGAGATATCTCCTGCCCCTGCATTAATCTCAACGTCTGACTCCATATTGAAAAAGGCACCGGAACTCGCCGTCAGACCACTCGTGGTGATGTCCTCAAAGAGAGCAATCAGACTGATGGCGGAGACATCCAGAGTAAAGGCACCGTTTACGGTTCCTTCCAGGAAGAGCTGGTCGCCGGCATCGATTGTCGTATCGTCACCCAGAAAAACATTGCCGGAGTAATACTGGCTGCCAGCGCTGGTGATGCTGCCGCCGTTTAAGTTGATGGTTTCTGTGTTAAAGGTAATCGGGGTTGTTGATGTGAGGGACACTGGCGAATTGACATTCACAATGTCGTTGGCGCCGTCCTGACCATTGATGGTCAGGTTCAAATTCAGATCTGCGGCCAGGGAATCGAGATTGAAGGTATCGTCTCCCTCACCCCCTTTAAGTGTCAGCGAACCTGTGATTGCGAAGGGGCCTTCGGCGATATTCGAACCGACGTTGACGGTATCATTTCCCGCGCCGGCATCGATTTCAAACGCGATCGGTGCCAGCTGGACAATGCCCAGGGAATCGATATTAATGATATCGCTCCCGCCACCAGAGAAGAGTTTTAAGAAGCTGGTTGGATTAACGAAGGTCACCAGCTCACCAGCTGTTGAATCAATGGTGGATTGACCACCTCCTGCATCGGTGAGGGTGATCGTTTCTGAAGAGTCGGAGTAGTGGAACTCACGGCTGGTAGCCTCAATGGTGTCAATGATTGGTTCCAGGCCGGTATAGACAATCGTTGCATTCAACTGGCCGTCGTAATGAATGGCTCCTTCATTATCATTCACAAAGCGATGTTCGACGGTTCCTGCCGTCCCCCCCAGAACCTCGAGTGTATCACCGTTCGTTTCTCCGCCGGTACCACCGTTGAAGATCACGCCATCAACGGGATTGAACAGTCCGCCGGTGGGATTGTTAATCACCAGGCGATCATCGCCGTCGAGACCATAGAAGGTCAGATCAGTCAGATTGTTGAATGCGATGATCGCACCGCCATTCAACTGATAGGTGCCGGAATTGGCATCGGTCGCGGTAATAATCATTTCATCATCGCCCAAGGTTCCCTCGATGGTCAGGTTTTCGGTAACGAGTGTGGTTTCAATTTCATCGAACACAACATCCTTATAGCCGACGATGTCGTCTACGATTGTGATCGTACCCCCATCCGGTCCATCGGGGGTTAAGAGTCCGATTTCCCCTGCGGGGGTGACGTAAGTCAGCGTATCGCCCGGGGCTATAGTCGGATCGCCACCGAGAATATTGAAGGCGGTAACAGTGTTGGGAGTGAGAGTAATCTCATCAGCGCCGCTACCAGTTGCCAGGGTCACCTGATCCACGCCGGAATCGTAAGTAATGTCGATGCCCGGCGATGCCATTCCTCTGATCAGACCTGAACCAGGAGCCAGATCCTGGATCTCAATAATATCGCCGGTGGTATCCCCTGAGTCATCCAGGATGAAGGAGTCGAATCCTAAAAACCCATAGAAAGTGAAGGGGAAGTCGAATACATCCAGAGTTCCTCCGTCATTATTCGTTCCGCCATTGCTGTCAATGATGACCGTGTCATCGTGGTTTCCACCGCGCAATTCCAAGGTAGAACCGAGTAGAGTACCGTTTATATTGGCCGTTCCCCCGGCAGTGTCGTTGGATCCTGGTAAGCCAGCATCGATCAACATTTGCACTTCGCCGCCACTGACAGTGCTTCCGGTGGCAATTGTCAGAATATCAGCAGCGGAGAGAGTGACAATAGCGGAATAGCTGGTAACATCGGCATTAATCGTCAGATCTTCGCCCGAGTTGTATGTGTCACCAGTCATCAGATCGACTGCGTCAATAGCATAGACAGCATCGTTAACTATCAGTGCACCATTTGCGATTACATTGACAAGACCTTCGCTGGCGGTGAGGCCTGAGAGTCCATCGACGGTTCCGATGATGAGGTCGCCTGAATTGACGAAACTCAAGTTGCCGGAATCAGCAGATGCTGCCAGTGTATTGGCGTTGATCTCGAGACCTTCCGAGCCGGTAACACTGCGTAATGCGACCTGGTCGGCGGTAATGTTAACGGAACCGCCGTTGGAATCATAAATGGCTGTCGTATTTGCTGTGAGTGAGACATTTCCTGTTGTGCTCAAGCTTCTCAACTGGATCCAGCCCCCGGTCAGGATAATGTCACCTGCTCCCGCATCGATGCTGCCAACAAAGGAAGATGCGAGCATCTGAATTTCAGATGTCGCCTGGATGTTGACATTGCCTGTCGTAGACAAGGCTGCAGCAATTTCCACACTGTCAACATCCAGATTCAAATCACCCGAATTGAGATCCAGGTCTCTAATAAATTCAACGGTTCCCCCATTAATATTCAGGTCGGCATCGAAATCTAGTGCCAGGTCATAGAAGGTCAACGTATCAGCGCCTACCGTCGTGTTGATGGTCAGTGAACCAGTTGGCGATGAGAATGAAACAGAAGGACCGCCGTCTGAATCTACGGTGGTTGACACTACAAATTCACCGTCAGAAATGATGAAATCTTCGTCACCTGTATTATAAGTGAGAATTCGATCTGTGACCGATACCTGATCGTTTACGGCAAAGACGGAGCCGACCCCATTATATTTGATCGTGGCGGTACTTTCCCCATCGTAGAACAGGCTGCCGTTCGTACTGCTGGACATTCGGTGTTCGACTGTTGTCGCCTGCCCACCCATAATCTGAATGGTTCCGGTGTTGGCATTGTAGGTCAAGCCGTTAACGGGATCGAAGACACCTCCTGTAGGATTGATGATGTCGAGTCGATCGAGTCCTTGCTGAGCGTTGAATGTAAATTCCGTAATATTCGAGAATTGAACAACTGGGCCATTATTTAACTGGTAAGTTCCCGAATTCGAATTGGTGGCCGTGATCGTCAGCACGTCACTGTTAAACGTGCCGTTTACAACCAGACTCGATGCCCCACTCATCGTCATGTTTTCGATTTCATCAAAAGTGACATCCGCAGAACCACCAGTGACGCTGATGGTTCCTCCGTCTGAATCGATGGGAGTGAAAGTCGTTGTTTCACTTGCAGGAGTGAGGTAGGTCAACGTGTCACCGGGAGACACAGCGGGATTACCGCCCACTACACTGATGGGTGAATTCGCGCTGGGGGTGATGTTGAACGTGTCTGTGTTGTCTCCGCCTGTGATGGTGGTTCCTGTCGCGGAAACGTCTCCGAGCAGGTCGACCGTGCTGCCAGCGGTATCCGGATCTCCGGCGCTGGGGTCGACGTTGATGTTGATCGTGGTGCTGGAGGTCAGAGTTGCCAGGGCGGACAGGGTGAAGTCGTCGCCTGAGTTGAGTGTGATGTCACTGACCGTACTGCTGATGTCGGCGTTGATTGTCAGATTATCGCCTGCGGCTGCGCTGTCGATGGTGGTCAGTGTGACCGAATCGCCACTGATGGTCTGATTGACTGTCAGCGGGCTGGCGGCTGTAATGATAACGTTGCCGTTGGTAGCGGTGACTCCGTCTAAGGAATCGACGGTGCCGATCTCAAGGGCGCCTGTGTTGACAATTTCAATATTTCCATTCGCAACGGATGCGGCCAGGGTGTTGACACTGGTTTCCAGAGTGTCATCGGTGGATCCGCCGATATCGGTTCCCGCGCGGAGGACTGCACGGTCTGCGTTGATGTTACTGGATTCGTCTGCCGAGTTGTCGGCGATGGCACCAGTCACAGCGGTCAAGCGTACTTCACCGGTGGTGGTGATATTGGTGATCGCGATATTTTCTCCCGCAGTCATTTCCACATCGCCGGAACCGGTATTGATGGAACCACTCAGTTGACCGGCTACCGTTCCTGCATTCACCGTGAGTTCATTTACGGTCACATCGTCATAGAACACGACGAAACCATCGGATGTGACGTCCAGAGCGTGACTGCCATTGACGGTAAAGTCAAAATAAATTCCCTCGCCGCCGGTATTGTTGATGACAGTATCGGCTCCCAGGTTGACATCACCATGATAGGACTGCCAGACATAGCCGTTGGTTGTAATACTGCCACCGTTCAGATTGATATCTTCTGCAGTCAGCAGTAAGTATTTGTCGGCTGAGAGACTCAGCGATGTGTTCACATTCAATGTATCATCATCATCGCCGCCAACGATGCGCAGCTCACCACTGTAGTTGTCTGCCAGTGAATCGATATTGATAATGTCGTCACCACCGCCCGCATTGATGAGCAGAACATCGGTTGGATCGATGAAGGTCAGCATTTCTCCCGCGGTGGAATTTACCGTGGTCATCCCGCCGCTGGCATCGGTGATGCTGATGGTTTCGCTGGAATCATCGTAGTAGAGAACCACATTTTCACTGTCCACCGTCGACGTGATGGGCTCGAGACCGGTATAGGTCAGGAATTCGTTCATCGGAGTATTCAATGCGATTCTGCCGTCACTGGCGTTGTCGAAATAGTAATTCATGGTTACCAGATCGCCGCCCGTCAGATTAAGCGCATCGTTTCCGCCGATGCCACCATTGAAGACCACCTGTAGTGGCGTGGAATCATCGATACCGGTCAGGTCAATCGTCAGTGTGTCATCCTGACCTGGTTCGCCATCAATGATGAGGGGGCCTCCGAGCGCGCTCAAAGGCACGTTGTAGAGTACGTCGCCCGTTGTATCATAAGAGAGGATGACATGCTCACCGACCAGTTTCAGCGTGTATTGATCTGCTGTGCCGTTGAAGGGGAGCGAAACCTGTGGCGTTGAGTCCTCGACAACAATCGCCAGGTCATTGCCGTCACCTCCCTTATAGGTCAGATAGGCACTCTGGCCGGCGACTCCCATGAAGTCGGTGAACTCATAACCTTCGGTGAGTCTGGTGAGTGTGCCGTCCAGGAAAAATTCACCTTCAATAGGATCGGTTCCATCATTCTGGATCAGAATGAACTGATCTCCTTCGAGGGGGTTATAAAAGTCCTGTAATTTCAGGAAGCTGTCATTGATCGAAACGCTGCCATTCACGACGACCTGATCGTAACTCGTACCGGCGGTATTGCCTGCAATCTGGAAATCGAGGGTGTCGCCAAAATCGAGACTCAGATCACCGTGCATGACAACCTGGGCAGCGCTGGTTCCGATACCGAGTGTGACATCTTTGTCGGTTCGGGATGAAGTCGCGTTTGCGTTTCCGAGATAGGTTCCCGGAGCGATGTAGATATTTCCTCCATCGGCAACTTTGTCGATCGCATCCTGAATCCGCGTGAAGGCATCGTAACCAAATTCAATCGCACCTCCAGGTCCATCAGGATCCTGTCCGACAACAGGATTGCTGAAATTATCATCGACAAAGATGGTTGGAGAAAGGGGCGATGATGGGCCAAACGCATAAGCAGAACCCGTTTTTACGATACCCGTCGTTCCGCCAAAATCATGCTCGTGTGCGTTGGCACCGACTACGATGGTGTCACCACTGATGGAAACGCTTCTTCCAAAATTAGTGTGGAGTGTCGGATTCGAGGGATAAATTTTCTGTACGGGCGCTGACGTCCAGCCTCCTGCTCCATTATAAATGTAAACCGACCCTGCATTGGATATAAGATCATCATCAAATACATTTCCGACGACAGCCAGATTTCCGCTGATGGAAACCGAATATCCGTACTGTTCATATTGGGCCGCATCAGCGGCTCGCAATTCAGCAACAATCCCCCAATTGTTGAACTCGTCTGCTTCCAGGATGTACGCTGACCCTGCATTGACTGGATCCGGACGATAATTAGCTCCAACGATTGCAGTATTTCCGTCGATATCTACCGCCCAGCCGAATTGAGAACCCGCTACATTTGCAGAGACTTTCTGAGTTTCACTCCAGCTGTCATCTGAAACTTGAGACGTACCCATACGATCTCGACTATAGAAATAAACTGCACCAGTACTTGAATCATCTCTATAAGAACCGACGATGATTGTATTGCCATCCTCAGTCACTGAGACAGAGTTACCGAACCAGTCATCACCCGTTCCGTCGGAAGCACGCAGTGTATTAACAGAATGAGAGCTCCAGGAATCGTCAGTTGAAAAAACATAAGTGGCTCCCAGGGGGTATCCAAAACTTCGATCAGAATGGACTCCCAGGACAGCAGTGTTGCCTTTAATGGCGACAGCGTTTCCAAACCCTTCCTGTCCCAGAGGCTCCATATCCTCAGACCTGGACAGAGTCGTCGTATAACTCCACACATCGTCTGTCAAATCATTGAAGGTACCAGAATCCATGCGTGTAAAAATATATGCCGAGCTGGGACTGTCTCCATCTGTAGCAAAAGGGGATCCTACAATGATTAAGTCCCCGTCGATGTCGACTGCTGTACCGAATTTATCGTACTCAGGATTGGACGAACTGGGAGTAAGGAGAGTCGAATGAAAATCCCATGTATCATCGGTTTCGTTGTCAGGCGTATTGGCATCATTGCGGACATATATATAAACCGCCCCGCTATCGACACCTTGTGACGTATCTGCTTCAGGCGCTCCCACCACCATCCAGTCACCATCAACGGCAACTGCCTGGCCGGTCAAATCCAGGTGCCCGGGATTTGTTGCAGCGTCGGGCAGCAATTCCCCCTGAAAGAGGGAGGTGAGCAATGTGCGGTCTTCCAGCGCTTCTGCTGTCGAAATCCTGTTTGTGACAATCGAATTCCAGCGTCGACGCAGGGAACGCCGTTCACGTGAGCGATAAACCGGGCGTTTCAAAATACGGGACGTAAGATTACCCAGCCAGTTCGTAAGCAGCATCCTGTCAACTCCTCAGTCAGTGAGATCTTAGTAAGTTAAATTGGGATGCGATTTCAGCCGGGATTCAAACTGGCCCGCAGATCCCCTGTTTGGACATTCCTTTAAGTGACATACAACTAGTCAGTTACAGAAAATAACCTGAATGAACATTTAGAACATGTATACACATATCAATACTCTATCCATATCCAATCACAGGATACATTACCACCCTAACTAATCCTAAATAACCTATTTTTCATTTTTATTGATACAGTCGACACATGCGCATTTATCCTATTTCAACATGAATTCAGGATACAATTTATCATACCTGCCAAGACTAATTCGTCCTGAAGTGCACAAGTGCGACGGCCTGCTGAGCCTGTTGCAGTATGTACGGCTCAGGACGATCTGATGGTAAATAAAAAAAGCCCCCTGAGATCCGTAGATTTCAGGGGGCAAACGCCTGTCAGCTAATTCAGCTTGATAGATACATTACTCAGTTGGTCTGAGTATCGTCTCCTTTTGGTTCCGGCAGACGTACCAGCAACCAGGTCTGTGTCTTCTCTTCATTGAAGTGAACGAGAACGTTGGTCTGGTCCTGTGTCAGATTATAAACGCCAGTCTCCATGACCAGTCCCGGATTGCTGCCATCAGAAAAATGCCAGGAAGCGCGTTGGTTGTCTTTGTCAACCATGCCTTCAACCGGGTGAGTGACATCAGAAATGTCGTTGTAGAACGTTCCCGCGATCACGCCATCCTTGTCAACCGCCAACTGGAGAACCATATTGGTCTCCTCTGAGTCAGCATTCGTAATGGCATAGACTCCCAACGGCATCCAGTCCGTCTCCTCTGCATTCTGTTGCGAATCCTGAGGAGCGGAATCAGCCAGAGACAGGGCCTGCTGATAATATTCGTCCGCAGTGGCAACCGGCTGGTCACCATAATACACGGAGTTGTCCTCGTAATAGATGTTCGACCCATACTCATAATAGGACGGAGTGTTCCACCAGCCCACGAACCAGGAGGTCATGGCCACAGCAGTAACAGGGCGCCACCAGTATCCGGCCGGGTAACGTCCCCAGCCACGCTGATAACGCCAGGCAGGTGTATTCCAGCCGGGACGCTGAGTCCACCAGTCGCGATTAAAGGCGTTCACATGTCTGTTATTCCAGTTATTTCGAACATTATTACCCACGCGAACACGGTTATTGTTGATCTGATTAATCGAAATATCCCGCTTACCGGGACCACGGTTATTTATGGGACGGTCGCCGGGGCGATTTCCGGGACGATTCCCAGGTCGGTTGCCAGCTCCAGGGCGATTTCCATCTCCCGGACGATTCACAACATCAGGACGATTTCCACTACCAGGTCGATTGATGATCTCCGGTCCGTTTCCTCCCCCCGGTCGATTTCCACTGCCGGGACGGTTCACAACATCGGGCCGATCGCCGCTACCTGGGCGATTAATGATTTCAGGTCGATTTCCTCCGCCAGGTCGGTTACCACCTCCATTCCCCGGCAGGTTCAAAAAGTCCTGTAACTGTCCCTGGGTGGGACGGTTGCTGAAGTCGGGGCGGTTTCCCCCCCCTGGACGATTACCGAGATTAGGACGGTTTCCACCACTCGGCCGATTGCCTCCCCCGGGGCGGTTACCCAGATCAGGCCGGTTGCCGCCGCCTGGACGATTCCCCAGATTCGGTCGATTTCCGCCACCACCGCTGGGGCGGTTGCCCCCGCTGGGTCGGGAAACATTGGGACGCGAAGGTCGGCTCATTGAGGGGCTGGGCCGGGAAATCCCCCCGCCTCCGCCCCGGTTGAACCCACCTCCACCACGGGCTCCACCCCCGCCGCGAGCACCACCGCCTCCACCGCGGCCGCCGCGGGAGTAGGCATCGTGCGTCAGTAGAGAGACAGATAAAAGTGCTACAAAGAATGCAATTTGGGGAGTTCTCATTTTTCCCACCTTATTTTAAAGCTGATTATTAGCGATGAATTACGAAACCACTCAGATTACTTGCGGACAATGGTGATCTCGTCGACTCCCGGCAGGAGTTCGCCATCCACCTCGCGTCCCAGAGAACGAAAAGTAAAACTGTTGTCATCGATTTTGGTGATGACATTAATTCCAGTGGCCTTCTCGCCATTCGCCAGAACCTGTAATGTGCGTACGGTCCAGCGATTTTCAGTTTGAGTCCAGATCCCGACACCGAATCCACCTTCGGAGTCGAATAACCAGGAACGGATGGTCTGTTTATCCGGATCCCAGCCGATGACCTGCGTTCCTTCCAGAGCAACGCGATCCTGGATATGCACCTTGAAAGAACGCGTCATGAAGTTTTTATTCTTTGTCCACTTACAGACGGTTTCGACGGAACCGTCATCGCCTTCATCAACCCAGGTTCCGATCATCCATTCCAGTGATTTCAGTTGTTCGTAGTGTGATTGAGGCACTATGGCAGCTGTTTCTGTCACACTATCCAGTTTCCAGCCAGCGGGCGTTTTCACATGTACGGCCGAGTATTCAGTGATGCTGGGCTCCTGCTCTGGCAGAATGACCTCAGCCACACCGTTCTCAACGGCAACACCTGGTGAGATCAGCCTAATATCGACACTTTCCAGTTCGATTTTAGCGCCAGGCGAATCCTTAAAATACTCTGTGAAGCTTTTCTCCAGCGCCGACTGCCCCTTGATTGTTTCGCCTCCCGGTGGAGTGAATTCCCCTTCGGGTGTCCAGTGGCTGGCAACAGCTTTGGCATCTCCCTTGTCGAAAGCTGTTTTGTAAGAGGAAATCGCAGTGCGAATCAGGCCTTCCTCATCTGGTTTTGCATCGTCCGCATGCAAAAACTGACCCGCTGAACACAGCAGTAAAAGAAGCGGTAGTACTCGACGCATTATTTTTCTCCATAAACGGGGCTTCTCAATCAGAAATTCAGAATGCAAAATTGAATTTCCCGGTCTCATCATGACGATTTCGGGACAAAACGCGGTGTTGTCCCGCCTGAGAAACGCTGCAATTGCAGACGGATCAACAACGGTACGGGTTCCTGCGGCCCCACAGAGACTCCCATCGGGGAAGACTTAACCTTGCATTGTCGCCTGATTCCATGTTCGCATATTCATTTCGAATCTGCCAGAAGTTCTGATTCTTTCTCTATAGATTTTCATCAAATCGATCTATAGCCCCCGAATAGTTTTCAGAGCCTGTATTGCACAGCGGGAGAATACCCCCAGCGCCAGAACAGGCCGCTGGTGGTTGAGATCAGGTCAGAAATACAGTGCTTCCGCGGAAAGATAAGAAGACTACTGTGAAAACAACAGTTAGTATCGAGGCGTTTCTCTGAACCGGGCAATTTGCTGTAACGCCTTCTTGATCTCCGGATCATCGGGCGATGTCTTCTGCAGACTCAGGTAACTGTTCTCTGCCTCATCGAGCAGTCTGTAGAACAGCTGCAGGCGGGCCAGTTCTCTCAAAATCTGTGTATCGGAGTCGTTGCGATCATGAGCCTGTTGCAATAGTTTGAGTGCCTTGCCCGGAACGCCCTGTTCCTCGTATAGTTTGGCCAGTTTCAGGATCTGACTGGAGTCAGGCACCTTAGAGGAAGCAGATTCACTGGCCCAGGCAGAGGTAATCATTTTCTCGAGGTCCAGGCGCTGTCGGAGAGCCTGAGCAGCTTCATTATCCGCATCCTGCACCTGGTTTAATTCCTGAAGCGCCTGTTCCGCATCCCCCTGAATCAGTGCCAGCCGGGCCAGCCAGACGTGAGCCTGATCCAGTTCAGCGGTTGTAGACTGCTTTGAATCGAGCACTTTGTGCGCAAATTTTTCCGCTTTGTCGAACATGATCAGCTGCCACATATTATTGGTCAGTTTCAGATAGCTGCCCGGTTTTTCATGTTGTGATTCCCCCTGATTCTCCTCAGCCGCTTTCCGTCGTTTAAGGGCCAGTTTAATGCCGTCATTCAGGTTGCCCCGGATCATTTTCTGTCCCGGAGTTCGAGTGGCGCGGGCAAATTCTTCCAGCGCCTGGTCGTACTGGCGTTTACCGAGGTAAGACCAGCCCAGCATACTCATGAAGCGGGCATCCTGTATCCCAGCCTGTTCGAGATCACCAATGAACGCGATAATTTGATCATATTCTTCCGCTTTGAGCAGTTGATTAAGATAAGTCATACAGACCGAAATACGGCGCGGGTTTCGAGCCAGCCGTTTCCGGGCCAGTTCCATAGCCTCTTCTTCCCGCCAGTACTGATCTCGGACTGTACCTTCATAATTCGGCGCTACTTCAATAACCACAATTCCCGCTTCTTCGTAAACCGGAGTGAAGCGATAAATCAGATCATCATCCAGCAGATATCGGGGAAACATATCATTCGTATGTTTGCCATAAGTGACCAGGTAGCATTGTCCCATGGACTGAATGGCTTTATGCAGCTGATCGATATTGGACGGTTCGAAATAAAACAGTCTCTGATAGCGATGGCTGGCTGTGGAGACTTCTGCCCGCCGCGTTAACACACGCGCATGAGCTTTGGTATTCTGATTCAACCATTCGCCCGCCTTGACGAAGTCACTGGCAAACATGATGAGGTCCTCGTTAGAAAGTTCCTCTTCACTCTCCGTCTTCATGAGATGATTTGTTGCAATCAGATTGGCATCAACCCAGGTTTGTGAGAACAGCAGAGCAGCGACTCCCGCGACACCTCCCACGGCAAGTGTTTTCAGCAACCCTGCACGCTGGCCCAGTGAAGACTCTTTGATATAGAACAGGCCCGCAGGAACGAATACCAGAATCATGGGCAACCAGGGGAGTGAAAAACGGGTCTGCATCCACGGCCAGACAGAAAGCACTCCCAGCGAAAGACACAAGTAGAGTAAGCAGACTGCACCACCGCGTTTCCAGCAGCGCAGCATGCCTGCCAGCGAGATGACAAGTATCACTACGCTCCCCAGCGAATAGATCAGGGGAGAACCGGGGAGTGCATGATACTCTCCAGAAAGGACTCCGCTGTATTCGGGCACGGTTCCCGGCAGACCAGGGAAGATTTTCTGAAATAATCCATCGATGTAAACAAGCAGCCGATTCAGCATGCTGATTAGTGTGCCGACCACTCCCGCAGTCTTCATTTCCTGGAGCGCAATAGAACTGTAACTCATTGTTTTGAACTGGCTGTTGCGGAACATCCAGAATGCGGTCGCTCCGACCGCAAGCCCCACCGGGATCAGACAGATCCAGCGTTTCCGACTCAAGAGACACCAGAGTCCCACGGCCAGAATCATGGCGACGCCGATGGTTCTGAGAAAGGGAATAAACACCAGAAGTCCCGTCAGGCAGACCAGTTTTCCGAGAGACCATTTCTCTTCCTCGGCAGAAAAGAGGTAGAGAACCGCCAGCGTACATGCCATAAAGGGGATCTCGCTCATCACGATTGTGGCATAAACCAGAACATAAGGATTGGTCATCAGGACCAGGCTGACCAGCAGAACCGACCAGCGTAGTGGTGACAGCGACTCCGTAGACTCGGGGTCTGCTGTGCTGTTTATCAGTCGCCAGGCCAGTGTATAGAAGAGCCAGATCATGACGAGGGCGGTCATCAATACCGTCACTTTTGCGGCGATCACATCATAGGGGGCGATGATTGCAGCAGGCATCAACAGAACCGACATGCCTGGCGGACGTAAAGTGAAGTAAGGCTCCCCTGGTCGATCAAACTGTCGATATTCCTGGAATTCAACAAACCCCCGCGCCATCAGCACATAATCACTACTGTCGGGGTTGTAAAAATAGAACTGATTCAGACGTGCTGTACCTATTACAGCAAAGATGATCAGCAGCAGGATCGGCATTTTCCAAGAACGCGATTGTGGCGACAGATTTTCCTGATTCATTTCACGCAGGTACTTTTATGAGAGTGGATAACAGTCTTTCCAGTCAGTCTACCAGCCTACTCTACCTATTTTCATACCGGAAATTTAGGTTCTTCCGTATTTTGCGCACTTTCTCTGCCCTGGTTGTTTACTCCACGGTTAGACCAGGAAAATGAGCGTTGCCAACTGTCAGTATTCACAGCAATTAAAGTCCTGAGAGGTAAGCATTCCTTTCTGAAATCAGAATGGGACGCGTTACCCGGAAATTGGCTGGATTCCACTTCCTGCCACCAGCCAAACTGCACACAGATCCACTACCTCTGTCTTAACGAGTTAGCGGAGGCGCGTAGTTTGTTAAAGATCCTTTACAGTCGCAGCCTGCTCTGTACCTCTTGAAGTGGAATCATCAGACAGTATCAGGAAAGCTCATTCATTTCTGGCAGCCACTGATACCAGCCTTCGATATGCCCGCGCATCAGTTTTTCAATCGAGGCTCCATCACCGCTGCGGAGCGTGTTGATCAGTTCCTGATGGCTATCGATTGTGATTTCCTTAACACGGCCGGTGATCTGCTCATGACGACGATGCAAGGCGGCAAGCCAGAGTTCCAGAGAGGGGCGCAATGAGCGCCAGGTGGCTATCAGCCGGGAGCGGCGGCTGGAGGCCACCAGCAGATCATGAAATTCCATATCCAACAGGCTGATCTCTGCCAGCGTTTTCGTGTTCTGCATAGCCGACATATTCGCTTCGAACGCTGCATAATCGGCTGAAGTTGCCTGGGCGGCCGCATGCACTGCGACCATCGGTTCCACCGCAAGGCGGAGCAGGTACAGATCTTCAAAGTCAGCGGCGGTCATGGTCGCGACCCGGGTACGCCCGCGTTCATCGAATTCCACAATACCATCCCGCTCCAAGATCAACAGTGCCTCACGGACTGGAGATCGGCTGACTCCCAATTCAGAAGAAAGCACCGGTTCACTGAGCATTGTCCCGGGTTCGTACACGCCCTGGATGATTTCACTGCGCAAGCGAGATTCGACAGCCTGTGTCAGGGTCTGGCGTTTCAGTTTTGGCTGACCGGCGCCGCCTTTCGAAAATTGATCTATACTCATCATTAATTCCTGTCTAGAGACCTGCCAGGCGTTCTGTTGCATCGCCGAACTGATCCAGGTGCAACCCGAAACGGTCCATTAACGACAGATAGAGGCTGCACATTTTTCGATTCGGTTGATCGAGATAATTCAGCACCCGTCCGGTTTCCAGCTTGCCTCCTCCACGGCCCAGTATTACGACGGGCAGTTTGGTTGCATCATGACTGCCGGTGAGCATACTGCTGCAATACATCAGCATGGTATTATCCAGTGTAGTTCGTTCCCCTTCCTGGATCGCATCCAGCTTGGCTGCAATATAGGCCACCTGCTCGAGAAAGAACTGATTGACCTTGAGCCAGTCGTTTGATTCCTGATGTGAAAGCAGGTGGTGGATCATGTAATCCACGCCCAGATTGGGAAAGCGTAAAGACGAATGATCGTTGTTCAGCTTCAGGGTACAGAAGCGAGTCGCATCGGTCTGAAACGCCAGTACCAGAATATCGCACATCAGTCGCATATGCTCGGCGATGTCCTGGGGAATGCCATCCGCTGGCCGGGGAACATTCGGTTTATCAAGCGTGGGACGCCAGCCCTGTAATTCCCCTCGCTGCCCTGCCCGATCGATCCGCTGTTCTACTTCTCGAACCGAATTGAGATACTCATCCAGCTTCTGTTTATCACTGCGGCTGATGCCCCGTCGCAAGTCACGAGCATCACTCAGCACAGCATCGAGTACACTCTGATCACTCTGGCTCGCATCTTTGCGGAACAGTCGATCAAAGGCCAGCGCCGGGTAGACTTCCAGGGGCGTCGGCGTTGTTGGAGAACTCCAAGAGATATGACTGCTGTAAAGCATCGAATAGTTCTTGTGGACTGACGGATTCGACTTTTCGCAGCCCAGGACCAGGCTGGGGACTTTTGTCGTCTGACCGTACTGTTTCGCCAGCATCTGATCGATGCTGATTCCGCTGCGAATGCCGCCCCCTGCTTCGAGCGGCGCCCCCGTGAGAATATTTCCCGTCTGGGAACTGTGAATATTTCCTTTCAGCGCTTCCTCGTTATACAGCCCCTGAATAAACAGCATTTTTTCCCGGTGTGGCAGTAGCGGCTCAAGGACCTTACCCAGTTCCATAGTTTTGCCGCTCCCCTTGGCCCACCAGTGTTCGCGGTGAAAGCCATTGCCGGAAAAGAGTGCTGCAAACCGAATCGGAGCTTCTCCCTGAACTTCGTTCGTGCCCGCTTCTGCTCCCCAGACCCGCAATGATTCCAGCCAGGGCAATGCCATGGTGACGCCGAGCCCTCGCAGCATGGTCCGTCGGGTTGTCATAAAAGCGCTCATCTGATAACTCCTTGATCTTCAGAATTCGGTATCAGTTCGTTTCATCTTTTAGTTTAACAGATTCTATTGAATCAGTCCGCTGTCACGCTGCTGACACTCTGTTGCTCTGCACCGCGAATCATGCGGAACTGCGGACTGAGAACAATGGCTTGAATCGCGGTCGTGATCCGGTAGTCATCCTGTTTGAGTTGAGTCGTCATCTGATCCAGCAGGGGTTCATCAGACAACTGCACCGAGCGTCCCAGGGCATAGCCCAGCAGACGCCGATTAAAGGCCCGCAGGAAATCATCCCGCCGCTCGTTGAGCAGATAATTCCGTAGACCGGCGATTCCTGTCACTACAGTTCCATCGGGTAAAACCGAAGCATCGTCGATCGGATGCCCTTTCGCATCTTTATTCCGCAGACGCCCAATGCCGTCGAATTGTTCCAGAGTGAATCCAAAGCCATCAATGCGTTTGTGACATTTCGCACAGGCAGGATCGGCACTATGCTGTTCAATCAGTTGTCGCTCGGTCAGGTTCGCAGGAACTTCTTCCGGCAGAACCGGTACGTCTTTGGGAGGACGGGGAAGTTTCTCACCCAGTAGAAATTCCGAAACCCAGTTTCCTCTCAAGATCGGACTCGTTCGTGACGCGCCGGACTGCTTCGAGAGTGTCGCCGCCATCGCGAGGATGCCCCCCCGGGACTGTTGCTCAACTCCTTCTACCCGCTGCCAGTCTGATCCTGCCACTCCCTGTAGACCATAAAATTTGGCCAGCCGCTGATTCGCCCAGACATAGTCCGCATCCAGGATGGCCAGGAGGGGACGATTCTGCTGTAAAAGATCGGTAAAGAATCGAATCACCTCTTCGTACATATCACTGCGAAGTTCTGTGAACTCTGGGAAATGTCGCTGACTCTTCTCGTCAAACTGATCAAAGTTGCGCACGTGCAGCCACTGGCAGCCGAATTCAATCGCCATACGTCTGATTCGAGGGTCTTGCAGCATTCGCGTTACCTGCTGTTTCAGAACGGCTGGATCACGGAGCTTGCCTTGGGCCGCCAGTTCACGGAGTTCCTGATCGGGCAGCGACGACCAGAGAAAATAACTTAAACGTGAAGCGAGCTCATGATCAGAGACGAGTGCGGGCTGACTTCCGGAGGGAGCCGCTTCCGTCCGGTAGAGAAAGACTGGAGAGACCAGCACCCGCGCCAGCAGCATCTGGATCGCTTCGGTATGCGACAGTTTCTGCTCCCTTAACTGTGCATAGAGTGTTTTTAATTCGGATTGTTCTGCAGAGCTGAGTGGACGCCGCCAGGCACGGTCTGCAAATTTCAGGATGGCTTCAATGTGTATCGGCTCAGTTGCCTGAAGTCGGGTGCGAAATGCATCTGCCTGTCGCAGTATGCCTTCCCGCATGGGAGTAAAGGCACTCGGGTCGGCGTCCTGCGTCGCGAACTGCCAGAGCTGCTCGTAGGCATCCACCTGTCGCAAGGGTGAGCGACTGATAAAATGCAGCTCGTCCCACAGTCGATTCAGTTCTGCAGTCTGATCTGGATTCAGCATCAGCCGTTGCAGATGTTCGTCTTCCCGATAGTAAAGTGTCAGAGTGACGACTTCATCGACGGGAACAATGCGCGTGTAACACAGGGCAGCAGGAAACAGATTGCGGAACTCAGCGAACTGTGCCAGGACTCGTTCTTTGACCTGACTGTTTTCACTGACCAGCACCGGCGAAATCGGGATCACTGGCTTTTCACCATCGGACCAGGTCGATTTCTTCCCCCCACTCCGAAATGCGCCGGCGTGTAGCTCAGTCAGCGACTCTGGCTTTTCCGTGGACACTTTAAGTTGAACGGTTCCCTGTTGACTGGTGGGGGCATGTAACGTTCCAGTGGCTACGAATTCAACGCCGGCAGCCAGTTCGGGGGGTAAGCGGACTTCAATCACAGCCGGTGCCTGCACACACAGCGCGGTCGGCTCTACAGTCGTGCCTGTCGGGTGTTTGCCGAACAGCTTTGGATCCAGACCATATGCTTGATCGTCAGTCAGTTCTATGACTGCTTGCCTATCTGACCGATATTGTTGCCTGAGTGCTTCAAAAGCGGGACTGCGCAGGGATGTTAGCTGCCAATAGAGTTTTCGATCCGGAGCGTTTTCGGGGAGTTGTCCCGGCCCGACTTTTAGCAGACGCTGTAATTCTGCTGCCAGCTGTTTGCGGGTCTCAACGTCAGCTTCGGTCTGCCAGCGGGCGAGTAACGAACCAGCGGGAACATCAACGCGAGAGACCGGCTGATCCGGCTCACTGAAGAAGTGCCACACATTGGGATTGCCCTGCTGATCGGCGTGCGGGTTCCCTGCCAGAATATCGGATGAAATCTCACGAGCCAGATTCCATGCTGATGCTCCTGCTGTCACAGGAGTGATTGTCAGATCGACGTCCGTCAGGTCGCAGGAGTGATTTCCATCCCGCGGACCGATGCCGAGCAGCAGCATATCGCCGGTTCGTACCTTGAGTGATTCTTTGACCTCCACGGGAGACGCTTCCCGGGTGGTGGCATTCCCGGAAGCCAGCATCTGTCTCGTATTGCCGCGCCACAATTCCAGTCTCCAGTCGACGCCATTGCCACAACCGATATGTGCCCGCCTGACAGCGCCTTTGACATTGACCGTGCCGGTCATGGGACTTTTCCAGCCAATGATCACCCGCCGCTGGGGGGTGGGATGTACGGCGACATGGAGTGGCAGCATTTCGCCGGGAATTCGCACACCCTGATCGGATGCATTTGCCACGACACTCAAAGCTTGCTCGCCGACCCAGCCTTTGACGAAATCATAGTTCTGAATTTGCTCAGTCTGCTTTGTAATGTATCCCTTGATTGTCGGCTGCCCGCCATCCAGGCCCAGACAGGCCAGCCAGGCATGCAGAATTACTGGTTCGATGCCGTGCTTCTGCGCCAGTTTTTCCAGGTTGACCGCTTCTGTTGCCGTTTCCACCTCCAGCGCGACATTCAGACAGGCAGCCGTATGATCCAGAAGACGCTGGCGGTAGGCGGTCAGATACGCGAGATATTGACGAACTTCTTTCAAGGGTAATTCCGGCTGTCCGGGAATGATCAAGCGCGGATTCTGCCAGAGTGCGAAGTCACCCTGATTTCCATCACCGGCGGTACTGGTCGCCAGGTAGAGAGTAACCGAATCGCCACTTTTTACTTCGGGTAGCTTCAAACGCAGTTCCTGTTGTGTGGTGACCGGTTGCACTGGAACCTGCCAGGCTTCGGGTCCGCCCCGTTTACCGATATGACCAACTGTTGTGAACCGCCAGAGTGCCGACTGCCACTGTTGAATCAGCTCTGCCAGTTGAGGGGCATCCGTCGGTTTCGCGCGATTCCAGAAAACACGAATCTGGTCGAGCACTACGGAGGGAGTATTATCAGTCAAGGTCTGCCAGAGCAGGGTCAGATATTTCTCGTTCAAATCGTATTCACGTGCGACGGACGCAAGGTTTTTATGCCCCGACTGAAGTGCTTCCTTTTCTTTGAGTGTTGCCTGCAGATAAGCTGCGAGGGGAAGTCGCCCTCCGCCATTGGTTTCGAACTGGATCCCCTGCAGATTGACCGCGGTAGCGCCTTTGCTTGCAGTATAACGAGCATAGAATTCGCGAATCGCAGCCAGTTTTTCGTTCGTCCAGTCCCTGCGGGTGGTATTCGAAGAGAACTCGATACCATCCGGCAGCAGGACCGAGTGACTGGATATTTTCTTAGCGGCAGCGAAGTATTTCTGGATCAAAGCAGGAGACATCACCAGCGAATTTCCCACGTTTGTGAAACCTTCGCCGGCAGCACTGTCGACGGGAAACTGCTGCGCCGGTTCCAGAGGGACTCCTGTCAGATCCTGAATCGTATAGGTGTACTCGGCGTTATTCAGCCTGCGCAACACAACGGGGCCGGGATCTCCGGCGTTTGCCCGGGCTTCCGTATCAAGAACTGCCTGCACCCACTGCTGTAACGATGCGAGTTCCGCCTGCGTGGGTTGCGGCTTTGCGTCCTCGGGGGGCATCTCTCCATCACGGAGCATCTCCACAACCCGTTGCCAGGGAGTCACATTCCGGCGGAGATCAGACACACTGCGGAACTGTTCCAGATCGAGTTCGCCCTGTTTCTCGGCGGTATTGTGACAGTTCAAACAGTACTTTTTGAGCACAGCCTGCTGCTGATTGGCGAAAGTTGCCTGCAGGGGAGTAAATGGGTCTGGCGTCTGTGCTGAAAGAGTCTGGCTACAGGCACAAGCCAACACACAGATGAGTAGAAAACAGCGACCAGCCTGATATCCAGATCCCAAACGCATACGACACTCCCTGGCGTTTTACGAAAGCAAACTTCGATCGGGGAATGTACTCTTCCCGACATGTAAACCTTCAGCTGAATTACAGGGTGTCGACTGTCGACAGGTTTGTCAAGGCAGGAAATATCCGGAACGGCAGCAGGATACAGCGGAAACGCCGCTGATGCGCTGACCACGACGCTAATTGACTATCAGAATAAATTTCAGGCAATACAGAGCGGAAGTGAGTGCGCGTCTCATCACTGTTTTGAAGTCTCAAAAACGCTTGATGCGGAGAAGTCAGGGCGTTCCCGCGGGTTTGGCCTTGATCAAAGAGAGGTAAGGCTGCGCTTCCGGCCAGCTGCGAACCTCCTCCAGTTTATCAGCCGGGACTTCGATCGATTCAAAAAAATGGATCGAAAGCTGATCGTCAAATTTCCCTTCCAGGTAACCAAAGGGGATCTCTTCCGCTTTTTCCTCTGTCGATGCCTGTTCGACACGCGGTGGGATAAACAGGCTCCAGAACTTCTGCGGATCCTGTTCGGTCAGCAGCTGCGCAAACCGTTCCCGGACTTTTTGACTGGCGGGAGAATCATCCAGGTTCCGCTGGACGAGAATCGCCTGATAAGCGAGAGCCCGGTTCCAATACTGTTCCGTCACGACATAGTTGGCAAAATGCAGACGGTCATCAAATCCCAGACTCAGGGGATTCCAGGGCGACGTGGGCAGCTTGTCTCCAGCAGCCAGCAGGTCCTGCATTTTACGGGCATCTTTATGGCGGATGGCGTACATGAAATGCATGCCACTGAAGGGAGTTGCCCAGACATTCTCCCGCACCGAATCCTTGAGTCGGATAATGACATCCCCATAGCGGGGAGAACCATGGGGCGGCCCGATACTGGCGAAGACCGCATCAAAGGCGCCATACAGAAGATTCTCGACAGCTGGTGTGGTGTGTGATAAACGATTGTGTTCCCGCTGCTGCTCTACGCGCAGGGAAACCAGTGCCTTCTGTTTTAAAATGTCCCGCAGATTTTCAAAATGGAGTCGGTTGACAATGGGCGCCGGCTTGGATTCGATCACCTGCAGCAGTTTCTGCTCCTGAGGTGTAAGCGGCGCGAGAAAGAGTTCAAACTCGGCCATCGTGCAGCGGGAGGTGATCTGCAGCCATTGCTTGAGCTTGGCATCAGTCAAGGGACGCTGAAAGGGGAGCGCATGAATGGCCTTCCGCCGTGCAGCGGCCAGGGGCGCTCCCGCTTCCTGTAAATCTGCTTTAGACTTCTGTTTGATTACCTGCTGTGCCTGCAGAGTGGAACAACAGGTGACCAGCAGACCAAGACTCAACAGAATTCGTAGGCTCATATTATTGACTCAGTTTGATCAGGAAAATGTCATTACTGCCCCGGCTGGTCAGTTTATGTTTCTGATAGCGGGTCTCTGGTGAAAACGCACCGGACAGATAGCAGTTATCGTTTTTGTCGACTGCGATCGCATAGCTCAAATCGCTTTTCTCGCCTCCCATGATCTCCAGCCAGTCCAGTTTTCCGTTGGGAGCAAAGCGGGCGATATACAGATCGCGGCCGCCGAGTTTCTTGAAATGCTGTCCCTGAAAGTTGACTTCATCGCTGAATTCACCGGTCGCGTAGCAGTTGTCGTGCTGATCGACGGCGATTCCCAGCCCGTAATCGATTTTTTCTCCACCACCGGTGCAGGCCCACGCAGGCGTTCCATCTGCATTGATGCGGGCGACGAAAATATCGTGCGTCCCCCTGCTCTTCATGACGGTGTCACCAAAGCGGGCTTCATTCTTGAACATACCGGTGATGTAGCAGTTTCCGCGGCTGTCCACTGCCACTCCGGTGCTCAGACCGTTTGCCTGTCCCCCGGAATTCACTGACCAGACCAGCTTGCCATTAGGAGAGAGTTTGGCGAGGAAGATGTCCTGTACCGCAGTATCCGTTCCCACCTGCTCTCCCGCCAGTTCAACCTGTCCGGTAATGTAGCCACAGACATAGCAGTTTCCGACGTGGTCTACGCCGATCTGATGTCCGCTCTGACCGCGACCGTTACCAGCCAACTGTCCCCAGAGCAGATTTCCGTTATTGTCGTATTTTGCGACAAACAGGGAACGGCCTTTTTTGTTCGGAGCAGTGACATCTCCGATTTTGACATCACCAGCGAATGAACCGGCAACACAGCAGTCACCTGCGGGAGTCACTGCGATTCCATGGCCGTAATCATAGCCTGCTCCGCCCTCACTCTGAGCCCAGATCAGTTTTCCGTCTGGATTATATTTGGCAATGAAATAATCATAGTCTCCCTGGTTATAGAGAACCTGATCGCCGATCTGAAATTCCGGGCTCTGGAAATGACCGGTCACAAAGGCATTGCCGGCCTTGTCGACTGCCACGGCGTAACCGCGATCAATCAGGGTTCCCCCGGCGGTCTGGATCCAGAGCAGTTTGCCTTCCGGACTGTATTTAGCGAGGACGAAATCCATGCCCCCCTTGCTGGTGACTTTCTGATCGCCGAACTCAGCGGTTTCCGTAAATTCTCCGGTCACATAACAGTTTCCGGCTGCGTCGACGGTGATCCCACGGATCTTGTCGTGTTTGAGACCTCCAGCCTGCTGAACCCATTCTACGTTCCGGGCTGACGGCTTCTCGTTCTTCCCGGTCGGCTGCCCCGCCTGTAGAGAGCTAGAGAAAAGAAGAGCAGTCAGCGTGACTGCCAAACTGGCGACATGCATATTCATACGACGGGTTATCCGGTTCATAACAGAGTTAATCCTGAAACATTGTCTTAAAGGTTGTTAAACGTATTCTAATCGACGTAACCGTGTGAACACAGTTCCGATCAGCGTCTCATTCTGATTTTGTAAACTGATCAATCACATTCCGCGTGACTCGAGAAACATCGTTGTCGACTAGCATCGAGGTAATCCAGCAGATCGAACCGACAGAGAAGACGTCCCCTCCCGAGTCGGTCTGATAATGAATCATGTCGGCTCCCCCATTGTCAGGGTTGGTTCCCTGCGCAATGAGGTGTACCTGTGGCGGCGAACTGGGAGAGATTTTATCTGTTTCGTGCCCGGAAGCGCCGCCGGGTATGCGCATATGTTGACTCTCTGTGCCGAACAGGTCATCCGCCTTGAGACCTGTCCCTGCCAGGGACCAGTGATCGGCGTCTATGACTTTGTAGGGAGCGCCCGTCATGATCCCGGCAAAGGAGAAGACGACCCCCAGCAGGTTGGCTTCCGATTCCTGTCGCGCGTGGTAACGACTTTCATAGGTCGACTCCGATTCGGGAATGGGAGGATCCATGGCGACGCCGCACCAGCTTGTGCAGTCGGAATTGTGATAGACTACGCGTTCGTCATCCAGGAACTCCACTTCGCAGTTCAGACCGTTCCCTCCCAGGTAAATCAGACGACCACCGGATTCGAATACCCAGGACTTCAGCCGGTCGTACATCTGTTTCGACCAGTACTCAGGGTGTGAGCTCAGGATAAGGACCTTGTACTGATCCAGGGGCAGAGTTCCCAGGTGGAACTGTGTTTCACTGTAATAGTCGTAAGACAGTTCCTGTTCTTCCATCCAGCCCAGCAGACGCCATTCAGAGTGTAGCATACCGCATCCCATGCGGCTGTAAATGGGATCCCGCAGTTGCTCATCCAGATCAATGTGCAGGTAGGGCTGCGGTCGTTCCAACGACAGAGGAGGATATTCTTCGACACAGTAGACGCCGAACGAAGGCTTCAGATAGCGTCGCAGTTCCTGACGACTGTTCACAGTGGGAGTTTCCGGCAGTCCATCTGGATTCAGATAGTTGCTTCGCCCCCCGAAGTTGTTATAAGCATTCCAGGTCAGATCACTGGCCAGAATCGCGATGTCAGACTGTGGCGTTTCCGGGGCCACCACCCAGGGAAACGTAAAATGATCCCCCGACTGATTCCGTATATGAAACATATACAGGCCCGATTTTTCCGGTGACGTGACCGACTGGCGCTGTACGGCTCCACGATAGCCGATGTCGTTCCAGTTGACACCTGCTTGCGAGTAATCCCCATCGGGGGTGACCTGCAGATTGGCCAGTGGTGCATGATCGTCAAAAGTACCAATGCGGCGGATGTATTCTTTTTCTTTGCCGTAGCGCCAGAGCTCTACCTGGTACTCGGAGGTCGAATGCACGCGAAACTCGGAGGCTTCCCCGGCGGTTACGCAACGAGGCCAGGCAAAGCCGTACAGTTTTTTCGACAGCAGGCGAAACTGGTAGACCTGTCCCGCCTGAACCTGCATCTGCACTCGCTTCGGGCAGTGATCGGTGTGCTGGAGGATCACTATGTACTCCCCTTCCGGCAGATCAGCGATCACGGCGCCGGAAGCGGTAGAACGCGTGCTGAAAAACTGGCCGTCGGACTGAAATTCTACCGCGACATCAAACAACGCGCTGTAATTTTCGTCGCTGACATATCCAATGAGCATGTATCCGGTTCCGTCACATAAAAGGAAAACAGTCGTCTGAGTCGCTTCTGATCACATTGAGACTGGGTCAGGTTCAGGAAGGATGAGCCACATACTTTTTCGGGACTTTGACCGCCAGTCCGCCTCCTTCATAGTATCCCAGGGATATTTCCGCCACATGCGTTAACAGGTCATAGGCTCGCCAGCGATTCCAGCCATGTTCTGATTCCATCCAGAGAATCAATTGCGCGAATGCTTCTGCCGTCGCACGTTCCATGGGGGTCCCGCTGGCAACGGTAATCAGTTCATCGGGCGTCTCAATACGGGGACCGGCTAATGTTTTGCCTTTGATGAGCTCGACCGTCAGTGTCGTGTGAGCGGCCATCTCCAGTCCTGTTGCAGAGAGTTCCCCCTGCCCCATCGCAGCATGAGCGTCGCCCAGATACAGAAAAGCGCCCTCAACAAAGACCGGCAAAAAGAGTGTGTTGCCTTCCGTGACTTCGCGAATATCCATGTTGCCGCCATGCGGACCAGCGGGCATCGTACTGGGCATGCCGTAAGCGGGAGTTGTGCCGATACACCCCAGCATGGGCTGATAAGGGATCGCGATGTCATCACTCCAGTAAACCAGCCCGTCGCGAATGGGGCAGACATGCGCGCCATCCGGGACATCAGTTCCAAGCCACTGACAGAGCTGCTTGGGATTACCGGTGTAGGTCGCACATTGACCGTCGCGCGATTCGATCTTCTCGATTCGGATCGCCAGCGCGTCTCCCGGTTCGGCGTGTTCCACATAAATGGGGCCGGTTACGGGATTGCTATAGGGGACCTTGCTTTTATCACGGCAGTCTCCGGGCTTCCGTATCTGACCAGAGAGCGCATCTTCCGTTTCGACACGAATCGTCTCGCCGCTGCTGATCCGGAGTCGTGGTTCCCGTTCGCGGCTGAATTCATAATTCAGATTCCCCAGTGACAGTTCCTGCATAACATTCATCCTGGTTTCAAGTTGTCACATCTTCAGAAAATCAGTCGAGCTGAGACTTCAACCACTGCTTCAACAGTTCTGCTGCGGAAGCCTTGTCTCCCTTGGAACGATCGACGAGAGTCAGGTCCTGCCCCAATACCAGTTGGCGGGTGAATTTGTCGTTTTCTGTGACTGGATGTTCTGCATCAAACACATCCGGATGGAAAACGACACAGTCCCAGCCTCCCGTACCGAAATTGAGTGAGTAATTCATGGTCCACATCATACTGCGGATGAACTCTTCCTGTGATTTGGCCTGTGCAGTGCGGGGAATCGCCAGCAGAACCAGATCCGGTTTCGCCGGACGGATGAGCTGTTTTGCATCAGCTTCGATCTGCTTGAGCGTTTTTCCGGACGTATCCCAGGTGGTGACTTCCAGTTTGGCTTCAGGAGCGATTTCCGGTAGCACTGACCGAATCAGCTGATCCAGAGGGGGCTGGGCAATGACTTTGATCGGCCGCTTGTCCTTGATGAGACTTCTGGTACGTGGAATCGCGATCTCCAGCGGTTTCACATCATCCAATGAGACCATGTTTCCCGTAATGGATGCCGCTAACAGCTCTGCCATTTTTTTGTGTCCCGCCATGTTGGGATGGATTTCATCACTCATCTGCATTCGCCAGGCGAGCGGAGCCTGTTTCCGCAGTGCAGACAGTTGCTGATAGGTATCACAGACAGGCACGTTCAACTCAGTACCCACTTTGCGGACGACATCACAATATTTAACCAGTTTTTCTGCGGGACGACTGGTGGTGGTAATCACGGCATTGGGCGTACAGAGCAGGACTTCCGCCCCCGCCTCACGACACTGTTTCACAATCGCGTGCAGGTTTTTCTCATAATCTTCCAGCGGAACCCGCGTCATGTCGTTCAGTCCAAACATGACCGTAACCAGGTCAGGCTGATGCTTGAGCACATCCCGTTCGATGCGCGACAACGCATTCACGGTGGTGTGTCCACTGATGCCGGCATTGATCATTTCCGGCTGAGAACCAGGAACCGCTTTCTGCAGGGCAATACCCAGCATGTCTGTATAAGCACGACGACTGCCGGTGTGATAATAGACGCCGGTCACGCTATCCCCGAAACAGACAACCTTCGTCGGTTTGCCAGCTTCGAGCTTGGCTAGCGTTTTGGGAAAATCACTCGAGGGGAAAGCACTCTGCTTCTGCTGGTCGAACCAGTTAGGAGGCACATAGAGGGACCAGACCTGACTGCTGAGTGGCTGCGCATGGCCGCCGGCCAGCCAGATTTTGTCCTGGAAGACGAAAGCTGAATGCTCGTGCCGCTCTTTCCAGACGACGTCCGATTTCAGCTCGGTCCAGTTTTTGCCATCCTGGGAATACCAGACGTCCTGCTTGTTGGTTGAGGGATTATTGGACCAGCCGCCAATCACCCAGATGCGATCTCGATAGACGACGGAAGAGAACCAGAGCCGCTCGTGCCAGGGGGCGTGGGCTGTTTCCTGTCTCCAGTGAACGCCGTCTGCGGAACTCCAGACGTCATTATTCGCGTGATATTCGGGTGTATAATTGCCACCACCAAACACATAAATTCTATCGTTCAATACAGCAGCCTGGTGATAGGCCCGGGGAGTCCAGCCGGCGTGTTCCGTGGCCAGCTTCCATTCTTTCCCATCGTCGGAATACCAGACATCGTTTTTGAGGCTTTTCTCGTCGCCGAAGTAATAGTTCTCGGATCCGCCGAGCAGCCACATCTTATCTTTGAAGGTGACGAGTGCGGCTGCCAGTCGAGGAGTCCAGTTCGCTTGTTTGGTAACCAGATCCCATTCTTTTCCGTCTTCGGATGACCAGACCTGATTCCCGGCGGAGTGACCGGGGAGCCGACCGTTATACCAGCCTCCCATGAGCCACATCTTGTCTTTGAAGACGACCGTCATCGGCAGGTCGCTGTGAATCCAGGGTGCCTGTTTCGTAACCAGTGACCATTTCTTACCGTCGGAAGATTTCCAGACATCGCGGGGAGGTGCTTCGTAAGAATTGAACCAGCCTCCAAAAATCCAGAGCTGGTCTTTATAAACCAGCTCCCCTTGTGAGTCACGGGGTTGCCAGTCCGCTTTTTCGGTGACCTTCACCCAGTCCAGTTTTCTGTTTTCGGCAAAGCCTGCGGTGGATATCAACAGGAACAACAGCGGCAGCAGGAAGGATCGCAGCATCTCAACTCCATACCTGATTGTGTGCAAAGGGTCACGCGAGCATATCAGTAACAATCTTAAGTAATTATTACCATACCCTGCAGTTTCCTCAGGTTGCAAGCGTACGCCTCCTGTGGCGCATGAGAACTGAAATAAAATTCGCGGGATTTAGAAGCGATACTCTGTTCAGATACCGCGCAGCAGCAAGCGCAGAGACTGTGAATGTCTGGAACGGCTACCGTCTGCTGTGACAGCGGTGCGTTTAGAAACGGTGCCCTGGTTGAGGACCTTCTTTGGTCAGCGTCAGAATTTCCGGGCCGGTATCGGTCATCAGAATCGTATGTTCGAACTGAGCCGAAAGCTTGCCGTCCTTGGTGCGGACTGTCCAGCCGTCGCTGCGGTCTTCAACGGTTTTCCAGGTACCGGCGTTCAACATTGGTTCAATGGTGAAACACATTCCAGGCAGCAGCAGATCGCGTTCTGAGCCTGAGACTGGGTAATGGGGAATGCCGGGGTCGGTATGGAAATCACGTCCGATGCCATGTCCCTGGTACTGCCGGACGACTCCGTAACCGAGTTCCGTCGCGAAATCATAAATCACTTCACCGATCTCGATGACACTGGAACCGGGCTTGATCGTGTTGATCGCCAGAAACAGGGATTCATAAGTCGCCTGAACGAGCTTTCGGGCTTCCTCAGAGACTTCGCCGACCAGGAAGGTTTCCGACTGATCGCCGTACCAGCCGTCCACGATACTGGTGATATCCACGTTGACGATGTCGCCTTCTTTCAGCTCGGTGTCATCGGGAATCCCATGGCAGACGACTTCATTGATACTGATGCAGCAGCTCTTGGGAAAGCCATGATAGCCTAAGGTGGCAGGTGTATGACCGTTGGATACCGTGTATTCGTGAACCACCTGATTGATTTCGTCCGTTGTAATCCCCGGTTTGACATACGGGCGCAGATGATCCATCAAACTGGCATTGAAACGGGATGCGATTCTCAGTCTTTCCCATTCGTACGATTTATAAATAATTGGATTTCCGGACAAAATGATCGCCTCTATCTCTTTTCATGTTCGAATGACAGTGATGTGATTCAGAGTGGAGAGAGTTCATGCATTCCGCTAAGATGCGTGCGGTGTGGCCCCACTGCAAACTGATTCCTGTTGCAGGATAATAGTTTCTGTCAAATCGCAGCAATATTCGTTATTCACTGCGATATGCTGAAATATAGAATAAACAAACTTACAAAGAATTCCTATGGTCGGAAAGCATTCTAAAGTAAAGAAAAATAAGCCTCTGCTGGGAAACCACCAGAAATGCTGGATCTGGGGAAGAAATGCAGTTCGGGAAACACTGTCTGCCGGCTTCTGGACGATCTGGGAATTGTACCTCTCTGACAGACTGCCTGCCGAAGAGCTTGAGGAACTCGAAGCCTGCGCTACAAAGCATTCCGTGCCGGTTGTGATTACGTCAGATAAAACACTGACACAAAAATGCAGAGCCGGTGACCACCAGGGAATGATCGCCAAGATGGCCCCCTTCCCGTATGCAGACCCGGAACAGATTCGACAGCAGACGACAGGCACACCGCTCTACCTGATTCTGGATCGGGTTCAGGACCCGTATAATTTTGGAGCGATCATTCGTTCGGCCGAAATTCTGGGAACGGATGCGATATTTCTTGGTGAGCAGGAGCAATGCGATGTGACCAGCCTCGTCTGCCGCACTTCGGCTGGGGCGGTGAATCATGTTCCACTGGCACAAGTGCCGAATCTGGTCGCATTCTGTCAGCAGTTGAAGTCAGAAAAAATCAACGTGCTGGGAACAGCGATGCAGGCGGAGGATACGCTCGTCGACTATTCCTTCACACACCCCACGGCTCTCATCGTGGGGAATGAGGGAACGGGACTGCATCCGGATCTGCTTGCCGCCTGTTCGCATCTCATCCGCATTCCGCAACAGGGACAGACCGAGTCGCTCAATGTCGCTGTCTCTGCAGGGATACTGCTCTACGAAGCCAGTCGGCAGCGTGGGTTCCAGTAAAGCGCCCCGAGAGATTACAACCCGTCTGTTCTGCACGCGGTGTTTATTTCGCAGGGGGAGTTGACTCGGAGATGATCTTGGAATCCGGTTTGCTGTCGGTCATCCATTCGCTCACGATCTGGATCACCACATACATGACAGGCACCATCACCACGCCGAATAATGTGGCAGCGGTAAGACCTGCGACCACCGCGGTTCCCAATGCCTGTCGACTCGCGGCTCCGGCTCCCGATGCGATTGCCAGAGGAATCGCCCCCAGAATCGCGGAGAACGCGGTCATCAGAATCGGCCGGAAACGGAGATTACAGGCTTCAATGGCTGCATCGCGAATCGAATTCCCAGCTTCACGCTGCAATTTCGCGAATTCGACGATCAGAATCGCGTTTTTACTGGCGAGTGCAATGAGGAGCACGAAGCCGACCTGGGTGTAGATATTGTTGTCCATCCCACGTAACATAGTCGCGAAAATCGCACCGAAGATTCCCAGAGGAACCGACAGAATCACGGATAGTGGAATCGACCAGCTTTCATACTGGGCACAGAGAAACAGATACACAAAGACCAGAGCCATCGCAAATATGAACGGAGCCATGTTCCCGGCTTCAATCTGCTGATAGGCAATCCCGGTCCACTCATACCCGAAGCCCTCGGGAAGAACTTCATTACAGAGTAATTCCATTCGCTGAATTGCCTGACCGGAACTGTATCCTGGTGCCGGGTTACCGGTGATCGCAGAGGTCGGATAGAGATTGTAGTGATCTACTTCCTGCGGTCCGGCACTGTTATTGACTTTGACCAGGGTATGCAGGGGAACCATGCTGCCACGTCGATCGCGGACTTTGAGACGCGTGATGTCCGCCACTTTACTGCGGTAGTCTTCATCCGCCTGAACCATGACCTTGAAAGTCCGGTTGAAAAGGTTGAAGTCGTTGACATAGGTCGACCCCAGTTCCGCCTGCAGGGTATCGAAAATGGAATTCAGGGGGATGCCCATCTTGATGGCTTTTTCGCGGTCGATATCCAGATAGATCTGAGGCACAGTGGCACTGAAACTGGTATTTAAGCCCCGCAGAATCGGATCTGAGTTCCCACGGTCCATGAGATCGGTTGTGGCCATCTGGAGGACATCCATTCCGGCAGCGCTGCGGTCCTGTATCTGAATCTGGAATCCCCCCGCATTACCCAGTCCCTGAATAGCAGGGGGAATAAAGGCGAAGCAGATCGATTCCTGAATCTGGGCCAGTTCCTTCTGTAAGCGCGGCACCAGGGCAAAGACGTGCAGATCGGGAGACTGTCTTTTGTCCCAGTTCTCCAGCGCAATGATGGTTGTAGAATAGTTGGAGGCGTTCGAGTTATTCAACATCGAGAAGCCCCCCATGGTAATCACGTGTGTTGCGGAGGGGAGATCCGCAGCGAGTTTATTAATCCGGTTCTGTACGACGCGGGTCCGGTTCAGAGCGGCACCGTCAGGCAACTGCGTATTCACGAAAATATAACCCTGGTCTTCGTTGGGCAGGAAGCCGCCCGGCACGGACATGAAACCGACTCCGGTCGCGCCAAAAATGACCAGCATCGGGATGAGCATAATAAACGCGCGTCGGACACAGGTTTTGACGATTCTCATGTAGACATTCAGTGACCGGTCAAAACACCAGTTGAAACCACGGAAGAAGAGTCCCTGTCGCTCTTTCGTCTGACGCAACATGATACCGCACATCGCGGGACTGAGTGTCAACGCACAGACGGAGGAAAACAGGGTAGCGATGGAAATCGTCAATGCGAACTGACGGTAAAGGCGACCGGTGATCCCTGGCAGAACCATGGTGGGTACGAAGACCGCCAGCAGCACCAGGGTAGTCGCAACCACCGGACCGGTGATTTCCATCATCGCTTTTGCGGTCGCTTCCTTGGGAGAACACTTTTCCGTATCGAGAATACGGGTCACGTTTTCAACCACCACGATGGCATCGTCGACGACAATCCCGATGACCAGCACGATTCCGAACAGGGAGAGCGTGTTAATCGTATAGCCCATGGCGAGCATAACCGCCATGGTCCCCAGGAGTGATACCGGGATGGTCACCGCAGGAATCAATGTGGCGCGGAAATCCTGCAGGAAGACAAAAATGGTGATAAACACCAGTAAAAGTGCCATGAACAGGGTTGTGACCACTTCATCAATTGAAGCAGTCACAAACTCGGTGGAGTCATAAGGGACGGAATATTCCAGCCCTTTGGGAAAGTCTTTTTTGAGACGTTCCAATACCTTACGTGACTTCTCGGCAACATCGAGTGCATTCGCACCGGGTAACTGGTAGATCGCGATCAAAGCGGCCGGTTTGCCATCCAGTTGGGAATAACCGGAATAGTCTTGCGCCCCCAGTTCGACGCGAGCCACATCCTTGATCTGGGTGATCTGCCCTTCTTCGCCGGTTTTGATGATAATGTCAGCAAACTGTTTGGGATCGGTTAAACGACCGAGGGTTGTCACAGTCAGTTGGAAATCCTGGTTATCGGGATTGGGTTCCTGACCAATTGAACCAGCGGCCACCTGCACGTTCTGCTGTCGGAGTGCATCGACCACGTCAGTCGTGGTGATATTACGGGTATCGAGCTGATTTGGGTTCAGCCAGATCCGCATGCCGAAATCCTTGGCATTCACCACATTGACGTCACTGACCCCATCAATTCGTTTCAGCTCGTCGTTGATATTAATCGAGGCGTAGTTGCTCAGGTAGAGTTCATCAAAGGTTTCGTCCGGCGAATTGAGGGCAATCACCAGAGTCATGTTGGTGGATTTTTTCTTGGTGGTAACGCCTTCCCGTTTGACGTCTTCGGGAAGTGACGGATTGGCGATCGCGACGCGGTTCTGCACCAGCACGTTCGCCATGTCCAAGTCGGTACCAACGTCAAACGTGACGGTGAGCGTCATGTTCCCATCGCTGGTACTGCTGGAAGACATGTAGAGCATGTTTTCCACACCATTGACCTGCTCTTCGATCGGGGTGGCGACGGTATCGGCGACCACGTCGGCATCCGCACCACGATAGGTGGCGGTGACGGCAACCGTGGGAGGTGTGATGTCCGGAAAGAGTTCCACGGGTAACAGCGGTAGCGAGATGGCACCGACAATGGCGATGACGATCGAGATCACGCTGGCAAAAATCGGATGATAGATAAAAAACCGGGAAAACATCGTCGTCCGTTTCGTTTAAATATTCAGTCAGGCAAATCAGAGAATCAAACTACATGGCCCTGTCGCGGCTCAGTTCTGCTTGTTGTCAGTTGCAGCGGCAGGTTTACCCTGCGCATCACCGGTTTTCTTCGGTTCCGCGGCGGGTTTTGCCTGCTGCGGTGCTGCCTGTTTATTCTGCTGCTGACCACCGGCGTTCTGCTGGTTTCCTGCAGGCTGATTATTGGTAATCGTCACCGGTTTCCCGGGACGGGCGCGCTGAATGCCTTCTGCGATATATTTCTCTCCCGGCTTGATCCCTTTCAGAATCACCCGCATACCGTTATCGAGCTGACCGATTTCCACCTGTCGCTTCTCAACGATGTTATCTTTCCCCACGATCAGCAGGTATTTCCCTGCGAGGTCGGTGCCGATCGAGACGTCCTGAACCAGTACCGCTCCGGGAATCGGATCGCCATACACGCGGACACGAACATACAGACCGGGATACAGAAAACCTTGCTTATTCTCCAGCACCGCTCGCAACTGTATTGTACCGGTACCCGGATCGATTTTGTTATTTGCAAAGTCGATGGTACCGATATGTGGATAGCCCTCTTCGTCTGAGAGCCCCACATGCACCTGCAGTGGATTTTTATCAGTGGGTGATCTTTTTTTCTTTAAAGCCTGCAGCCAGAGACGCTCGCTGGCATCAAAATAGACATAGATTGGATCCATCGTCACAATAGACGAGAGCAGTGTATTCTCACTCGACCCGACCAGGTTGCCGACATCGACCAGGTTTCGACTGATCTTGCCGTCAATGGGAGATTTGATTGTGGTATAGCCCATATTAATCTGAGCCTGTTCGATATCCGCCTGCGCTCCCATGACAGCTGCCTTGGCTTTATCACGGGCTGCGGTGGCATCGTTCACATCCTGGGGCGTGACCGCCTGTTTCTTTAACAGTTCGGTATAGCGATCCAGGGTTGCCTGAGCATCGACAAGTTGTGCCTTGGCCGCTTCCATCTGAGCATTGGCTTTATCCAGAGCCGCCTGGTACTCGTCCTGCTGAATCACAAACAGCAACTGCCCTTTTTTGACATCGTCCGATGGCTGGAAGTCGATCTTTTCCAGAAATCCTGCGACGCGGGCGCGAATATCCACGGAAGCGACGGAAGCCAGTGTTCCGGTGAAATCTTCATTGAAGACCACCTGTTTGACAACCGGTTCTGCAACTGTGACGGCAGGCGGTTTCATCTGCGGTGGTGGAGGCGGCTGATTACAGCCACTGAGCAGCAGCGTAAGGGGACAGAGTAAGACTAAAGATTTGAGAATTGAAAATCGGACGGGTGAATCGTTCACAGTGCTCCCTTTAATCGCTACCAAGACCTGGCATTCGTCTTGAAGTATCTCAGAATCCGGATCATTTCCATATATACGCGGCCCGTAGTAACAGGCATACTACTCACTTAGACACTCTAAATGCAATTCTCATTTGACTTAAAAAGAGATTGAGCAGCAAGATGCAGGATTCTTCAGTATTACCGGCGACGTGGAATGTCCCGGCCGAATTTCAAGATCGACTGGGGAAACAGGTCGGGCGACAGAGAACCATGGTTGCAGAAGGACACCTGTTGATCATCCTGCACGCGCCTCCTGAGCCGGAAGACACTTATCGTAAAGGCCGTTTCTTCTGGCGTGAACCGGATGCCACCTGGCACGCTTCTGAATTCAAAAGCAGTCCCGATGCGTTGAGTACGCACTTCGAAGAATATGAGACGCTGTTGGAAAACTATGACGAAAAGGTAGACCAGGCGACCAGCTCGCTCGATTACCTCGAAGTCCTGAATCACCTGGGGCCTCTGTATCGGGCCCTGGCGCATGCCACGCAGGCCCTGCAGTTGGCACGCGAGGCGATTCCGAAAGACAAACTGCTGATCGACTATCGCGATAATGCCTATCGACTGGAACGAACCGCCGAACTGCTGATTACCGATGCGAAAAATGCACTGGAATATATCGTCGCGAAACAGGCGGAAGAACAGGCCAAAGTTTCAGCACGCATCGAACTTTCGTCGCATCGACTGAATCTGCTCATCGCTTATTTCTTCCCGATCGCCACCCTCAGTACGATTTTCGGTTCCAACTTTCGGCACGGCTACGAACAGTACCTGACTCCCTACCCCTTCTGGATCATGGTGGCGACCGGACTGGGACTCGGTTTTTTGATTCACCTGTTTCTCAAACGGGGTCCGCGGTGAACGACGACTACTTACCAGGCTGAGAACTGTGTAACCAGCCGGTCTTGAAGCCACAGAGGGTTTTGAGCATCTGCTCGCGCAAGACTGGAGTCTGACTCATGACGGGCAGACTGAGATCGCGGCCCCAGCCGCGGAGTACTCCGGGCGATTGAAAGAACGGCGAGAGCCAGCCCGTGATCCGCTGATAGAAACGAAGCTTGCTGCGTCGGCGGGATTCATAGAGGTGACAGGCAGACTGAAAGTCCCCCTGCTGCTGCAGGCATTCGGCGAAGATCCAGACATCCTCCAGTGCCAGATTGGCCCCCTGCCCCAGATGCGGGCTGGTGGGGTGAGCGGCGTCTCCCATAAAAATGACACGCTCTGCATGCCAGTTACGAAGTGAGATGCTGCGATAAGTGGTAAAGGTGTAATCCTGAAAGCCGGTAGTCTGACTCACCAGTTCTTCTGCCAGCGGACAGAGCGTCAGCACTTCCTGTTTCCACTGGTCGAACCCCTGCTGCTGGTAGCGGGAAAACTGGTCTGCCGTCAGTCCCCAGAAGAAGCTGCATTCATCCTGCCCGATAGGTAACAGCCCGGCCAGCCGACGTGTCCCCGAGACCAGCTGCAGCAGATGATCGCGAACCGCGGTGCATTTTCCCGTGGCCCAAAGCGCCCCGTACTCGTATTCGACGCCCCGCTGCGGAATCCCGCTGACCGAACGCAGCTGAGAACGCGAGCCATCGACGGCGATCAGAAAATCGAACTGCTCTGCACATTCTCCCTGTTCCAAGTGCAGGGTCAATCCGGCTGATCCACTCTGGTATCCGATCACCCGGGATCCTTCGCGTATTTCAGTTCCCGCCTGTTGAGCGAGGTTCAGCAAGGCGGCAAACAGACGCCCCCGATGCACTCCCAGCCCAAACAGATCGGAATGCAGTCGCTGGTATTCCAGACGAATCAGACGCTTACCTGACTCCCGGACGGCTTCAATCGCATTAAGTCGAGCGGACTCCGCAGCGATCTGTTCATAGAGGCCCAACTGCTGGAGAACCCACTGTCCCACAGGCTGGATCATGATCCCCGCCCCCACCGGACCACAATGCACCGCCTGTTCAAAGAGCGTCACAGAATGCCCCTGTCTGGCGAGCAGAGCTGCGGCAGCCGTCCCCGCGATACCACCACCTGCGATCGCAATCTTCATGTTACCGGCTCTATGTTCGAAAGTTTCTGGAGGAGAGGCCTGACTGGCAGACTCACTACATAATGAAAATCAGACATTCTGAAAAGAGGAAACCAGAGTGTGGATTCGCTTTCTTTTTCTGAAATCTTTAACTATGTTAAATAACACAGATCCGATCTGTACCTCTGGTGCTCATCCATCCCACTAACCTCCCAGGAGTCTTCCTCATGCGAATCGCAACCGGCGGTGTGCTTCATGAAACCAGCACTTACTCTGATCTTCCTACCACGCTGAATGATTTCATCAATGACCGTGGTCTGTTTCGTGGTCAGGAGATCATGGAGACGTTTCCCGGCGCAAATGTCTGTATTGGCGGCTTCATTGACGCAGCCAAACGACACGGATTCGAACTGATTCCGCTGCTGTGGACGTTTGCATTTCCCAGCGGTCTGATTGAACGGAAGACTTATGACGATCTGCTGGCTGAGTTCCTGGAGCGGCTGAAAGCGGCCGAAGACGAAGGGGGCCCGGTCGACGGTGTGCTGCTCGACCTGCACGGGGCGATGGTCATCGATGGCATTGAGGATGGCGACGGCCACTTCATTTCGAAAGTACGCGAATACCTGGGGGACGACCGGCCGATCCTGGTGACTCCAGACATGCACGGCAACCATTCTCCACTCCGCGTGGAACAGGCGACCGCCATCCTGGGTTACGATACCTATCCGCATATCGACATGAATGAGCGCGGGCAGGAAGCCGCGGATCTCATCGTGCGGATTATCAATGGCGAGGTCAAACCGGTGATGACACTCCGGCAGATTCCATTGTTCTGGAGCACTGCCTGCCAGGTAACCGCACACATGCCGATGAGAGAGGTCATGGATTACGCACACGAAATCGAAACCCGCCCCGGTATTCTAGGCGTCACCGTCTCGACGGGATTCCCCTGGGCCGATATACCTGAGGTCGGACCGTCGATCATCGTCGTGGCTGACAATGACCAGGAACTGGCAGACAAAACGGCGGACGAACTGAGTGGCTGGATCTGGGAACGGCGGCGACGCTGGTACAAATTGCCTTTCTCGGTCAACGATGCGATCAAAGAGGGACAGGAAATTGGCAAGTTTCCGATCATCCTGGCTGACCATGCTGATAATACAGGTGGTGGTACCGCCGGCGATTCGACCGAGATCCTGCAGACCTTTCTGGACATGAAACTGGACAAGGCTTTGATTCTGTATATCGTCGATCCCGAGGTCGTGGCGCTGGCACATGAAGCTGGCGTGGGAGGCACAATTGAAACTGAGGTCGGCGGCAAGTCTGATCCGATTCAGGGGCCTCCGGTGAAGATGAAAGCCACCGTCAAAGCACTGTCTCAGGGCGAGTTCAAGTACGATGGCCCGATGTATGCAGGACTGACGGGGAACATGGGTCCCTCTGCCTGGATTCAGCAGGATGGTGTCAACGTGGTGGTGGTGACTGCCCGCGAACAGCCTTTCGGCCCGGCGTTTTCCAAGACGCTGGGAATTGATTGTGAATCGATGAACTACATCTCAGTCAAATCATCGGCGCACTTCCGAGCCAGTTTTGAACCATTCGCCGGCTCGATCTTCAACGTGGAAGCCCGCGCGATTCACACGCACGACTTTGCCAAACTGAATCACCAGCGTAGAAAGCAGGATTTCTATCCGGTCGAAATCCCTTACGAAACGGCACCTGAAATTTAAGCAGCGGGAGATTCAACCTTTAACCTTGAAGCCCATCTGCTGGAGAGTCTCGCGGACCCGGTCCAGTTGTTCTCCCTGAATTTCCAGATCTTCGTCCTTGAGTGCGCCGCCGGCGCCACAGCGGTCTTTGATCTGTTTCAAGAGTTCAGGGAGATCGTTGCCTTCCGCGGGTAAACCTCGGATCACGGTGACGCGTTTCCCCTTTTTGCGTTTTTCAATCGACAGCCGCGCGGTCTGCTGCTCGGGAGGAATTCGAAACGGTGGTTCGGGCGGGCAGATGCACTCTTCTTCCAGCTGATCGCATTTTTCACAGCGGGGAGGTCGATCAAAGGGAGTTCCTTCAAACAGGCGCATGGTATCTCCTTCGTGGTTTGAATCCGCGGTTATTGAACGCGCGATTCCAGTTCTTCCCAGCGTTCGAGCAGACGTTCCAGTTCGCTCTGAATCGTTTGCAGACGATTTGAAGCGTCCGTAATGACATCATTGCTCTGTTTAAAAAAGTCAGGATCAGACATCGCCGACTGCAGTTCGGTCTGTTCCTGTTCCAGTGCTTCGATCTGTTGAGGAATCTGTTCCAGTTCCCGTTCTTCTTTATAAGTCAGCTTGGCCTTCGGCTTGGTTTTTTCCGGGCTGGCTACTGGTTGGTTTTTTGACTCTGGCTTCTTCTCTTCGACGGCTTTGCTGTTTTCGGACTGTCTGAGATAATCATCGTAACCGCCTGCGTATTCCTTGACGGTTCCATCTCCATCAACGACGAGTGTGGCGGTGACCACGTTATTCAGAAAGGCCCGGTCGTGGCTGACAAGCAGCAGCGTTGCGGGATGATTACAGATCAGTTCTTCCAGCAGTTCCAGGGTTTCTGCATCCAGATCGTTGGTCGGTTCGTCCAGCACGAACAGGTTGGCCGGGCGTTTGAAGAGCTTGGCGAGTAATAACCGGTTGCGCTCCCCCCCGGAGAGGAAGCGGGCCGGTCGGCGGGCCCGTTCCGGCGTGAAGAGAAAATCCTGCAGGTAACCGTAAATGTTGCGGGGTTTGCCATCGATGGTGAGCGTCTCCTGACCTTCACCAACGTTTTCGATCACCGTTTTCTCTTCTTCGATCTGCTCGCGGAGCTGGTCGAAGTACAGGACTTCCAGATTGGTTCCGACACGAATCGTGCCACTGTCCGGCTGTAAGTCTCCCAGCATCAATTTCAACAGCGTGGTCTTGCCGGCACCATTGCGGCCGATGATTCCGATTTTGTCTCCCCGAGAGATGAGTGTCGTAAAGTTGCGAATGACCGGTTCGTCACCATACGAGAACGAGACATCTTTGGCTTCGATCACCATTTGCCCCGAGCGGTCGGCACTGGCAACCTGCAGATTGACGTTCCCCACCTGGGTGCGGCGTTGTTTGCGTTCTTCCCGCATTTTCTTCAAGGCTCGGACGCGTCCTTCGTTGCGGGTACGACGGGCCTTGATACCCTGTCGGATCCAGACCTCTTCTTCTGCGAGCTTCTTATCGAATAATGCGTTCTGTTTTTCTTCCGCTTCGAGAAACGCTTCTTTGCGTTTGAGGAAGGTATCGTAGTCGCAGGTCCAGTCGTACATGTGACCGCGGTCGATTTCGATGATCCGCGTTGCCAGAGCCTGCAGGAAGACCCGGTCATGAGTGACGAACAGGAGTGTTCCCTCATAGGATTGCAGGAACTGTTCCAGCCATTTGATTGCGGGAATATCCAGATGGTTGGTCGGTTCGTCGAGTAGCAGGATGTCCGGCGCCTGCACAATTGCCCGCGCCAGTAATACCCGGCGTTTCATACCCGAGGAGAGGGATTCGAAGATTTCATCGCCGACCAGCCCCATGCGAGCGAGGATCTGATCGACAGCATGATCGACTTCCCAGTCATGCTCGTAGAAGGGGGCCGCCGCTTCCGCGACGAATTCATGGATCTGGTGTGCGCCTCCTGCGGGGACTTCCTGAACGAGTCGTGCCACGCGGAGGTCTTTATCGCGTTTGATGTCCCCGTGGTCCGCATCCAGTTCGCCTGCGATGATTTTCATCAGCGTGGATTTACCGGCCCCGTTTCGTCCCAGCAGCCCGATGCGTTCTCCCGCATTGATTTCGAGACTGATGCCATCCAGCAGTGGCGGACCACTCCAGGTAAAGGAGACTTCACTCAAGCTCAACAGTGACATTACTCAGCACTTCCGCTCACATGGATATAAAAAAACCCGACTCGCATGGTCGGGAATCGCTTGCACACGGACATGTTAAGTTCAGCTTCCGGAATCTGCAATGCCGGCGCGGAGCGGGATTGATGAGAACCGGGGGATAAACGACCTGCCGGTTTCGGAAGTTTAAAGACGTTTGCGACCGGAGAGCAGGCTGAGGACGGCAACAAACAGGGACGCCCCGATAATGGACCAGACCACCGGATAGTTTCGCCCACCCAGCGGAATCGAGAGAATTTCGGGCAGTTCGAGAGCCATGGCGAGTTTGCTGCCGATCAGAGCGCCGATAAATCCCAGCGCAATCGACACCAGGCAGCCCCCGCGCGTCGAGCCGGCCAGTGCCCGGGCGATACTGCCACACAGTCCTGAAACTACCAGCAGGATGATCAGTTCCGTTAAATCCATGGAATCCCTTAAGCGTCTAATGAAGCAAGATGAATGGGGGGCAGTCTGTCGGAAGCACAGACTCTGCAACCATACTCTAGGTCAGGTTGGACAGTCTGTCCAGTTCCGGTTCCAGATCTAAGGTTGCAGAACACTTTTCACGCGTACCCGAAAACCGGATTCACATCGCCGTTTGTTGATCTGAATACTCGCCACGGGTGCGTTGATCTGCTAGCATGGCTTCAGTCTCGGTTTGCCTTAAAACCATTGATCCGACATGACGTTCTACCAGCTAATGAGGTCTCATTTTGCGCTCTCTGTTTACCGCCTGCTTCGCTTTTCTGATCACCTGCTCTGTACTGACTCCAATCAAAGGCATCAGTGCCGAACCGGATGATCAATCTGATCCCGCCCTGGTTGCTCCGCCAATCAATACGAATCCCGGTCCGGAATACGCGGATGACACGCGGATGTTCCAGGGAATCCCGGGACTGGAACGCTCCAAAGATGGTCGTCTGTGGGCCCTCTGGTATTCCGGTGGTACGACGGAAGGGGAACTGAACTACGTCATTCTGGTAACCAGTGGTGATGATGGCAAAACCTGGTCGGGTCCTAAACTGGTCATCGATCCGCCTGGCCCCGTGCGTGCTTACGATCCCGCGTTATGGCGGGATCCCTCGGGAAAGCTGTGGCTGTTCTGGGCACAGTCTTACCGCTGGTGGGACGGACGCAGTGGTGTCTGGGCAATTACGACCGATGAAGCCGACAAGGAGAATCCGACCTGGAGTAAACCACGTCGCATCTGCAACGGGATCATGATGAATAAGCCCACGGTCCTGTCGAACGGCGACTGGCTGCTGCCTGTGGCCGTCTGGAAACAACCGGCTAAAGAGGCGATTGAGTACCGTTTCGATTTACCTGAGGAACGGGGCGGTAACATTATTATCTCACGGGATCAGGGCAAAACGTTTGAACTGCTGGGACAGACCGATGTTCCCGAGCGTACTTTCGACGAACATATGATTGTCGAACGCAAAGATGGCAGCCTGTGGACTCTGGTGCGTACGCGTTACGGTATTGGCGAATCAATTTCCACGGACGGAGGTAAGACCTGGTCTGCCGGGAAAGCGTCGACCATTCCGCATATCAACGCCCGCTTCTTTATTCGCCGGCTGAATTCCGGCAATCTGTTGCTGGTACGACACAACCCTGCCGACCGCAAGACGCGACGTGATCTGACAGCTTACATCTCAAAGGATGATGGCAAGACCTGGGAGGGAGGCCTGCTGCTGGATGAACGGCCGGGAGTCTCCTATCCAGACGGTGTGCAGAGCAAAGATGGTACGATCTACATCATCTACGATTACTCCCGAACCGGCGACAAGAATATTCTGATGACGACCTTTACCGAGGAGGACGTTCTGGCTGGCAAACCGGTTTCCGGCAAAGTCCGTCAACGGGTGCTGATCAATCAGGCAACGGGCGAAATCCCCAAGAAGAAATAAGTTTTCAACGCTCTTTAATTCAGTCAACGACTCGCCAACATGAGGTTTTCATATGAGGTGTCTGTTTTATCTGGTCGTATTATCCGGTCTGTTGTTCGTGCCCGCGGAGTCTTTTGCGAAAGCGCGGCAAAATGTACTGATTCTGTTTTCTGACAATCAGAACCAGGAAGACTGTGGCTGCTACGGCAACAAGGTAATCAAGACACCGCATATCGATCAACTGGCCCGGGAAGGGACGCGCTACCAGTATGCATTCGCGACCACTGCTTCCTGCGGTCCCTGTCGCGGTGTGTTTTATACCGGGTTACAGACTTATGCGAACGGGCAGTACGGACATCCGCACGGTGCGCATAATTTTCGACTGAGACCTCATGTTGAGACCGTTTTCGCGCTGCTTGATAAAAACAAGTATCGGACGGGGATGATCGGCAAATACCATCTCTGGCCGGAAGACACCACAATCGATTTTCAACCTAAAGTTGGCAGTTACGCGGTCAAGGCGATGTCCGACCTGGCTACCGAGTTTATCCAGCAGGAAAGTGATGAACCGTTCTTCCTGGTACTGGGTTTTCACGATCCGCATCCGACCTCCCGCACACAACCGGAATGGGGTGTGAGAGCTCCCGAACCCGGAATGCCTGTAGAGGAATACGATCCTGCCCAGATCCAGGTGCCCCGTTATCTGCCCGATCGACCTGAAGTACGCGAAGGACTGGCCGGCTATTACCAGCAGATCAGCTATATGGACGCCGGCATTGGTCGTATACTCAAGGCACTGGAAGGAGCGGGACACGCCGACGATACGCTGGTCATTTTCACCAGCGATCACGGTTCCTCTGAACCCGGAGCGATGGCCAACCATTACGATCCGGGAGTGCATGTGCCGATGATTATCCGCGAACCGGGACTGCCGGCCGAGAAACAGGGAGTCGTTTCAGACGCGATGGTCTCGCTGCTCGATGTCACTCCGACGGTGCTGGACTGGACCCAGACCAAAGGGCCTCGCTACAAGTTGCAGGGGCGGAGCATGCTGCCGACGGTCGGTCAGCAGCACACTCCCGGTTGGGACGATGCCATTCTAGCGCACAACTTTCATGAAGTGACCATGTATTATCCGATGCGGACGATTCGGACCCGCGACTATAAACTGATCTGGAACCTGGAATGGCGATCGAAGTACCCCCTGCCGATAGATACCCTTTCGCGGGCCACCTGGAATGAAACACTGCGTTTGCAGGAACCGACACTCGGGCAGCGGACCGTGCACAAATTCCTGTTCCGTGACGAAGTCGAGCTGTACGATCTGAAACAGGATCCAGACGAGGTCATCAACGTGGCCTGTCAGCCCGAATACCAGGATGTCCGCAGAGCGCTCTCGGATAAGCTGCTGAACTATCTGCAAGAGTCCGATGATTTGTGGCTCAAACAGTATACACTGCCGATCTCGTGTGAATCTCCTGCAGAGGAACAGGCGGCTGAATACAAGCCTCTGTTCAACGGCAAGGATCTGACCGGCTGGACGTTAAAGCGGGCCAACCGCAAAGGGTATCATGTTGCTGATGGCAAGCTGATTTGTCCGTCTGATGGAGGGGGCTTCCTGTTTACCGAGAAAGAATTTGGCGACTTCAGTCTGAAATTCGATTTCAAACTCACCGAGGGAGCCAACAACGGGATTGCCATCCGCTGTCCCCTCGTCGATCAAAGGCCCGCTTACGAAGGGATCGAAATCCAGGTACTGGATAACAAAGGCTACCCGAAGAAGCTGAAGCCGACCCAATATCATGGCTCAGTGTATGACGTCATCCCGGCGAAGAAAGGTGCATTGAAACCGGCCGGAGAATGGAACCACGAGGAAATCATCTGCCGCGGTTCGAAAATCACCGTGATTGTTAATGACATGCCTGTTCTGCAGACCGACCTGGCGGACATCAAAGACCCCAAGGTGCTCGAAAAACACCCCGGTCTCCAACGCGCGCGTGGTCATATCGGCCTGTTGGGCCATGGCAGTCATGTGGAGTATAAAAACATCCGGGTCAAAGAGTATTGAGCTGAGTAACGCTGCAAATATCGCTTTAACCCGGGCTGGTCCAGACAGTGCTTACTGCTCCAGGAACTCGTAGAGCTCCATCCAGCGGACTTCCAGTTCGCCGATCTCATCGACGAGGGGCTGCATTTCCTCATGCAGTTCCTGCGCCTGACCCGGACTGGTGGCTTTCAGAAACTTTTCGTTGATGCTGTTCTTTTTCTCATCCAGCTGCGCAATTTTACGTTCGATGGCAGAGAGCTCTTTGCGGGCTTCCTTGATTTTTCCCCCGTAGCCTTTTTCCCGGGGAGCGTCCTGTTTGCTCTGTTGCTCCTGTTTCGCGACCGACTGTTGATTCGCCTCGCGGTGCCCGTCAGCGACCTCTTTTTTAACCCGGTAGAGATAGGCGTCGTAGTCCCCTTCGTAACTCTTGACGGAGCCGTTGGCGACTTCGATCACATCGGTGGCGACCTTACCCATGAAATGCCGATCGTGGCTGGTGAAGATCACGGTTCCCTGGAAGCCTACCAGAGCGTCTCCCAGTGCTTCGACCGTCTCGACGTCCAGGTGGTTGCCCGGTTCGTCGAGGATCAGAATGGAATAGTTGCCGAGCAGAATTCCCGCCAGGCACAACCGTGCCCGCTCGCCCCCACTCAAGACCTTGATATTCTTATCCAGAGCCTGTTCCTTGAAAAGGAAGCTTCCGGCGACGTTCAGAATCTGCTGCGCGGTTGTGCCGGGAGCAGACTCGTGCTCGAGGTACTCGCGAATCGTCATTTTATCGGGTAACGATGTATAAACGTGCTGCGCGTAACAGGCGACATTACAATGATAGCCCCAGCGGAGTTCCCCGTCTTTGGGAGACAGCGAACCGGCTATGGTCCGCAGGAAGGTGGTTTTCCCCTGACCGTTATCCCCCACAATGGCGGCCCGAGAGCCGTGTTCGATTTCGAGTGTAATGTCATCGGCTACCTTAAGATCGGGATAACCAATTGCCAGCTGTTCGCAGGCCAGCGCGACCCCCTGCCGTTTTTCGGTCTGCGGAATGACGATATGCACCGTCGATTCAGCGCTTTCGATTTCGGTGATTGTCAGGCGTTCCAGCTGTTTCTGTTTACTGCGGGCCTGTGAAGCGGTATTGGCGCCCGCTTTATTCTTAGCGATGAAGGTTTCCAGCTGACGGCGTTTGGCCATTACGGTGGCGTTGGTTCGCTCGTCCCGTTCACGGAGAATGTCCTGGTTTTCAAGATACTGATCGACATCGCCGTTGAAGAGGGTGAGTTTACCCCGTTTGAGTTCGAGGGTCTGGGAGCAGACGGCTTTCAGAAACGAACGATCGTGGGAGACGACCAGCACGGCACCGCGGTAATCTTTCAGAAAGTCTTCGAGTAGCAGCTGAGTACGCAGGTCGAGGAAGTTGGTCGGTTCGTCCAGCATGAGGAAGTTAGGTTCGTGCAGCAACAGGGCTGCCAGCTTGACGCGGGTCTGCCAACCACCGGAGAGCTCCTTGACGGGACCGTTGAGGAACCGGCCTTTCAATTCAAACTGGCCGGCGACGGCGCCACATTTCCATTCGGGCTGACCACTGTCGCGCATCAGAAAGTCGAGTGCACTTTCCCCCTCCTGAAACGGATCGTGCTGTCTCAGATAGCCGACGCGCAGATTGGGATGCCGCGCGATCTGCCCGCTGTCGACAGATTCTTCTTCGAGCAGAATCCGTAAGAGGGTCGATTTGCCGGCACCGTTGCGTCCGATGAAACCGACTTTCTGATCGTCGGCCAGTGAAACAGAAGCTTCTTTCAGCAGTTCCTGAGCACCGTAACTCTTGGTCACATTGGATATATCAATCAGGGTCGCCATTACTCTACCAGGTCGTTTTTTTAGAGGGATTATTAGTAAAACGTATACACGAGGACAGAGAAGATAACGGGAAGCACGAAATGATTCAATTGATCAAACGTGCTGCTTTTGCAGTGACCCCGATTCATCTCACCACGAACTTTCTCAGCCCTTGACGGTTGTAGCAATTATTACAGCCCGGAAAGCGAGGGAAACGTTGAATTCTCGCCACATGCAGCCGGTTCCTGATCTATCTTTTCAGTAAGTGCGCAATGTCAAAATATCCGGATTGAAGAGCCTGAAACTCTGTACCGTTCCGGATATACGGAAACGCGGATTTCCAACTGAATCGAGTTCGATGATTAACCAAGGAAATTCATCCAGTCCTCCTGCCGAGCGGGCCGCTCCCAGTACGAGAATGCCCGATACGCAGAGCATGCGCGCTCAAAACGCGGCTGCTCCACGCCGCCGCCCCCTGCCTCAATCGATCATCGGGGGAAATTCGGCTCCCCACAATGCTTACATCCTGTTCCTGCTGGTCAACATCAATCTGTTTTTGAGACCCGCGGAGCTGGTTCCGGCTTTGAAGGGACTGCCGATCTATGAAGTGCTGATCCTGTCATCCTTCTTTCTGTCACTGGATCAGATCAAGCGTGTGGTGCAGTTTCCGAACCTGAAACGTCAGCCGATAACGCTGTGCGTGATTGGGGTGCTGGTCGCTGTGGCGATGTCACATTTATCGCATATGTACCTCTACGGGGTACGGACATCGACAGTCGCATTCCTGAAAACACTGATTTATTACATTCTACTCATCTCCATTATCGATTCTCCCAAGCGTCTGAAGGGACTGCTGAAAACGGTGGCGATCTCGTCATCGGCGATGATTCTGCTCTGTGTGATTGACTATGCCGGGATCATCGACTTTGAATTCATCAAACACGTCAGCGACCGTGACGGCGTCTCAGATGCGGGTGAAGTCATTCGCGTCTTCCGGATGCGGGGTACCGGGATCTTCCAGGATCCCAACGACCTGTCCGTACTGATTGTCGCCACCGGTATGCTGTGCCTCTACTTTTTCAACGATCCGGTCAAGAGCTCGTTTCGGTTCCTGTGGATCGTGAGCATGATCATCCTGATGATCGGTCTGCTGGATACCCGCTCACGCGGCGGCCTGTTGACTCTGGGCATCGCAGGCATGGTCTTCGTATTACCGAAATATGGTAAGAAAGCCGCGATTGTCTGCGCAGTCGTGGGTGTTGCCGGTCTGACAGTGCTCGCAGGGCGACAGGGCAATATTGACTTGAACTCCGGTACCGGACACGACCGAATTCTGCTCTGGCGCGAGGGGATCTCTGCCCTGAAGTCTGCGAATCTGTTTTTCGGAATTGGCCAGGGTGAATACTCTGACATGGCGGGGCTCGCGGCTCATAATTCATACGTCCACGCGTTTACGGAACTGGGGTTGTTTGGCGGTACCCTGTTCATCGGCTGTTTCTTTTTTGCTGCTCTGGGTCTGTATCGTCTGGTGCGTTTTCAGAATGCTTCCCGGGGAAAACCAATTATGCGGAACCGGGAACTGGAACGTTACCTGCCTTACGCCTGTGCGATCCTGGCAGCCTGGTGTGGCGGGATGATGTCACTCTCCCGCTGTTACGTGGTTCCTACCTACATGATTGTAGGAGTCTCTGCGGCTTATCTGAACCTGGCGGGAGCCAGTCTGGCGCGACCTACTCCCATCGTTTACTGGAATAAACAACATCAGCTCTGGCTGATTGGTATCAGTGTGGGAATGCTGATCTCGATTGCCATTTTTGTACGAATTTTCGCCGGCTGACCTGTCGTCAGTACGGTTCCTCGAAAGAACAAGCATGAATCAGCGTCGATCAGTAAAATGGAATCTCTGTGCCAACTGGCTCAACCATGGGGTGAGCCTGTTGATCGGCGTATTCCTCATGCCTTACGTACTGCACATTCTGGGCGACCAGCAGTACGGAAGCTGGATTTTCATCAACGCGATCGCCGGCTATTCGGGCTTGCTCTACCTGGGCTTTGGCCAGACGATCAGCCGGTATGTGGCGCATTATCACGCCAAGGAGGACTGGAAACACCTGAACCAGGTGGCGAACGTGATTTTCGCGATTTACCTGGGAATGGGTTTCCTGGCATTGACGGCAGCCGGCATCATTGCCTGGCTGGCGCCCCATCTGAGTGAATGGGGATCGGTGCCAATCTCCGAAATCCGACTCGTCATCCTGATTCTGGGCCTGAACGTATTTGTCGGCCTGGCAGGCAGCGTGTTTGGCGGCGTGCTGATGGGCATTCAGCGGTTTGACATTGAACGCGGAGTCAACCTGACCAGTGGGATTCTGCGTCTGGTTCTGACCGTGGCGTTCCTGAGAGCCGAACAGGGACTGCTGATTATCGCCTCGGTGTTCCTCGCGGTCACCCTGTTTGAAAACATCGGGCAGTGCCTGTTTGCGTTTCGCCAGTTGAAACAGTTCCGCATCAGCACAAAGTATATGGACTGGTCGATCCTCCGGGAATGTGGCTCGTTCAGTGGGTTTGCCTTCATCGATGCCATCGCCTGGACCCTGATCGAGGCCACCGATTCCATAGTGATCGGGATCTTCTTCAGTCCAGCCATGATCGTCCCTTATTACATCGCGTTACGACTGACACAGTTTATCAATATGCCGATTGCCCAGATCGGCAAGGTCTTCATGCCTCGGGCAGGAGAGTTGAATGCCAATGAGGACCACTGTGCCTTACAGAAGCTGGTTCTGAACGGCGTGTCCCTTTCCTTTCTGCTGGTGACCGGTTTTTTCATCGGCGCAGGCTTTTTCGGACAGACGTTGATCAACACCTGGGTGGGCCCCGGATATCCGGAGAGTCATCTACTGCTGATAATTCTGCTGGGCGCCCGGATCGTGGCACTACCGATCTCGATCTTCCGCTCGGTGATGTACGGCATGGGGAATGTGAAAGTCCCGTCCCTGATTTACATGGGAGAAGCGCTGGCCAACCTGATTTTATCGCTGATTTTGATCCAGTATCTGGGACTGGTTGGCGTGGCACTGGGGACCGCGATTCCGATTCTGTTTGCAGAGCTTGGCATCCTGCTCCCCTATGCAATGAAAAAACTGGATATCTCCCGGAGCCGACTGCTGCGTTATGCGATTGGACCAACCATCGCCCCGCTGCTGGCTCTATTGGCGTATTCCTACTGTCTACCGCATTTCTTTGAGATACGGAACTCATGGGTGGCACTGGTCTGTATTGCCTGTGGAGGGGGAGCCTTCCTGGCTGGAACCTGGCTGCTGTTTGAAAAAGGCAACCCTTTACCCAAACGAACCACGTCCTGAAATATTTCTATCTGAAACACTTTAATCACTATTAACCCTGACAGGTATTTGAATGACTTTACTCGACTGTTCTCACCAGACGATTGATACGCTTACTAATGCTTCTGCGACACTGGAGACGGCGCAGACGCTGTCACTGGCTCAGTATGACAGCAGCCAGCGTGCAGCCTGTCTGGAAGTCTGGAAAACAGTAGAAGCACAATTCTCCGAGGTTCCCCTGATGTGTTCACACGTCTGGACGTCAACCTGGATCGAATACTTCGGCGACCTGGTCCCCTACTCGTTCGTTGTGGCGACCAAAGACAATGCCCCCTGCGGCATCTGCCTCGTGACCGAAGGGGTCGCGCAGTTCGACGGTCCGCTGGCTGTCAACACGCTGCACCTGGGAACGGCGGGGGAACCGGCGTCCGACAGTGCGTGTGTGGAATACAATGCGTTGCTCGTTCCCACTGAATTACAGTCTGACTTCATGCAGGGACTGATGGGACTGCTCGAGAGAAACAAAACCTGGGATGCAATTCACTTTGACGGATTTGCGAGCGATGAGCTGGATGCCTGGAACCTGCCCGTTTCCGAAGAGGGTTACCGCAAAATCGAAAGTCGCTATTTCGACCTGAAATTGATCCGGGAGGAAGAACGGGAAGTCATTTCCGGCTTTGGTTATTCCACCCGTAAAAATCTGCGGAAGAACATGAAATCATACGGCGACCTCAACGGACAATGGGCGGAGAGCGTTGCCGAAGCGGAGGACATCTTTGCGGATCTGGTCGAGTTACATCAGGCACGCTGGCAGAAAGAGGGGGAACCTGGTTCCTATGCCAGTCAGCGTTTTACCGATTTCCATAAAGCGCTGATTCAGAAGCTGGTTCCCAGCGGACAGATGGGGTTGTTCCGCGTCAAGCTCGGCAACGACATCATCGGTTGCGTGCAGGTCCTGATCGACCGCAACCGCGTGCTGTGCTACCAGGGTGGTTCTGCTGAATACCAGGGTAAACTGAGCCCGGGTGTGATCGCGGATTATCTCTGTATCGAAGAGTGCTTCCGTCGTGGCTTCGATGCCTATGATTTCCTGGCCGGTAACAGCCACCATAAGCAGAAGATGAGCACACATCACAGCTACCTCACGTGGGCACAGGTGAAGCGTCCCCGCTGGAAATTCACCGCATTGAATACCCTGCGGAAAATTAAACAGACCATGCAGCTGATTCAGAAATCGAACGCCGACGAGGAATGAACATATCGTTATCAAGTTCAGTCGGAATCAATCTCTTATGAATGAAAATAACATGAGCACCATCGAAATCAATTCCAGCAACGAAACCAATGCCGCGACTCAGAAATCGGCAGCGCGGCTCCGGGTCTGTCATCTGAGCCTGACTCTGTGCACGGGCGGACTGGAACGTTTGCTGGTTGATTTTGCCCGGTTCCATAATGCAGCGGAGTTCGAACTCGAATTCGTCGCGCTGGGAGAGATGGGAGCTCCTGCGGAAGAAATCCAGAAGCTGGGATGTCCCGTCATTCCCTTTCCGTTGACTGCCTCGGGTAAGCTGGGACGCATCCGTCAGTTGAAGGAATTCTTGCTGGAGAAGAACTACGACCTGCTGCACACGCACAATGCGTACCCTCACTTTTACGGCACACTGGCCGGACGTCTCGCCGGGATCCCCGCGATCATTCAGACGCGTCATGGTCGCCGCTTCGGAGAGACCTTTAACGAGCGGCTGCAGTTTGCGCTGGCCAGCCGCCTGGCGAATCGCGTGATTCCTGTCTCGGACGACACAGGAGACCGCTGTCGCTCAGTGGGCTGGTTGAATGAGCGTAAAGTGACCCGCATCTGGAATGGGATCGACGTGGATCGGTTTGCCTTTTCCGGACCGGCGGCAGAGATGCGGGCGATTACTGTCTCGCGTCTGTCGCCTGAAAAGGATCTTGCAACGATGCTGCAAGCGGTGCGGCTGGTCGTTGATTCGATTCCTGAATTCGAGCTGATAATCGTAGGAGATGGTCCCGAACGCGCGAAACTGGAACAGATCACAATTGAACTCAACCTGGAATCCCATGTGCGTTTCCTGGGAGAGCGGAATGACATCCCTGACCTGCTGACTCAAGCCGGCTTTTACGTTTCTTCTTCTCTGACAGAAGGAATTTCACTGACCCTGCTGGAAGCGATGTCAGTTGGACTACCGATTGTGGCGACGGCCGTCGGTGGAAATCCGGAGATTGTCCAGCAACCGGAAACCGGACTGCTGGTCCCCGCGGCGAATGCGTCGCTGCTTGCGGAAGCCATCTGTCAAATGTGTACTCAGCCTCAGAAGTGGCTGACCATGGGCCAGTCGGCCCGCGAACGTGTCGAACAGCACTTCAATGTGCGTTCAATGATTAAGGACTACGAAATCCTGTATCAACAGATTTTGAATCTACAAGTTAAGTGAACCCGCCATGAATATGAATTTAACCTGTACTCACCACGATCTGTCTCTCGACCCGGAAATAGAACAAGCCGCGCCGTTTGATGATCTCCAAATCAGTTTCCATGCCGTGCAGATGGAAGACCTGCAACCGATGTCCCGGTTCTATCAGGACTGGCTGGCACTGTTTGAACAGGATCCACACGCACTATTGAACCATCACCCGGATTACCTGCTGTATCTGCAACCGCAGTTACAGAAGTCGTTTCCGGATCGCCCCAGTTACGTGATGTTTTGCCGTCACCAGGGGACGCTGGTTGCAGCGGGTATCTGTTGTCCGAAAAATCTCAGTACGAAGACGCTGCGTGGTATAGGGCCGGCACGAGTGCTGCAAGGTTATTATTTAAAGGGAAACGGGTTTCTACTGCAGCAGGCATACCAGGATGATTCCGCGTTTCTCGAATTCCTGCTGGAAACCACATTAAAATTCTTTCAGCAGCAACATGCGACATTTCTGTTTCTGGAAGATGTCCATCTCGACTCGCCTGTGAAAGCCTGTCTGGATCGGCTAGAGGGACGCTGCCTGACCTATTCCCATACGGGATACCAGCCGCGCAGCCTGATCCGGTTCCCGGAAAATGCAGCTGACTACTGGAATCAGTTCCGGTCCAAATCACGTCGTAAGCATCGCAAAATGATCCGGGATAACAGCCATCTCAAGCTGGTGCGGATCACGGAGCCAGACCAGATTGCCGACTTTCTGAGTGCAGCTCACCAGGTTTCGAAAAACTCATGGCAGAGTCAACGACTGGGGCTACGTGTCAAAAATAATGATCAGGAAGTCAGCGAGTTGATGTTCTACGCGTTGCACGGTGCCCTGCGTTCTTATCTGCTGATGGACGGGGATCGCCCGGTAGCGTTCAAAATCAGTAACCAGTTCCAGGGAATCTTCAACGATCTCGAATTCGGGTTTGACCTGGATTATGCCAGCGATTCACCGGGTGAAACACTGTTGTTACTGATCCTGGAAGATCTGACGGAGTACGACTCGCCCCGCACTTATGATTTCGGTGAAGGCGATGCCCAATATAAGCAGCGCTACAGTTCCGAGCTGACCCATAGCGGTGCCATCTTACTGCTTCCCAAAACATTAAAAAACAAAAACCTGCTCTGCTATCTGAACGCTTCCTGCTGGATTGATCAGACAGCCCGAAACCTGTTGAAAACCACGGGAATCTATACCGGTCTGCGACAACTGGTGCGATATGGAAAACTGGGCAGCAGGTAAGCTGGCCCAACAGTAGCGCATTGACTATCGAAAGATGGACGACTTATGAAAATCCTGTTCTTATCTAATGTGTTTCCGAATTCCCAGCACCCGGGAAAAGGGACGTTTAACGCTGCGATGCTGCAGTCCCTGGGAGAACTTCACCAAACCCATGTGATCTCGCCGGTCGCCTGGGTGGAGGAGTGTTCTTCCCGGGTCAGGCATAAGGCTCGACTCGATCCCGACTGGCTGCCTTTTGAAGCGGCTAACGGAATGCGCGTTGATTATCCGCGGTTCTATTACCCGCCGAAAATGCTGCATCAGCATTACGGCCAGTTCCTGTACTGGTCGATCCGATCGACTTTGAATCGGGCTATCGCCCGGTTTCAACCGGACGTAATTCTGTCGTACTGGCTGCACCCGGATGGAGAGGTCGCCGTCAGGGCAGCCCGCGAACACGGAATTCCCGCGGTCGTCATGACGGGAGGCAGCGATGTCTTGCTGTTGACCCAAAATCGACATCGTCGGCGGGCGATTCAATCGGTCCTGCAGCAGTCGGATGCTGTGATCACGGTGAGCCAGGACATCGAAGCCGCGGTGCAAAAGCTGCAGATTCATCCTGAGAAGATTCATACAGTCTACCGTGGCGTGGACCGCAGTCGCTTCTGCCCCGGTGATCAACGGGCGGCCCGCGAACGGCTGGGACTGGATCCTGATCGCAAAGTAATCGTCAGCGTGGGACGACTGGAACCCGTGAAAGGACATACGGTTCTGCTGGAAGCCTGTAAGAAAATAAGTAAGCAGGGGCCTCCATTTACATGCTATGTTTTAGGTAACGGCTCATTACATTCCCGTTTGAGCCAGAAAGTAACAGAGTATGGATTAGACAAGTATTTCCAGTTGCAGGGATCACAACCACAGTCCCGACTGGCAGACTGGTATCGGGCCGCTGATGTCGTTGCCCTGCCCAGCCTTTCAGAAGGGGTTCCCAATGTGCTGCTGGAAGCGATTTCCTGCGGAAGCCGTTTCGTGGCCAGTCGCGTGGGCGGGATTCCGGAGATCGCCGATCCCCTCCAGGATCGGCTGGTGACTCCGAACAACCCGCAGCTGCTGGCAGACGCCCTGTCGGGCATGCTGGCGGTGCCTGCGATTCCGGAGCAACGGGTTTTCGAACCTTTGACCTGGCAGGAGTCCGCTGTGCAGCTCAGTCAGATTTTGTCTGACTGCAGTACGCGGTATTCAGCCGGTTTAACAGAACAGCAGAAATCGCGATCGTCCTACCGTCGTAAAAACAGAAAACTCAGACAACCAGTTTGAAATTCGAACATGAACCAGATTCGCCAGTTGATTAAGCGTTCGCTGACTGCAGTCGTCCCACGGCGACTGTTTCTGGTTCAAGGTACGTCTCCCCATCCGGTTCTGTCATCAGAGACACAAGCGGGTTCCCACTTGCAGGCGCCCGTACCGCTGGCGTTGACCTTCGATGATGGTCCGCATCCGGAGTACACCCCCCGCCTGCTGGATCTGCTGCTGCAGTATCAGCAACAGGCGACTTTTTTTGTGATCGGCGTCCAGGCACAGCGTCACCCCGAAATCATCCAGCGGATGGTTCAGGAGGGGCACGAAATCGGCAATCACACCCTGACTCACAGCGAGCCTGCACAAACGACAGCCAGACAGTTTCTGGCAGAGATCGATCAGACAGATCGGATTCTGAGTGATATCACCGGCAGCATTCCGCGCCTGGTGCGGCCTCCTAAAGGAAAACTGACCGCGGGCAAAATGCTGGGGCTCTGGCGGCGTCACAAAACCATCGTGCTCTGGGATACCGATCCGCGGGATTACCAGATGACTGAAAACTCACAAATCAACCAGTGGTGCGAACGCTTTCAGCCGCGGGCAGGGAATTTCTGCCTGATGCACGACAATCACCCCTACGCGATTGAAGCGGTCCGTCAGCTTTCGGAACACACACAATATGATATCCGCTCCCTGGGAGTCAGCCACTGGCTTGCTTCCGGTACGAAACCAGCGCCAGTCAAACAACGGGCTTCTGCCTGAGAGTATACAAAGGAATTTCTGATTTATGTCTACCATCCTCTCTCAACCTGTCGATCTGTCCGATTCGGGAGAACAGCCGCGTCCACAGGAGTCACGTAAACGACTGCTGCTGGTGAGCTATCATTTCCCCCCGGTTGGCGGTGCCGGCGTACAGCGTCCCGTCAAGTTTGTGAAATACCTGAAGCAGTTCGGCTGGGATGTGAGCGTGCTGATGGCTGCAAATCCTTCGGTACCGGTGTTCGATAACAGCCTCCTGGTCGATATTCCTGAGAACACACATCTGGAAAAGGCCCGGACCTGGGAACCGGACTACACACTCAAGAAGAATATGGCCCAGAAGCAGGTAGGGGCGCAGAAAGTGAGCCTGTCAGGTTCGCTCAAGTCATCCTGCAAAAAGGTGGTCAAAGCGGGTGCGGGAATGCTGCTGCAGCCCGACGCGCAGATTCTCTGGTATCCGAATGCACTCAAGGCCGGTAAGCGGCTGTTGAAGCGGGTCCCCCACGATGCCATCCTGGCGACCGCCCCGCCCTATTCGAACCTGATCCTGGCCAGCAAACTCAAAAAAATATTCCACCTGCCACTGATTTCGGATTTCCGTGACGAGTGGGATCTGAGCAGCAAATACCTGGAGAACCATCAGCGGGACCGGATCTCGGATCTGATTCAGACCCGTCTGCAGAAAAAAGTCATGCGTCACTCAGACGCGATTGTCGCTACCACGAAGGCCAGTACGCAGCGTCTGCTGGACCGGGCGGAGCAGTTTGGAGCCTCGCCTGTCGGCCAGTGTATCTATAACGGCTACGATCCGGATGACTTTGACACGCCGCATGAGCCGACATCGACCTATTCACCAGAGAGTGGCAGAAAGTTTCGGATTGTCTATACGGGAACGCTCTGGAATCTGACCACGATTGAACCACTGGTGCGGGCGATTGAAGCCGTACATCAGTCACAGCCTGCGATCCTGAAACATCTGGAACTGCAGGTGATTGGTAGAAAGACTCCCGAACAGCGGGAAATCCTGGATCGTCTGAACCAGACGGACTGCACGTTGATTTGCGAAGACTACTGTGCCCACCACGAAGCCTTGAAAAAGATGGCAGCCGCGGATGCACTCTGCCTGCTGCTCAGCGATGTGGAAGGCGCCGATCGTGTGGCTCCAGCCAAGCTGTTTGAATACCTGGCAATCCAGCGGGAAATCCTGTCGATCACCCCCGCGGGAGAAACGGCGGGCGTCCTGCAGGACTTTTGGCCGGAGGGGAATTTCCGTGCCAGCGAAACGAACAAACTTGCTCACTGGTTGGTCAATCGTCTGAGTGGCCAAACGGTCTCACCGATGCCTCACCCGGAAAAACGGGATCAGTTCCAGCGGGAACACCAGGCAGGACAACTGGCGGAACTGTTAAACCAGCTGGTCCATCACCGGATCTGATTAATTCGAATCGAAATGGGCTGAACATGAAATTCTGGGAAGATCTGAAAGCAAAATCAGAATGGTGCTACGGCAGTGTGACTGCGCGGAGCCTGCTGAAAACGTGCCTGACCGACGGCACGATGGCGATGCTCTGGTATCGCCTGATGCAGTGGGCGAGTGCCTGGAAGCTGGCGCCGCTGGCCATGATCTTCAACAAATGCAATGCGATCTTCTGCCAGTGCATCATTGGACGCGGTGCGGATTTTGGTCGCCGCCTGGTGATCATCCACAGCCAGGGAATCGTGATTAACGGCTCGGTCAAGGCCGGCGATGACATCAAACTGGAACACCAGGTGACCATCGGCGCGGAACGCAACACATCTCCTCGACTGGGATCGGACATCTTTATCGGTGCGGGAGCCAAGGTGATTGGTGCGGTGGAAATTGGCTCGCACTCGAAGATCGGGGCGAATGCGGTTGTGGTGAAAGACGTCGCAGCACACACCACTGTCGGCGGGATTCCTGCAAAAGTGATTAAGGTTCATCAGGAGTCGGAACCCGTCAGCAGACCAGAAATCAATCAGGCCGAACTCCCCTACAAACAACATCAGCCAAAGGTGGCACCATGACATCCACAGTCTTCATCAGCCTCTTCTGGGGATCCGTCGCGTTGATCGCCTACGCTTATGTCGGCTATCCACTGCTGATCTGGCTGCTCTCAAGGCGTCATTCCCGACGCGCGGAAGAATTCACAAGCAATCAGGGCGAAACGACAACGACGGGCGAACTCCCCTTTGTGTCGATTATTATCGCCGCCTATCGGGAAGAGAATGTCATTCTCGATCGTTTGAATAATCTTGCGCAGCTGGACTACCCTGCCGACAAACTTGAGGTCCTGATCGGCTGCGACGGGAACGAAGACCTGACCGGCGAACTGGTCACCATGTATGACGATGACCGCGTGCGCCTGCTGCAGTTCGAAGAACGCCGGGGCAAGTCATCGGTCTTGAATGACTGTGTACCGGCGGCCCGCGGTGAAATCCTGGTCTTCTCTGATGCCAATACGCACATGGATCCACAGTGCCTCAAACAACTGGTACGTCACTTTGACGATGAAACCATCGGCGGTGTCTGTGGGCAGTTGATTCTCGAAGATTCAGAGACGGGAAAAAATGTGGATGGCCTGTATTGGAAATATGAAAACTTCCTGAAACAGTGTGAAACGAACCTCGGAGCCGTACTGGGCGTAAACGGTGCACTGTATGCCTTACGCAAGTCGATCTACATGCCCATTCCACCAGAAACGATCATCGATGATTTCCTGATTGGGATGCGGGTCCATCTGATGGGGCAACGTCTGATCTATGACGGCAGTGCCTTCGCAACCGAGGAATCTGCTACTTCGGTACAGGCAGAATTCAAACGTCGTGTCCGCATTGGTACCGGCGGATTTCAGAGTTTACGACACCTGAAGGGACTGTTGAGTCCTCGATATGGATACATCGCATTTGCCTTCTGGTCACATAAACTGTTGCGTTGGTTCTGTCCGGTCTTCATGACCGTGGCGTTGTTGGCGAATCTGTGCCTGTTGAACCAGACACTCTACCAGGTCACATTACTGGGCCAGGGACTGTTTTATCTGTCTGCCTTTGTGGGTATGAAACTCGCGAATCGAGGGGGCGTGCTCCGTAAACTCTGTCGGGTCCCCGGCATGTTCGTGCAGATGAACCTGGCACTGGGAATCGGCCTGTTCCGCTGGCTCTTCACGCGACAGACCGGCACCTGGGAACGGACCGAACGCAGTGCCACCCGCGTGGTGCCTGTCGATGAAGGGTTTCCGCTGGAACAGCAGAGCGACATCGATCCGGAAACCATTGAGAATAATATCCCCTCTCATCATTCATAAAGATAATCCGTCATGAATACATTTCTGTTTGCCTGTATCGCGATGCTCAGCCTGCTGGTGATGGCGTGCGTCGGTTTCGTTTCCCTGGCAATTCGTGCCCGGAACATGCAGTACTGGTTGCCCGCTTATCTGTTTCAGAAGAGGCAGGATCGGCCGGTCAGATTTACTCCGGTACAGCCCCGGCATATTTTCATCGCGGTTTGCGATCACTATGAACCGGAATGGGGACATCCCCAGAAAGCGGAAGCGATCGCCCGTGTCGACCGCTGGTGTGAAGAATATCCGGCCCGCTTCTCGCGTTTCAGTGATTCGCGCGGACAGGTGCCTCAGCATACGTTCTTCTTTCCGCAGGATCAGTATCAGCCCGAGTACCTGGATCGTCTGGCGCGACTCTGTAAACAGGGATTCGGCGATGTGGAGATCCACCTGCACCACGACAACGACACGGCCGAGGGGCTGCGTCAGAAAATGAATGATTTTCGCAAGACGCTTTACGAACGACATGGACTGCTGCGCAAGGATCCCGCAACGGGAGAGATTCTCTACAGCTTCATTCATGGAAACTGGGCCCTGTGTAACTCGCGTCCGGATGGTCGCTGGTGCGGGGTCGAAAATGAAATCGATGTGCTGCTGGAAACGGGCTGCTATGCCGACCTGACGATGCCTTCGGCTCCCAGCGATACCCAGACACGTATCATCAACAGCATCTATTATGCGAAGAATCTGCCCGGCAAATGTAAATCACACGATGCAGGAACGCTCGCGCACGTTGGTCAGACTCCCAAGCGGGACAGCCTGCTGATGATCCAGGGACCGTTGGGACTCGACTGGAATCAACGGAAATGGGGATTCATGCCCGGGATTGAGAACTCGGACCTGCATGGTGGTCGTCCGGCGACGATCTCACGTTTCCGGCACTGGCTGGCGGCAGATGTGCATGTGGCAGGACGACCCGACTGGACCTTTATCAAGTTGCACACACATGGCGCCAAACCTGGTAATCTGGAGACTCTGCTGGGACCGGAAACGGAGGCTTTTCATGCAGAATTGCGCCGCGAAGCAGCCCGGCATCCGGAGTGGAAATATTATTATGTGACCGCGTGGGAAATGGCAGCACTGATTCACCAGGCGGAACAGGGAAACACAACGCCCGATTTTGAAGCGATTCACCCCATTTCCCATCAGGATTCTGCAGTACCTGTCTCTTAAAGAAGTGACAGGCACTCGTTTCCTTATAGAATCCGGGCAGATTCGGATTGACCAGATTTTCGAGATTTGTCAATATCAGCGTCAGACGGTCGGTGATACTCAACTGGCTTGTCGTCCCCTGTTTTTCTATCGGTTCTGCGGCTGACAACCGTGGTACTAAAATTGAGTCCTTTCTCTGTTGTCTGACTTGAGTTACTACATACATCACCCCCTTCTTTGAGCTTCCCTCAAGCGTATTCTGCGGTGAAGTCGCTGCTGGCAGAATAACAACAGGATTTGATTCAGACTCATCATCGTTTCAAGGAGGAAACAACATGAGTGTGATCTTAGTGCACACAGGCGTATCTCATACGCGCATTGAATATAGTATCTGGGAAGCACTGAATCAGACCTGGCCTCATTCCTCCACGATTGCCCGCTTCGGAACCGGCTTTTCCCCGGATAAGGAAGTGGATGTCTCCCGGGCGAATCTGATCATCAGCACGAGCCTCGAAGCAGCCGCCTCGATCAAATGCCAGGACCACCAGTTGCATATGTGCTATCTGGAACCGATCGCCAGTAACCAGCAGCCCATCGATCACCAGCTGGTCAACTCACTGACTGAGGTGGAATTCGTCGTACCGACCAAAACGCTTTTGAATCAGAACCGGGATCGTTTTACCTCATTTGTACGCCCCCCCGTTGATACGGATTTTTACAGTTCCGGTTATGAAAGACGGAATGACTTCTATCTGCTGGTTGTCGACGGTCCCTGGACTGTGCAGGAACAACTGGCCGTCGATGCCTGTGTGGCTCTCAAACAGAGTCTGTCGATCATCGGAATTCCGGCAGAACAGGTCCCTGCTGCGGTTCACAATGAACCACAGGTGGAAATCATCGGTGCCGTTGATGATCAGGTTTTGCGAGATCAGTATCGGCTCTGTAAAGCGGTGATCTGTCCCCGGGATGTTGACTTCGATCTGTCTGCTCAGGAAGCACAGAGCTGTGGTGCACCGGTGGTGATCTTTGGAGGCTGTGAAGCAGCCCAGTCGGTCATCTGCTTTGAGCAGCATGGACTGGGAAGTGGAATTCACTTTGCCGAACAGAGCTCTGCCTCACTGATTTCAGCGATGCGCGAGCTGGAGCTCCGTCCGCAGCGTTGCCAGTCCGTGATCGGCTGGTGCTGTGCAGCCCAGTTCTCTTATCAGCAGTTCCAGCTGAACTTCAACCAGGCAATTGCCAAAGAGATCGCCTATCGGATTCAGTGTGCTCAACGCCAGAGCCAGGCAGACGAACAACAGGATCAAGGTCCCGCCGAAGAGCGGGCTGCCGCTTAAATCAGATTGCCTGACATAGGCTGCTGCGGAACGTCAATATCGGACTTTTACACAGTCTGGCGATATTGCAGAATCTTTTCCGACTGAATGTGTGAATCTGTTGCGCTAAGAACCACGGTTTTCTTAACTACAGCGGATATGGTGCTCTGGCAGGTCTGTTCAAGATGTCGTACCCAGGCTTCCAGCAGGATTCCGTAGCATGATCGCTTCGTAATCCTCTATTTTGCAGTAGGTTACCAGCGTCTATTGCTCCCGAGCAGATGTCGTTCGGTAAACTATTCTGATTCATTCTCCAGACAGTATAGTATTTTCACGCACACATATTGGGGGCCATTGAAGCCTGAATCAAACCCATTCCTTCTATCCCCCCCTGTTTTCGCCTGCTTACACAACTGGACCTGAAGGGTTCATTCTTGGTCGACTGTAACAGGTGGCTGCTCAGGTTCTGGATTGCCGATTTGCGGCAGCCGATATTCTATAGGTAGATAGCGCAGCTGAAACACTCTCCCGCTTCAAGTGCAGCTTGAATCAAATGGGTGTTCGAAATTACAACTCACTCGCCTCACAAGGATGTGTCAGGTTTATGACTCAGCAAACCGTCGAAAATCTTGAAGCCCGCGTCAAAGAGCTGGAAGCTCAAGTCCAGGATTACCAGAAGCAGCTCATTCAGGCGCAGAAGATGAGCTCCGTGGGTGCCCTGGCTTCATCGATCACGCATGAATTCAACAATATTCTCACGACCGTGATCAACTACGCGAAGCTGGGCCTGCGTCACAAAGAGGAAGAACGCCGGGATAAAGCGTTTACCAAAATTCTCTCCGCCGGTCAGCGGGCCGCCAAGATCACCACCGGCATGCTCTCGTATGCCCGTGGCAATGAGAGTCGCCAGGAACCGGTCGACCTGGTCGTGCTGGTCAAAAGCGTGATCGCCCTTGTGGAAAAAGACCTGACGATGAACCGCGTCAATCTGCATACCCATTTCGATGCTCAGCCGGAAGTCACGTTGAATCCGAACCAGATCCAGCAGGTGCTTGTCAATCTAATCGTGAATGCCCGTCAGGCGATGCCAGGCGGCGGCAGACTCGATCTGGCGGTGCGAGTGAATGCGGAATCGAACCTGGCAGAGGTGATCGTGCGTGACAGTGGTTCTGGTATTCCCCCCGAGCAGCTGCACCATATCTTTGAACAGTTTTACACGACCAAAGAAGCAGACGAGAACGGCCAGGGAGGCACTGGACTGGGACTGTCACTGGCCAAAGAGGTCATGGAGGCCCACAACGGACGCATCCGTGTTGAGAGTGCCATTGGTAAAGGGACTGCTTTCACGCTGAAATTCCCGCTCTCGGCAGCAGCCATCGAAGCTGCCTGATTCGAGGCCTTTTTCAGGTAACGGGCCATTTTGAGTCAGTCAATGGGATCCCAGTTTTTTGGCTGTTTCCATTGAATTCCATAAAGCGTTATACTATATACTCTTATTCTCAAGCCGGAGTGGCGGAATCGGCAGACGCGCTGGATTCAAAATCCAGTGGGGGTAAACCCCGTGCGGGTTCAAGTCCCGCCTCCGGTACTATGAAAACCCGACAGGAAATGGTGTGAATACCTTTCCCGTCGGGTTTTTGCGTTTGAGGGGTCATGCAGCCAGATGCTAGCTCACACAGACTTGTGCCTGATCGTATTTGTCTGGCGACTGACGGGCTGTTTTATCTCAACGTCAGACTTTCTTACCAGCCAATCCCATCACAGGTCGTTTCTATTCAGAGAGCAGAGGAAGGCGCAGCCTCTGTCTGGAATGCTTTACCAACTCAGTCCTGCTGACTGATTGCAGTTTTCTGAAACTTTTTTGACGGGAGAACAGGCCAACACGCGCAAGGCTTCCCATCAAAGAATGGTTTCACCCTCATCATAGAATTCTCCTCCTCCTGCAATCAATACCCCAGTCAAAGTTCTCGTTTACTCCATTCTCCTGCAGTGGAATCAACTTCACCTGATCCTGCAGTCCTGGTACGCGCTAACCTGAAATAGATCCTTCCCGGTCCCGTTTCTCAGCACATTAAACACTTGGCAGATCTGCCTGATGTTCTAGAAAAGAAGACGGGGCAGCAATTTCTTCAAATCAGGAAGCTTAACCATCGACGATCTGGAAATCTTCAAACTTGGCGTGGTCGTATTCGCGATTGTATTCATCGCGACATTCTCATCGATTATCGCTATAGAGGATCCTGACGGCTGAGTGTTAAGCTCCTCCGCATTGTATCGACACAAAGGTCTACAGGAACTGTGAAACGCAAAAAACTAGGAAAACTACTGTTCGTTATAGCTGCCTTCATTTCATTCCTCTTTTCAGTGGCGCTCTGGTTCAGTGGCCAGCGGGAAGAAGGATTATTTGTAGGAATCTGGGTCCCTTCGATACTTTCCTTCGGCTGTCTGCTCTTGCAAGGAAGGAGCTTTGAAAAATGAGTACGCTTGGGATATTTATTCTTGGTCTTCTCGTCACCGGACTAACCGTCTCAGCCACCGTGCTGGTCGGACTGCAGGAAGCCGCAGATGAATCACTGACTCGGGTGCAGGACCTGACAGAGTTCGAGAAAAAGGTTGCCGGCAGAGTTTCTGAGAGCGATTAGGATTTTCGTTTCATAATATTCAGATGCAGTCAGTCAGCCTTAATGATTTCATTGCCAAAGCCTATCTTTAATATCTGGACGCTCGAGGAGAATGAGCTGATCAAATAGAGAATTCGGTTGATGTGCACTTACTCATTTAACCTGGCTAAAAACTTCTCAAGTGAATTCTGGCGTCCTGCTGAAACCTCGACAGGAAATGGTGTCACACCTTTCCCGTCGTTTTTTTTGTGTGTGGGTACCTGAAATTTGGTAATTCTTCAGATGTACTTGGGTCTGCCTGAGACTGTCGGCTCGTCTCCGCGGATGATTTTTTCGTTACCAGATGCCCGGGATCAGCTTAAACCGCACCCACTTCGCGTATTCCTGGTACCCGTTTAATTCTGCCTGCAGGGTCTGGTCTTCCCAGTGGGTTCGTATGATCAACACCAGCGAGGCGATTCCCGCCGGAATCAAGGCCCAGAGGGATCCCAACGAAAGCGGCATGCCGATGGCGGTGAGGATTCCCCCGACATAGCCGGGATGACGCATGATGGCATAGGGACCGGTGTCGATCACTGCATGCCCGCGGTCCGTTTGAATCCGCACGGTGACTTCAAAGAACTTGTTCACGGCTTCGGCCCAGGTGACGATTACCATCCCGGCCAGCAGTAAAGCGTAGCCGAGAATGCAGACCCACAATGGGACTGGAAACCAGTGGAATCGGCTCTCGTCCAGAGCCGCCACGGGGACGATGGCCAGCATCGATGGAAAGTAAAAGCCGAGCAGGATTTTGTCCCAGTGTTTCGTTCCTTTGTGGAAGTGACTTCTCGCGACAATGACTTCCGGATTCACACGCTGAAGAACCACGAATCCTGCTGAAACGACCACCAGCAGAAAAAGAATAAAGAACCAGCCTTTCGACCATGTCCATGTTCCCGCAGGCAGGAACATAAACAGAGCGAATAAGATTGGCAGTCCAATCAGATCCAGAACCAGACGGCGGCGATTGATGCCCTGAGGTGCTTTCTCCGAGTCACTGTCAGCGGTCATGAATCGTTCCTCATTTCTCGCTTACGAACTCAGCAATCCAGTCTGGATCATATTAACTCCTGCATCAAGGTTGCTTCGCCAGGTCCAGAAAGACAACGTGCGAGGGGTTGCCAACGGCAGCGTAGTGGCCTGTGAAGTGCAGCTTGCCTGTTGCTTTATCGACCTTGAACACGGCCACGCTGTCGGCCCGCTGGTTACAGCAGTAGAGAAATTCGCCGGTCGGGTCAAAGCTGAAGCTGCGGGGATAATTGCCGCGGGTCCATTCATCAGCCACCCAGGTCAGTTCGCCGTTTGTGCCGACGGAAAAGATGCCGATGCTGTCGTGCAGACGGTTGCCGGCATAGACGTACTTCCCGTCTTCCGAAACCAGAATTTCCGAACAGAAGTTGCTGCCTTTGAAACCTTCCGGCAGTGTCGAGATGGTCTGCCGGGCGGTCAGTGTGCCAGCCTTCGGATCGAAATCGAAGAGGACCAGCGTCGAACCTTCTTCCTGGATTGAATAGAACCAGCGTCCGTTGGGATGGAAGTGGAAGTGCCGGGGTCCGTCGCCGGGAGGCAGAGAGATCGCAGCCTGATCATTCGGCGTGAGCTTGCCCGTTTTTTCATCGAATTTCCAGATGTAGATCTTGTCCAAGCCCAGATCGACATGAAACACAAAGCGCCCTGAGGGATCGGCCTGAATCATGTGGGCGTGCGTATGATCGTGACCGCTGAAGGCGAAGCTGCCTTCGGGGGCATTCGTGGCTGTGGTGGGACCGATTTTGCCGGCATCATTTTTGACATCGGTGGCTTCGCCGAGTGAGCCGTCTTTCAGAATGGGGAGCACGGAAATCGAACCGCCGAAATAATTCGCAATCAGCAGATAGCGTCCCGACGGATGGATGCTGACATAGGTCGGTCCGTCTCCCCCCGAGTTGACCTTGTTGAGTTGTGTGAGCGAACCGTCCTCCCGATTGATCTTGAAGGCGGAGACGGAACCATGCTTCTCCTGGCCGACCCGATCAGTTTCATTGGTCGAATAGAGGCGTGTGCCTTCCGCGTTGACAGCCAGGCAACTGGGGCTGGTTCCCATCCGCTGAATGCCAGCAGGGGTCATCGCTCCCGTTTTGCGATCGACCTGGAAGAGATGAATACCGCGTCCGTTGCCAGGCGGCAGGTCGACCTGGGTATCGAGCACATCCTGAAGCGGAGAACTGAAGGTGCCGACATAGGCCATCAGGGGTTTGTCGGACGATTTTGATTCCGCGTAGGCCAGTCCGGCGACCAGTGGAAAGGTTCCGGTCAGAGCGAGAGATGTTTTCAGAAACGAGCGGCGGGATGTTTCGGGAGATTGCATGGTGTGAGTTTCTATTATCATCAGGAGAAATTTCAGGTTGTCGGGCTTCGATCATAGCTCGCGTGGGGAGAGAATGCATCTGAAATCGCGGATTCTTTGGGAGACAAAATCGGATCCTGATCGGGGTGTGTACAGAATTTGATTCGCTCAACCAGACCTCCTGCCTGCAGCATGTCGGATCGCTGGCCTGTGTGATTCTTTGTCTGCATTTAACTTGCCTGAACCTAAAGTGGAAGATAGACTTAAATGACTTCTCTCTGATGTCGAAAGACACACGCTCACAGAACGAAGGCAGGCACAAACTTCGCTTCATCAGAGCCCCCATGCGCGCGGGGTCTGATCCAATTTGACTCAGCTGAAAGTTTGCCTACATGTCTGCTACTCGCTCACTCCCTGGTGTTCCGGGAAACTGGAATCGCTGTCTGTCTACATTCTCTCTCTGTCTGATCCTGCTGCTGGTTTCTACAGGTTGTCAAAAGCCTCAGCCCGGCGACTCCCAGGCGGAAAAAGACGACTCCTCAACTTCGTCTGCCGAACAGTCATCCTCGAAAGATGCTGCCACTGCGGAAGAAAAGACGATCGATCCCAAAATGGTGACGAAACCGGGGGAGCCGATGACGGCCGAACGTTATCAGGAGGTAAAAGCGCGGCTGAAAGCCATCGGCCTGGCCCTGCATTACTCGCATGATAAAAACCGGTCTTTTTTACCATCACAAGAAGAACATCCTGAATATTTCGATGAGAATGGTCAGTTGAAAGTCAGCTGGCGGGTCCACATTCTGCCCTTTCTGAGCCAGAAGCCGCTGTACGATCAATTCAAACTGGATGAAGCCTGGGATAGTCCAGCCAATGCCCCACTGGCAAAGAAAATGCCTGAGGTTTACCGCTCTCCCGATACCCCGATCGGCTCAGACAAGACCCGCTTCCGTGTCTTTGAAGGACAATGGGGAAAAAACTCCAGAGGCAGAGAGGCGCCATCTACCATATTTCCACTGGGGAAACCGGCCCAGATTCGCAACATTCTGGACGGAACATCTAACACAGTCATGATCGTTGAAGCGGGACCGGACAAAGCGGTTCTATGGACTCAACCCGGCGGACTGAAAGATGAACATCCCAAGGCTGAATTCGGAGCCGCCGGTCGAGGCATTCCGGTCTTGCTGGCCGATGGTTCAACCCGCTGTTACAAGCGGGATATCGCTGAAAGCAAGTGGAAAGACCTGATAAACCCAAATGATGGCAACGTGGTTGACGATCGAGAATACACCATTATCCATACCACTCTGAAGCCGGATCAGATCAAGGTCCTGCAACAGCTTCGCGGGATCGTCATGGCGTTTTACGACTATGTCGATAAATACAATCGGTTTCCGCCCGCGGATGAACATCTCGTCGACGGCAAACCCAATCTGAGCTGGCGCGTGCATCTGCTGCCTTTCATGGGACAGGAGGCGCTGTATCAACAGTTCAAACTGGATGAATCCTGGGACAGCCCTCACAACAAAGCCTTAGTGGCGAAAATGCCGGCGATCTATCAGTTTGGTTCCGCAGGTAAGCCGGGCGAGACACGTGTGATGACATTTGCCGGAGAAAAGACGCCGTTTCCCGGTGCGCCGGGCTCACGTATCAGAGATATCACTGACGGGACTTCCAATACAATCTTCTTCGTGATCGCTGCCGCGGACAAAGCGGTTCCCTGGACGAAACCGGAAGACCTGCCCTTTGATCCTGCTGACCCGGTCAAAGCCCTTGGGAAGTTAACCACGCCTGTGATCCCTGCTGTGATGATGGATGGCTCGACAAGGGGGATTCCTGCGAACATCCCCGCAAAATCGCTGGCAAATCTGATTCAACCTGATGACGGGAATGTGATCACAGTAGATCTGCCCTCTTACAAACCTGAATAAAATTGGAACAGGCAATGAAGCTTTCCACCTGTTTTCACTTTCAAGTAAACCTCTCTGACAGAACCATGGAGACGAGAATGTATATTCAGAGTCGAATTCTGCTGCTGACGTTGCTGATGGTAACAGTCACATTTCCCAGCGGATGCCAGAAACAGCCTGCTGCGAATCCCACAACGGAAGAAGCTGCCACCGAGACTGGTGCACCGGCAGAGACGGATGCTCAACCGGAGGAGCAAAAGATCGCCCCGGAGATGATGACCAAAGCGGGAGAACCGATGACCGCCGCACGTTACAAGGCTGTTGGAAATCAGCTCAAGCAGATTGGTCTGGCACTGCATAACCTGCACGAGGAAGCCAGTTCCTTCCTGCCATCACAGGAAGAGCATCCCGAATTTTATGACGAGAATGGTCGGTTAAAAGTCAGCTGGCGGGTGCATCTCCTGCCCTATATGGACCAGAAACCATTGTATGAACAGTTCAAACTGGATGAAGCGTGGGATAGTCCAAATAATGCGCCGCTGGCAAAGAACATGCCTGATGTCTTTAAATCACCGGACACGCCTGCCGACTCAAACAAAACCCGATTCCGGGTTTTTGAAGGGAAACGGGAAAAAAATGCTGAGGGAAAGGAGAAAATGACCACACTGTTTCCCCTGGGCCAGCCGGCCCGTATGCGCGACACGCTAGATGGCCTCTCCTATACAATGATGGTCGTTGAAGCAGGCCCCGACAAAGCCGTCGAATGGACAAAACCGGGTGGTCTGAATCCGGCGCAGCCAATCGCCGAATTGGGACAAACTGCTTCACAGGTTGTGATTCTGAAAGGGGATGGATCCATATCACTTGTTAAAAAGGATCTGGAAGACGCTCAATGGAAAGAGATGATCGGCCCGCAGGATTTCACGCGGATTGATTGGGACGCCATCGAAGTCAAACCGGGACAGTAAGAATCACTGTCAACGACTAACGGTATTATTTCACCACCCAACCCACTTAGTTTTATAAAGACACTCAGAAGACCATGACCATCAGTTTTGAATGCAGGCAGTGCGGCAAGAAATATAAAGTCGGCGACGATAAAGCCGGTAAGAAAATCAAATGCAAAGCGTGCGAAGCGGTGATGAAAATCCCGGTCCCCGCGGACGATGATTTTCTGGAAGCCTTCGATGAAGAAGAGGAAATGGATTATTCGCCACCGACACGACGGCGGAAGAAGAGCCCCACGAAGTCGGCGAAATCGAAGCAGAAGAAACAGACGGCTTCCAAAGTCAAACCGGGGCCGCTGATCGCGATCGGTGCCGTGGTTCTGCTGCTGGGGGGCGGAGGTTATTTTCTGCTGACCTGGGGCGCCCCGGGAGGCAAGATCATGAAGCGTATTGCCGACAAAGCGGACGACGTGATCAATTCTCAAATGAATGGGGGAAATTCGCAGCAGTTCCGGGAGTCAGAAGCAGACAGCATGAAAAAGATCGGGCTGGCCTTTCATCACTATCACGATTCCTTCACGCGATTCCCGTACGCCGATGCGCATCTGACCGATGGCAAACCGAATTTAAGCTGGCGGGTACATCTGCTCCCTTTTCTTGGTCAGCAGGAGTTGTATCAGCAGTTCAAGCTGGATGAGCCCTGGGACAGTCCGCATAACAAGGCCTTGATTACCAAAATGCCGGATGTCTACCAGACAGAAAATACCCTGCAGCCGGGCTTCACGTCTGTGATGACCTTCTCAGGCAAGGACACCCCGTTCAGCGGCGGTCAGGGTTTACGCATGCGAAGTTTCACCGATGGTGTTTCCAACGTGATCCTGGCGGTCAAAGCAGGGCCGGATAAAGCGGTTCCCTGGACACAACCAATCGACCTGCCCTTCAATCCTGGCAATCCAATCATCGCCCTGGGACAGGCTAACAATGGGAGATTCCTGTGCATCATGGGGGATGGTGCACTACGGACGATTCCGACCAGTATTTCTCCCCAAACGCTCAGTCTGGCAATCCAGCATCGAGATGGTCAGAGCCTGCCGGTCTTCTGAGCGGGAACAACATTGCCATAAGCTATTTATATATAGAGATTTACCGTCATTTCTTAATGACATGAAATTTTAAGGTAGAGAAGCTGAAAGTTATGGATACCCCTCTCCTAAACTGATATATTCACACATACAGATAATTCATTCCTGTATATCAACCCGCTAATTATCTGATTCACCCAACACTTACGCTTAAACTCAACGCCTCAACGTGCGGGCCACGTACGTTTGACCGCAACAGATAGCCAGAAAGCCCTGCCTCGCATGCTGTTGACTAACTGGTTGAAGTCCCTGACTTCACGATACCGAACTGTACGCTCACGTCGTCCCCGAAATCAGCGTTCTCGCGCACGTCATCGGTATCAGCCCGCGCTGAGTCGACGTCCGATTGGAATCGAAGAGCTGGAAGACCGCACGCTGCTGACCGGATACGATTTAGAGGGGCTTTTATTACCGCCTGCGGATTCAGATTCAAACCTCAGAGAATATTTTGGATCAGCAGTCGCAATCAGTGACGACTACCTGGTGGTTGGAAGTTACAGGAACGGCTTTAATATTGGTTCCTCCGGTTTAGCCTATGTTTACGCACGTGACAATCAAGGAACAGCGAATGATCGGTCAGATGACACTTGGGTGTTTGAAACGACATTATCAAGTATCACTCCCGATTTCGAAGATCGGTATGACCAGTCCTCGGATCAGTTTGGGCATTCGGTCGCCATTGAAGGAAATACGATCGTCGTAGGTGCTCCCTTCGCTGATGCATACGTTAATCCGAAGTATGAAAATACTGGGGCCGTATTTGTTTTCACCAAAGATGAGTCAGGGTGGAAAAATGCAACAGTAACAAAACTAATCTCCCCCGAAGCAGATGAAGCGTATCGTAGTTCTTTTGGCTGGTCTGTCGCGCTCGAAAATAACACTCTCGTTGTCGGTGCAAGCCTTGTTCAAGGTTCACCATACTATAGAGGTGCAGCCTATGTCTTTACAAAGAACGCATCAGGCTGGGAAAACGCAGAAGCTGTAAAACTTGCAGCAAGTGACCACCCACTGCAAGCCTATTTTGGTGAAACAGTCGCGGTAAGTGGTGACACAATCGTGATCGGAACAGGAGACCAGGTCTCTGCTGCCTATATCTATTCCAAAGGCATTGATGGCTGGAATTCAGCAGAAGAAGTGAAACTTACCGGCGAAACTCCTTCATTTGGATCAAGTGTATCTGTGAGAAATGACACAGTTGTCATTGGTGAAGCGGGATTTTCTGCGAATGACTATACAGAAAATGGTACGGTTCATATTTATCAAAAAGGGTCCAGCTGGAACGAGTACCAGAAAACAACAATCCAAGCATCCACCCCTCACTCAGGGGATAATTTTGGATCATCTGTTTTTCTCCTTGATGACATCCTTGTGATTGGCGCTAAGAATCATCCTCAAGATGGTCCCCCTCAGGGAGCAGTCTACATTTATGAAAAAGGTATCTTGGGCTGGACGGGTGCTACTGAATCATTTTTTACATCTTCAGAACTTGAAGAAAACAGCTCTTGGGGATCCTGCATTGATTTCAATGGAAGTGAGATCTTAATTGGATCGCCTCTCGAAGACACTAACGGAGTCGATAGTGGTGCAGCTTATATTTTCTCGAATGGAATTAATGGCTGGAATTCTTCGGAACAAAAAATAAGTCCCCTCACAGATGACATTATCCAACATCCTGGAGACCGCACTGGAAGTAGTGTTGCAATCGATGGTGACTACCTGGTTGTCGGCGCCCCCTATAACAACTTTCGCGGAATTAATGCAGGTGCTGCGTATATTTACAAGCGAAATCTAAATGGCACGCCTGATGTTTATTTCGATGACTTCTGGGAATTCGAAACGGCTCTCTTTCCATCTGATGGACAGGATTATGATACTTTTGGATCCAAAGTTGCCATTGATGGCAATACCATTGTGGTAAATGGGTACAATAGATCACATGACGACCCCAACTTGCAAAATGGTTGTGTCTACATCTATACGAAACAGGGATCTGACTGGAACAATGCTACCGAGACGATCTTAACTAATTCTGATCCGGACTTTGATGCGACCTTTGGTTATGAGTTTGACATTGATGACAATCAGCTTGTAGTAACGGCACTGACCGCTCCCTTTATATCAAACGAAGTTGATTATGGAGCTGTGTACGTTTACACAAACACTGACAGCAATTGGTTAACTGCCACGAAAACGAAGATAGTTACTACAAATAATGAAGGATATGGGATTTCGGTAGGTATCAATGGCGATTCACTAATTGTGGGCTCATTTGGTAAAGAAATTTACGGCTCTCACAACGGTGCAGCATATATTTATACAAAAGGAGAATCAGGCTGGTCTGATGCAACAGAATTTAAATTCACCCCCGATAATCTAACTGAACCCACTCGTTACGGAGTATCAGTTTCAATCGATGATAATACAGCTGCCGTAGGAGCTAGCTTTGATAGTACTCTTGGTAACAGATATGGTGCAGCATATGTCTACTCAAGAGTTGGTGATGACTGGAGCGATACAGTCTCTACAAAGCTCTATGCAGATGATGGAAATACAAGTGCTTATTATGGACGAGCAGTATCCATCCACGATAATAAATTGGTGATTGGAGCAATTTACGACAATTCACCTGAAAATTTTGGGGCTGGCACAGCTTATATTTATGAGAACTCGGGAAATGGCTGGGATAACAGCCTGCAGACAAAAATCAAAGAGACCTCAGGTAGTTTTGCTCATGATCTCGCGATTGATAATGAAACGATTGTGGTTGGTGCCCCAACTGACACTACTTCGCATGGATACCGTAGTGGCTCGGTTCATGTTTACAGATTGAATGATCGAAGTTCGATTTCGATTAATAACATCCAGATAATCGAAGGTGACTCTGGAACCTCTTCTGCTACTTTTACAGTAACGAGAAAAGGGACGAATCCCGGAGACTTAAATCAGTCTGAGACGATTGAATATAAAACCTTCGAGAGGACTGCTACAGCAGGAATTGACTACACTGCCTTAGAAGGGACAATCGTTTTTCAGGCAGCCCCGAACCAGACGACTCAAACTCAGACGATTACCGTCCCCATTCATGGAGACCAGATAAAGGAAATTGACGAAGGATTTGGAGTACTGCTCTTCAATCATGTCGGCAGTTCATTACTTGGAAATACTTCGGGAGCAGCGACCATCATCAATGATGATTTCCCCGAGTTAATCCAGTCACAGTCCGTCCTTCCCCCGCCCACACTCAACAGTACTGACCATTTTGGGAATGATATTGCCGTTGATGAAGATTTTATGGTTGTCGGTGCTATTGACAGCGATTTAATCGCCAATAACGCGGGAGCAGCTTTTGTGTACCGCAGGAACCAGCAAGGCACGCCATATAATGACTCCGATGACACCTGGGATTACTACTCGACGCTAACAGCATTCGACGCTACAGAGGGAGATTTTTTTGGAACCAGTGTGGCCATTGACCGAGAGACCATCGTGATCGGCGCCAAAGGTGATGACGATCTCGGGGCAGAGAGTGGTTCTGCTTATATTTTCAGATGGATTGGTTCCGGCTGGGTCTTCGACCAGAAAATCACGAACTCTGATGGGGAAGCGGATGATAACTTTGGAACATCCGTTGCGATTGAAGATTTTACGATTGTAGTTGGTTCGCCATATCATGACGCATTAAATCTCAGCTATGAAGATGAAGCGGGGGCCGCGTATGTCTTCAAATTAGTGGGAAACACCTGGATAGAATCACAAAAACTCACAGCGTCCAACAAAGACTATTACGATCGTTTTGGCACGGCGGTAGAAATCAATAATCATCAGATTTTTGTTTCTGGAATCACTGCAGATACGGGCCAGAGTCCATTTGGAGGGGGGGCCGTTTATATATTTCATTATATCGCAGACACCTGGATTGAAAGGCAGGTCATAGGACAGCCGACCTCAACAGGAAATATCTGGTTTGGAATTAATTTTTACGTCGATGATAATTATCTGGGAATCATCTCTCCTGATGGCAATAGTAATATAGGTGGGGATATTTTTATTTATAAGAATGTCTCTGGAAGCAGAACAGGTACCTGGACCTATCAACAACAACTCCCAACGCCAGAGAATGATCCTTTTTACAGTTTTGATTCTATTAGTATCTCTGGGACGACATTAGTCACAGGATCAACCTCAAGTAATACCGGTGCAGCCTTTCTTTATCGACTGATAGACAATCAGTGGGTTGAATCACAAACACTATTGCCTCTGGATGGTGACCCGAATGACTTTTTTGGGTACGCAGTCGCATTCGCAGGCGAACGAGTGATAGTTGGAGCCCCCTTGAATAATGAAGCTGGCACTGATGTCGGTAAGTTCTATGTATTCCAACCTTATGTTCCTGAAATTTTCATTGTTAATGATGTAAGCAAGATCGAGGGAGACAGTGGCCAGACCATCTTTACCTTTACCGTAGAGCGTCGGGGGCAACAAGCGGGTGATTTGAACTTTCTTTCTGTCGTTGACTTTACCACGAGTGACCTGTCAGCCAAACAAGGTACTAACGATTATGAATCCAACACTGGCAGTGTGATCTTCCAGTCTGATCCGGAATCGATTGTTCAAACACAGACTATTTCCATTATCATCAATGGTGATAATCAAGTCGAAAATGATGAATTGTTTAATGTATACCTCTCAAATCCCTCCCAGGGAACAATACTGGCTACCTCCAGTGCCAGGGGAACTATCGAGAATGATGATCAGGCTCAGATTACGATCGATGACATCATCATTAATGAATCTGCGAGAACAGCATCTGTCAGAGTATCACTCGACAAACCCGTTGCCTCAGCCATCAACGTCGACTACACAACGGCCAACCTGTCCGCGATTGACACGGAAGATTACCTGGCGCAGTCAGGCACATTAACTTTTGGGGCTGGTCAACTATTCAGAACGATCAGTATTCCCCTGATCGATTCTGACAATATCGAAGCCGACGAAATGTTTCTCGTCAACCTGCTGAACCTGCAGAATAACGGCTTCAACGTTGTTCTTGCCGATGACCAAGCCGAAGTCACAATCAAAGATGACGATCAAGCCGCCATTTCCATTGCAGATATCGTAGTCAATGAAGATGCGGGTACCGTAGAGATCACTGTCTCGCAGGATGTACCAGCCAGTACTTCTGTCAGTGTCGATTATGCCACAGCAGACCAGTCAGCTCTCGATGTTGATGACTATCAGTCACAGAACGGCACACTAACGTTTGCTCCGGGTGAGCAGACAAAAGTCATCACTCTTAATATTGTGGATTCAGATCAGATAGAAGCTGACGAAATATTCCTGATTAACCTGTTCAATCTTCAGGCAGGTGGTGCAAATATCATGTTGGCTGACGATCAGGCAGAGGTCACTATTCGCGATAATGACCAGGCCAGTATTTCGATCGATGATGTTTCAGTCGACGAATCTATGGGAACAGCCATTTTAACTGTCACATTGACTCAACCGGTATCAACTACCGTTACGATTGACTTCACCACTTCTGACCAGACAGCAACTGAATCCACTGACTATCAGGCGCAATCAGGACTTCTGGTATTTCCACCGGGTGAACTGACAAAAACCATTACAGTTACCACCTTTGACTCGGACGAGGTGGAATTGGAGGAACGACTGGTGGTGCTCCTATCAAACATACAGTCAGGAGGAACCGATGTCGTTTTTGCCAAATCGCAAGGAGAAATTACGATCCAGGATAACGACGTTGCCAGTCTGACTATCGAAGATATCACAGTCGAAGAAGATACTGGCACTGTGGAAATTGCCGTTTCATTGAATCAGCCGATTGACACCACTATCACTGTTGACTATGCATCAGCAGACCAGTCAGCAATTGCCGTTGATGATTACTCTTTACAGACCGCTACTTTGTCATTCGCTCCCGGCGAACTTACACGGACCATTTCAATCCCTGTCGTTAATTCTGATCTGGTGGAACTGGAAAAATCCTTCCTCGTGAACTTGACCAACCTGCAGGCCAGCGGACGCGATGTGATTCTTGCCGATGACCAGGCGGTCGTGACCATCTCCGACGATGATCAGGCGCAATTGACGATTGATGACATTTCCATCAATGAAGCTGACGGGACTGCGGAAGTGACCGTTTCCCTCGATCATCCTGTTGCAGGTGAGATCAGTGTCTTCTTTGAAACAGCAGATCAGACAGCCTTTGCGAGCGAAGACTACGAGGGCCAGTCCGGCACGATCACTTTTTCCGCCGGTCAGCAGACCAGGATCATCAGCATCCCCCTGATCGACACAGATCACGTTGAACCGGATGAGCAGTTCCTGGTCAATCTGAGCCAGCTACAGAACAATGGATTTGATGTGTTACTGGCAGATGACCAGGCAGAAGTCACAATTCGGGATGATGACCAGGCTCAGTTTACGATCGACGACATCATTGTAAGTGAAGCCGATGGTACTGCTGTCTTGACCGTTTCTTTGAGTCACCCGGTCACATCCGCGGTCACCATCGATTATGCAACGGCAGACGATTCGGCGTTCTCTCCCGAAGATTACCAGGCTCAAACAGGCACACTGACCTTCCTGCCCGGTGTGCAGTCGCAGAGTATTACCATCGCTCTTATCAATTCCGATCCGATCGAACTCGATGAACGCTTTCTGATCAATCTCTCCAACATTCAGGCCGGAAGTGCAGATGTCGTGATGGGTGATCATCAGGGAGAGGTTACGATTCAGGATAACGAACAGGCACAATTGATTGTGAGTGACCTGACCGTCAATGAGGCAGACGGGACGGCTGAAGTCGTAGTCACGCTGGATCAACCGGTAAGCTTCGAAGTTCGAGTGAACTATTCACTGTCCGATGGGAAGGCCAGAAACTCACTCGACTACCAGAGTCAGTCCGGAACACTGACCTTTGCTCCTGGGGAACAGAGCAAAACAATCACGGTTGCCCTGATTGATAATGACAAGGTAGAAGAAATCGAAGACTTTCACGTGAATTTGTCTGGCCTCAACATACAGAGCGATGTGGTGATCATCGGCCGTTCCCAGGCAGACGTTTCCATCGTTGATGATGACCAGGCCCAGTTTTCAATCACCGATATCACCGTCGATGAAGCAGCAGGAGTCGCCCGACTCTATATCTATCTGACAGATACCGTGTACGCGAACATCTCAGTTGATTACAGCACCATAGATCAATCCGCTGTCAGCGATTCTGACTATCTGGGGAAATCGGGCAGACTGACATTCACTCAGGGACAGACGGCCAAGAGCATTACGATCACCATTACCGACGATCAGATAGTTGAAGGTTTAGAATCATTTTACGTTCAGCTTTCGAATATTCAGGCGAACGGGGCGCAACTCACTTTTGCCAGTGATTCTGGCGAAGTAACCATCGAAGACAATGAAGAAGCCAACCTGACGATGAGCGACGTGACTGTCGATGAATCGGCGGGAGTCGCACTTGTTTCACTGACACTGGACCAACCAGTCGAAGCGGCGGTTTCTCTTGATTTCAACACGCTGGACCAGAGTGCCCTGGCGAACGCGGACTACCAGCCTACAGCAGGTACGGTCACGTTTCAGCCGGGTGAAGTCTCACAGACGGTCAGCATCCCTCTGATCGACACGGATCTGGTGGAACTGACAGAATCGTTCCTGGTTCAATTCACAAATCTGCAGGCCGGCGGTGCGAATATCGCGCTGAGTCGTAACCAGGCAGAGGTGACAATAACGGATGTTGACCAGTCCAATATCACGATCGACGACATTTCGGTGGATGAGTCCGCCGCGAATGTGCAGGTGACCGTCTCGCTGGATGCCCCCGTCGATGCACCGGTGGTCATCAACTATGCAACCGCCAGCCAGACTGCCCAGTCGCCTTCGGACTACGCTCACAGATCGGGATCACTGACGTTTACGCCGGGAACACAGACCCAGTTAATCAGCATTCCGATTGTCGATTCTGGTCTGCTGGAAATTGACGAAACATTTTTAGTGATCCTGTCCGGTCTGCAGGCTAATGGACATAATGTAATTCTGGCTGATGACCGGGCCGTAGTTACGATCCTCGATGATGACAGTGCCTCTGCAGAGGTGAATCTGAGACTGGTCTCCTCCCCGACCCCGACACAGCCGGACGGTTCGATCATCCAGTTACCCGAACATGAGGCGTGGGTCAGTGAGTGGGCCACATGGTGGATTGAAATCTGGGTCCAGACCAACGATCAGACCAGCCAGGGGAGCATCTCTGTCGATGTCGATCTGTCTTACAATTCGGCCGTTGCCTCCGCGATGGAAATCGAATACGGGCCTCGGTTCTCTACAAACCAGACTGGTGATATTGATGATTCAACAGGAACGATCACCGACCTGCATGCGGAAACATCAACGGCTGGACTGCAGGTTAACCGGCGAACGCTGTTTGCCCGGATTCGCTTCACTCCCCAGGCGCAGGATCAGATTGATCTCGATCTGAGTACAAAGATATTGCCTGCTGAAGATTTGGAACTGCAGGCGAATTCCGTCGAAGTTCAGCTATCCAATGCCGCCCCCTTTGTCACGCCGACTGAAGCGATCCCCGCTGTCCAGATCTACGCCAACCCGTATGACCTCAATAACGACGACGCCATTAATTTCCGGGATCTGATTCTGTTTGCCAGTGTGTATAATTCGACTCCCAGCCTGTCTGATTCGGACTATGCCTGGTTTGCAGACTTGAATCAGGATGACCGGGTGCACTTCCGGGATCTGCTGCTGTTTGCTTCCAATTATGGGAAGTCTAAAGCCAATCATTCCATTGTCACCTACCCCTCCAACTTCCCGGATGCCTGGAATCAGCTGCTGGTGGCTGACACGTCGAGTGCACCGCAGCAGACGGCGACGCCCTTGTCACAAACAGTCGCGACGACTTCCTTCTCTCGGATTGTCGATCAGGTCAGTGGCAGTCTCTCTGCAGAACAGAATGTCATGCTGGAAGCCACGACTGTTCAAGTGGTCGATCTGGAAGGTGACGCGCTGGGACAGGTTGCTGGCGGGACGATCTATATCGATGTGAATGCGGCAGGATACGGCTGGTATCTGGAAGGAAGTCCTGCTGCTGATTTTAATTTCGTATATGAAAGTGATCTGAGTCTCATCGCGTTGCCCGGCAGTGACGCAGACGGCCGTTTCGATCTACAGACTGTGCTCTTCCATGAACTGGGGCATCTTCTGGGATATGAACACTCAGAAGACGGAGTGATGCAGGGTACACTCGCCCCCAGTATCCGCCTGCTGCCCGACTGGGAAATCAACTTCGAATTCGACCAGGACTTCTCTCTGGATGACACTGACGAATTCTTTCTGGACATTCAGGACGAGACGGAATTGACTCCTTTTTAGGAATCCAAGCAGGCGACAACCGACTAGAGGGCTGTCAGTTCTTCGAGCAGGTTGATCTGAATCGACGGACAAATATTGATTCGCAGACAGTTCTCGCTTTCTTCCGTGAACTGGATGGATTTGACCGGAAGTTGTTTGTCCGGTGTCTGACTGAGCACCACATATTTACCTCGCAAGGGGAAGTAATGGTCTTCTAAGCCTGCCTCTTCGAGCGTCATAAAGATCAACACGCCGTTTTTAATTTTGGCCCCTTGTACTCGCGTAAAGAGCAGAGACGATTTTCCAGGAGGGCGATCTGATATATCGTTTCGCTGCTCTGTAGAAAGGGCAGTTCTGGTATCGGTGGGTTCCGCCAGAAACAGCACCGACAGGCTGAACAGAATCACAAAGATTGATGAGACGGTTGTGAGTAGATCTTTCATTTTACTCCCCCTCCCACAGGCTCGCTGCTTTTTTCAGTAGCTTGTGAGTTTGCCTGTTGTCGCTGCTGAAATTTGGGATCGACGAGCCGCCTGGTTTTCTCTGACTGACCCGGCACGATCAGTTGTTTCCAGTCAGGCTGCTTGATATCGGAGAAAATATCTTCCAGTGACTTTAACTGGCTGTTGGACGACTTATCCAACTCGATGACATTTCCGAAGATCTTAAGGAGCTTGGTTTCCGGAACATCGGGCTTGCCGTCTGCGAATGCTTGCAACAGTTCCTGAACCACTTTTGCCTGCTGCGCTGAAAAGTCGAATTCCATACCGACGCCCTGTTGGGGATTCGGCCAGAGGAAGTAGAAGTGCTCGTCTGCTTTCCAGATCGGGTGATTCTCCGCCAGTTTCTGGAAATTATAGTGCAGCGTTTTCTCGACTGGTTTATCACCGATCACATTCAATTCTGAGTCAACATAGCGTGCGGATCGGCCATTGGTGGCCCAGCCGACGAGTTGGGTGCTGACCGTGACAGCGTACTCACCCGGCGTCACTTCGAAGGTACTCGCCCCGCGTTGCACGCGTTTCATGATCCGCGTGCCGGAATCGGCCTTGAGTGGGGCCAGATCGATGCTCATGCCCGGGTCTTTACCGAAGATGACGACAGATTTATACGGAGTTCGCGCGGGATGAGGTTTTGTCGCCTGTACTGGTTGTTGACTGAATGGGTTCAGAGTTCCTGATTCCTGTCCGGGAAAGACTTGCTGCTGCTGAGACTGGGTGCGATTGTTTTCGAATGTGCCTCCGCCGAATGGGTTCACAAAGCCGCCGATACCCGCCCCCTGTGAGAAAGAACCACCTATCATCTGCTGTGCCAGTCGCCACGTCTCATTTGTTTTGCCGGGAACGATCATCGTCTTCCAGGCAGGATGCTGACCATTGTTGAACAGCTCTTTGAGTGACTCCACAGGACCAGATGTACTATCCGCTGTCGCAATATTGAATAAAATAGATTCAGGTACATCCGGCTTTCCAACCGCACACGCTTCCAGCAGTTTCTGAACGACGCGTGCCTGTGGCAGGGAGAGTGTGTAGATCTTTAAGTTGTGCTGACCTGTGTTCGACCAGTAAAAACGGAACAGTCCACCCCGGGACCAGTCCGGATGATTCTTAGCCAGTTTACTGTAATCCAGTTGGATCGTTACTGAGACGATTTCTCCCGGCTTGACTTCAACCGTTTTCAGATCATATTGCGGTGTGCTATCGATCGATTCCGAGCCACGTCCGCCTCCCAGTACATCACGATCATTCCGGGGCTGTGTCACTTTTCTGCCCCAACCCGCTAATGTACTGGAGACCCGAATCTGATACTTACCCGCGGGCAGTTCGTGAGTCATTGGTTCCAGCGTGGAAAAGCGGTCTGCAAAGCCGTAGACATTTCGGGCTGCACTGCCTCCACCAAACATCCCCATACTCATATCCCCACCGCCCATTTCCATACCGCCTGGCATCATATCTCCCCATTCGGATGAATCTATGGGAAAGATACCGGCACGGAGATAAGGCGGTACCTGTCCGCTGATGAGAATGGCTCCCGGGCCGCGGAGTTCTGCTGGTGTCGGTTTTTGTAAATTGCGCGTCATCGCGACAATCTGGCTTGTCAGATCAACCAGTAAGGGTTCTCCCGGCTGTTTGTCGATCTTTTTCGTGAATTTGACGAGTTGTCCCGAGGCGGTGAAACTGACTTTAATATATTGCACGCCCGGTTCCACGATCAGTTCATAGGGCCAGGATTGAACCTGATAGTAGCGGTCGGCTTCCACAACTACATTGCTGATGGGAGTTGTCCCACTGTATTGTAGAATCACCTTCTCATTAGCCGGATTCCTCAGAGTCGGTATAAAGAGACTGAGTAACATCAGGCAGGCCACCAGGATCGTCACCCATTCCATGAAGACCCACGGATTCCTTTTCGCTGCAGCAGCCCCTTTGCGACGAATAAAGTAAGCAGCGATGAGCATCGCCGAGACCACGACCAGATTCAGTCCCCAGTTCAAGATAAAGCCCTGTTCGGTCGGATTCAGGTGTCGCCAGACCTGTACCACCAGGATCGAGCTTAACAGCAGGAAGATGCCGACCAGCACGCCGATGATGACCCGCTTATTGGAGCGCCGCTGCTCCTGGACAAACGGGTCACCTTCGGGGGCAGGTTGTTGCTCGAGTGTTCCTACCGCACGTGCATCGCGCCGTTTCAGATAGCGGGCAATGTAGAGTAAAATTCCAACCGGACCGGCAAACAGACAGGCCAGCAGAAACAATCCATCCAGCACCTTTTCCGAACGTGAGTCGGGTTCGACCAGATTCTGTGCCCCACAGATCATGACCAGCAGCCCGACGGGCACAAAAAACAGGGATGAGACCAGGACCATCTCCGACACACTGTAGGTAAAATGCAGTCCGGTAGAGATACCAAAGAGCCAGATCAACAGTGGCAGAACCAGCAGGACGGCACCGACGCCGACGACAATCCGGTCGAACTGCGATCCCCGTTTTCCTTGTGGGGCCATGACCGTTTCGGGGATTTCCAACGCATCCTCCGCGGATAGTCCCAGTCGTTTTTTGAGGTTCTGATCGAGCCAGAAACCGACGCTGAGACAGAGTCCGCCCAGCAGAGCGAGTACAATTACCGGAACCATCTGCCAATCCTTGGAGATCGACATCATCGCAGGTATGATTCCCGTCGCTTCGGCCCAGTTCCAGAGCACCAGCAGCACCCAGATTCCGATCCCCATGATGGTAAACAGCCAGGCATCGCGTTGCTGCATCGCATTGAACTGGCCGGGCTCCAGTGACTGGTAAAAACGCCAGAGTTGATAGACGGCGAATCCGCTGACGCCGAGCAGCGCGATCAGCGAAGCCAGCAAAACCTGGTACATATCGGGCTCCACGTTCAGCAGGGGGACCTTCATGCGGACCATCAGGGTGAGCACGAATGACAGAAAGAGCGTCAGGTTCAGTGAGGCGAGACAGAGAAACCAGGTCGTCGCCGGGAGTCGCCGTCCTTCAGTTCCCCGCACCAGATAGATGATTGTGGAGAACACCATGATCGCCAGCAGCGTGCCGGAGACTTTGACGACTTTGTCCAGCAAATGGACTTCCTCAAGTTGCGAACCGGTTCTCATCAACGAAAAGGCCAGGAAGATTCCGACGCCGACTGCCAGCAGCATCCCCCCGACCAGGTTGCCAGGAGTCTTATGCCTGAGCTCAGGTTCCAGGTCCGCGACCGTTTCGACGGGTTGTGGTGCCTGCGGGACTTCAATCTTTTGTCGTGGCGCGGGTCGTGCAGCGCGGGGCGGGCGTGCCTCCGGTGTGTATCCCGGATGCTGCAGGCGGGCGAGGTGCGTGCCCAGCAGTTCGGCAATTTCGGCTGCGGTCTGAATACGATGTTCGGGCTGTTTTTCCAGCAGACAATCGATGATTTCAATCAACCACTCGGGGATGTCTTCGTTGACTTCCTGAATCGGTCGCGGTGTGTCATCACAGACACGGCGGACGACGGCGGCCAGGTTACTGGCCCGGAAGGGAGATCTCCCGGTACACATGGCATACATGACTGCGCCCAGGCTGAAGAGATCGCTACGTTGATCCACGCGGTCTCCCGAGGCCTGCTCGGGGGACATGTACTGCGGAGTGCCTGAGACTTCGCCGGTCCTCGTGATCGTCACATCATCGACGGCGCGGGCCAGACCAAAATCAGTAATCTTGACCCGTTCGACACCATTTTCCAGGAGGATATTGGCAGGTTTGATATCGCGGTGAATCAATCCCTGTTTGTGAGCGGCGGCGAGCCCCTCGGCGATCTGATTGCCAATGCGGAGTATTTCGGTGACTTTGAGTGAGCCGACTTTGTCCAGTTTTTCCTGGAGCGACTGCCCCACGACGTATTCCATCACAAGGTAGGGGAGCGTCGCTTCGTCGACGGCATGAATGGTGACGATGTGCGGGTGGCTCACTGCAGCGGCGGCCTGCGCTTCCCGCAGGAAGCGTTTGCGGGCATTGGGATTAACGGCCAGGAGGGGGGACATCACCTTGATGGCGACGATCCGATTGAGCTTGGGATCCAGGGCCCGAAAGACGATGCCCATCCCCCCCTGCCCGATGACTTCCTGAACCTGGTAGTCTCCCAGGGTCCCTAACAGGTTCGGGTCGTCGGAAGGGGCAAGAAAATCGAGTGACAGCGGCTCTGCTGTGCCGGAACCGACGGGGGACTTTTCCAGGAAGCTGCCCGCGTCGTCGTAGGCCAGGAGCAATGCTTCCACACGACGACGCTGTTCGAGATCTGCACCGCAGGTTTCATCCAGAAACTGGGCACGTTCTGCCGGGGTCTTCTTTTCGAGTGCCGCCAGGAAGAGGCCCTCAACCGACTGCGGGTTCACATTCTCGCGCGTGGGTTCCGGATTGTCAGCAGCAGGATCAGACATGAGACTGTTTTCTGTTAAACCTTACGTCCCGGGAACCACGCCAGTCCCCTTCTATCATTACATGCGACAGCATGGTGCCCGGCGCCTCATCCTCACGGTCAATAAAACGCGATTTTCATCAGATTTAATGCAAGCGGGCCGAATTAGATCGCCCTAAGCTGCTGTAATTAAACGAGTTGATCGGTATCGCCCCGCATCTGGTGATAGAGCCAGGCACGCGAATAAGCCCAGTGCCTGGCCGCGGTCGCCCGGGAGATGCCCAGCACATCCGCCGCTTCCTGTTCGCTGAGACCGGCGAAATAGCGGAGCTTCACGAGCTCTGCTTTCTGCGGGTCCTCTTCGGCGAAGAGCGTCAGCGCTTCATCGAGGGACAGCAGATCATCGGGTTGTTCAAGGGCCGGAGCTGAGATTTCGGGGAGATCGACACGCTCGTGGTCACCGCCGTGCTTGAGTCGTTTTTTGCGTCGTGCATTTTCGATTAATATCCGCCGCATCGACTCGGCTGCCGCTGCGAAGAAATGGCCCCGGTGATCCCACTCCTGTTCTGCGGACTGTCCGACCAGACGCAGGTAGGCTTCATGGACCAGCGCGGTTGCGGTCAGGGTCTGTCCGGGTGCTTCGTGCGCGAGCTTCTGTCGCGCCAGTCGCTGGAGTTCGGCATAGACGACAGGCAGCAATTGATCGGTGGCTGCCAGGTCTCCTGCTTCCAGGGCCTGTAAGATGTGTGTGATATCCTGCATGCGTTGAGCTCGTACGCGATTAAGATTCATTCGACGGATTAATAGAAATGTTGCTATCCGCCAGTGTAACCTGTGAGACCGCCGATGCAAATCAGAATTCTGTTTCCCAGCAGTGTATCGATCCGTTAACATGGAAGCGGAATGCTAGTTGTTGTCCTCCGGGAAGTCATGTTCCCTCAAAGAAAGTTCCGAACCATGCTGCGTGCTCTCCGAGATTCCGTCTGGTGCCTGCTGATCCTGGGGCTGGTTGCTCAACAGAGTCAGTCAGTGCAGGCAGCCGAGTGGGGAAGTCTATCAGGTAAGTTTGTCTATACCGGCCCGTCTGTGAAACAACAAAAGACTCCGTTCCCCGAGGCTCCGTCACTGGTCGTTGGACCGCAGGGTGGCATCAAGAATATCTTTGTGTATCTCAAAGCACGAAATTTCAAACCGGAACGGATTCACCCTGACTTTCGAAAACTGCCGAACCTGGTGGTGATTGAACATCGAAACCAGCGTTTCGAACCGCATGCTGCCGCCCTGTGGCAACCACATCAGAAGCTGGTACTATCCAATCAATCGCCCCGCGTGCACGTAACTCAATTATTTCCACTCAAAAATCAGCGTCCGGATATAGCTGCCATTGGTCCGGGGCGTAAAGAAACCATTCCGTTTGAATACCCGGAACTACTTCCCATCCAAATCAAATGTGATATTCACCCCTTTGAAACCGGTTACCTGCTGGTTCTAGACCATCCATACGTGTCTATCTCCGATGAAACGGGGGCATTCCAGATCAAGAATCTGCCTGTCGGGGAATGGGAGTTTCGCGTCTGGCACGAGCAGGCTGGCCATCTGGCTGCGCGGCAGGAGTGGCAGAAGGGTCGGATCAAGCTCCAGATTAAGCCGGGGGATAATGATCTGGGCATAATTAAAGTGACTCCCAAAGTGTTCGTTCGAAAAGTGGCTGCCAAAGAACCTGCAAAGGCAGGAGTGGTCCTCACGTTTGACGACCGGAATATGAATCAGTGGGTCAAACAGATTCCGCTGTTCCAGAAGTACAATGCGCAGGTGACCTTCTTTGTTGATCACTTTCAGACATTGACAACGCAGCAGATTGATGCGTTGAAACAGCTCAAAGCGGCCGGACATACGATTGGCTGTCACGGGGCCAGGCATCGCAAGGCGGTCGACTATGTGCGTGCACATGGCATGGAGCGTTATCTCAAGGATGAAATTGATCCGGCGGTGAAACGGATGACCGACGCCGGATTTCCGCCGACCTGCTTTGCTTATCCCAGCAGTTCGCGGAATGCCGAGATTGACCAGGCTCTGCTGAAAACGTTCCGTCATCTGCGGGGTGGGACCGGGTTACCGGCAGGTCAGCGGATGCGGAATCTGAAAGCGATATATGTGCCGGTTGATCAGATTGCCGACCGCGGATGTCTGATCGGTACGGGCATCGATTACGCGGGGACGGAGAAGCGGCCCGATTACCTGGTGGAGATCAAAGACGCCCTGGATCATGCGCAGCAGCGGGGCGAGATTGTGGTCTTTTATGCGCACAACATCAGTGACAAGGGGCCGGGACATCATCTACAGCCGCGGGTGCTGGAGGCGATTCTGGCACATGCGCAGCAGATCGGGTTGGCGACGCTGACGTATGATGATCTGCCTTGAGGTTGTGATCGTAGTTAAATGGACTTGAGTTTAACAGGTGAGGTTTGTCGCTCGTCCAGCGCACGCTTGCTCTGAGACCTCTTGTTGTCTTTGACAACCTCGAATTTCATTCGAGGCTACCCGGTGATTTTCTTTTACTGGTGGTGGATATGCGCTGGTTATTCTTGCCGTGGCTCTGGGTGTGCCGATCTGTATGATTTTCTGGATTTTGGACGGTCGCTGATCGATGCTGTAGTCAGCTCTGTAATTGAACCGGGGCACTGTCTGTTTTCATGGCTGGCGTTTGAACTGGCGGGAGGACACATGGGTCCTCCCCTACAACTCTTTTTATCTCCAGACAGTCGAGGAGTTCGTTATGGATTTGGTGCCTGCGGTTATGATTGATGGTTTTGATTTTGCTGAACGGCGTCGGGGAGTCAAGACAGAATTTTGTCCCAATGTGGCCGGATTTTGTCCTGCTGTGTCCGGGAATTTGTCCTGGTCTGGCCGGTTTCTGTCCTGCTGTGCCCTGTGTCTAAAGTGGATTGATGCAATATGTGCGGGATGTTTCCGTGAACAGGGGGTGAAAACCGATGGTTTTTCAGGTGGATGTGAGGCACTGGTGCGTTTTGTTTCCTGGTGTCGCTTTCCCGTCTCGCGCGCGCGAGCCAGATTGGGAACAGGATACGGGGAAGCAGGAGCCGATCAAGGTGAGTTTATTCAGTTGTTGATGGGGGAAGTTCAGTGTGGGGTTACGAGTTTTCTGAGGCAGTTCGGATTGTTGCTCTGTCTGTTTCCTGCTCGCGTTGCTCGCCCCGAATTGCATTCGGGGTTACCCAGTGGAGGTGGTGATTGATGAAAGGAGTTGGAAAGTTGAATGTGGATTGTCTGTTTGCCCTGAGACCTCCTGTTGCCTGCGGCAATCCCGGATTTTATCCGGGACCAGCCGGTGGGGCGTGGAATGGGTGCTGTTCCTGTTCGCACCTTCGAAGTCTTACTCAATTACCGGTGGCTAGCGCCATTCCGCCCAGGAGAGTGATTGCAATATGATCTCCTTTCATTCCGGATTGCCAGCTCAACTATTTTGCCTTGATGTTCAACTCCACTTTGTTGGCCCAGGTGAACCAGTCTTGCGCCATCTGCTGGACGCGCTCGGGGTGCTGATCCGCGAGGTTGTTGGTTTCGCAGCGGTCGGCACTGATGTCGTAGAGCTCCCATTGCTTGACGCCTTTGTCCCAAACCAGCTTCCAGGGTCCCTGTCTGAGTGCCCGGTTGCCGGACCAGTACCAGGCCAGCGAATCGTGCAGTGTTTTCTGCTCCCCTGCGAGCAGGCTGAGCATGCTGGTGCCTTCCAGGGGGAGCAGTTCGTGTCCCTGGTAAGACTCGGGGTACTCGGTCTGCGCGATTTCCAGAAAGGTGGGCAGAAGATCGATGATGTGCGCGGGACTGCGATTGATGCTGTTGGCGGGAACCTTGCCGGGCCACCAGGCGATACAGGGAGTGGAGATGCCCCCTTCGTGAACCCAGGACTTGTATCTGCGGAAGGGAGAATTCTGAGCCCAGCCCCAGGCGGGACCGACGGCGACGTAATCGTCTTTCGGGCCGGGGCGGCGGACGTTGGGATCGCGTCCTCCCGGTTCTTCGCTGCAGCCGCCGTTATCGGAAAGAAACACGATCAGTGTATTGTCGAGCTGTCCGGTTTCTTTCAGTGTCGCTTTGATGCGGCCGATGTTCTGATCCATGCAGTCGATCATCGCGGCATAGACGGCCATCCGCAGATCTTCGAAATCGTGGTTCGCAGTCTCCCAGTCATAGCTGCGACTGTCACCCTCGGAGAGCGACCAGTTCTCGCCGGCGATGCCGAGTTCCTGCAGACGCTCCCAGCGGTTCTTACGCAGCTGGTTCCAGCCCATTTTGAATTTTCCGACGTACTTCCGGATGTCTGCGGGCTTGGCGTGCAGCGGATAGTGGGGCGCGGTGTAACAGAGGTGAATAAAGAAGGGCTGCTCATTCTGGCTGTAGCTGCGGATCATCCCCAGGGTGTGGTCGGTGAAGGCATCGGTGGTGTAATAGCCGTCTTTGAACTCGGTGACTGCTTTGTCGTCCTGACCGAAACTGCGAATCCCTGCTTTTTTATACGGGGGATCGGGGATGGTCGGGTCGAAAAAGTTGCAGCAGCCGTCGAGCACGCCATAATACGAATCGAAGCCACGGAAATAGGGATGCGTCGTTTTGTCGTAGCGGTCGAGCCAGCCTCCCGGGACTTTGCTCTTGGCGTAACCTTTGGTCTTCATCAGATGCCATTTGCCGCTCAAGCCGGTCTGGTAGCCGGCGACTTTCATCGCTTCCCCCAGCGTGACCATGTTCTGTCTGAGATGTCCCCCTTTACCGAAGCGGGGATACAGGCCGGTCAGAATCGAGGCACGGGTCGTGGTGCATTTGGCGTTGTTGTAGAACTGGGTGAACCGCATGCCTTCCCGGGCGAGCTGGTTCAGATGAGGCGTATCGACTTCGCCTCCGTAACAGCCGATATCCGAAAAGCCCATGTCGTCGCACATGATCAGAATGATGTTCGGTCGTTTGGCGGCCTCGACTGCGCCGGCAGTAAACAAGAGTGCCAGCAGCGACAGACAGACGGTGAGATAACGAAGGGAGCGCGGATGGACCATGGAGGCAGGTCTTCTATTAAAGGAGATAAATCGATCAGATTCAGGATTTATTGTAAGGAGCCGTGGAAGCAGACTCAACCAGAGATTCAGAGTGTCAGGAAGCCTTCACAAGAAATGCGGGAACCGACGGGTTCCGAATTGATCTGGGTTCTACCACCGGGTACATTTAATAAACCCCATTGCCGAATTCCTTTCTTTCCAGAGCAGCACGGGAACCAGTAAATGTCAGCTTCAAATCAGACGCGTCGCGACTTTCTTAAAACCACCGCAGCCGGAACAACGGCTGCTTTGTTCGGAGCCCCAGCGATTCACGCCGATTCCAAAACGGATTCGCGGATCGTACTTGGTACGGGCGATTACCAATATGAGGTGACCCACGACTGGGCCAGGCTCCCTTCGAAATTCACCTGGCAGACCACACATAACGTGGCCATCGATAAGGACGGCTTCGTTTACGTGATCCATGAAGGACGGGCGGACCAGAAAGATCATCCTTCCATCTTCGTGTTTGACCCCAAAGGGAAATTTGTGCGTGCGTTCGGCAACCAGTTCCAGGGGGGCGGGCATGGACTGGAAGTCCGTCAGGAGGGGAAGGAACAGTTTCTGTACGTGACCGGGTATCAACATCTGAAAACTTTTGCCAAGCTCGATCTCAAGGGGGAAACGGTCTGGCAGAAATACGCACCGATGGTGTCGGGCTTCTATGCTTCCGGGGAAGCAACGCGTCCTGAGAAGGTCTGGGGCCGGGACCGATTCCTGCCGACCAACTTTGCCTTCCATCCGGACGGGGGCTTCTTCCTGGCCGACGGTTACGGGGCGTACCAGATTCATCGCTTCAGTAAAGACGATAAATGGCTGTCCGCATTTGGGGGACAGGGGAAAGAGGACGGAAAGTTCAATCTGCCCCACGGTCTGTGGATCGACAATCGGCCGGGCCGCGAGGCTTCCGTGGTCGTTGCGGATCGGGCGAATGCTCGTCTGCAATGGTTCACGCTGGATGGCAAGCACCTGGAAACGATGACCGGCTTCATTCTGCCTGCGAATCTCGATACTTATAAAGATCTGCTGCTGGTTCCTGACCTGGCGTCGCGCATTACATTGCTGGACGGTAAGAACAAGGTGATCACACACCTGGGACAGGATCCGGACTGGGCCAAAGCGATGAAGAGTGCCAAGCCACGGATGCGGGAGACTCCCGAAAAATGGCAGGCAGGTCGCTTCGTGCATCCGCATGATGCCTGTTTTGACCAGGAAGGCAACATCTTCGTTGCAGAATGGGTGGCCACGGGCCGGATCAGTAAACTGAAACACCTTGGATAGTCTGTTCATCAGAGACTCCTACTTACAGTAAGCGCACGTTATCTCTCTCCTCGAATTAGAAATCACACCATGATAAAACGTACCCTCCTGCTGTTGACGCTTGTTTTCACTCTCAGTTCCCTCGCGCTGGCGGATGCCGGCTCTCCGCAACCGAAAATCAAGCTCAGTCCGGAAACGGAAAAGAAATGTCTGGCCGTACTGCGCGAGGCGATTCAGAGCGATGAGTTCTGGCCGTCGATGCACGCTGCCGAGGCGCTGACTCTCGCCGGCAAGGGAGCGGAAGTCCGCAAGATTGTGGAGCCGAAACTGAAGACCGACAAAGACGACCAGCACCGCTGTGGTCTGGCCCGGGAACTGGTGCGGGCGGGAGACCGTTCGAAAGCGGCCATCATGTTTCAGATCCTGGCAGGTAAGAATCCTTATGGACACGTGCATGCCTGCGAGTCGCTTTACAAAGTCAACGAACTGGGTGACGGGACGCTGATTCGAGAGGCCATGAAATCCGAGGATCCGAAGAAAGCGATGATGGCCGCCGCCCTGCTCTGTCGCTGGGGAAATCCCGAGGGGTATAAGGTCGTTCGCAAATATCTGGAAGATCCCGATGTCAAACTGGCGAGTATCGCTGCCTGGATCATTGCCCGGGTGGGAGACAAGCAGGATATCCCGGCTCTCAAAGCCAATCTTAAGCGGACCGACGATGCGTTTACCCGCTGCTATTTTGAATGTGCCCTGGCAATGCTGGGTGATGCCGAAGGGCTGGCAGCGGTCAAGCGGAACCTCTCCAGTGAGGATGCCGCGGTGAAGACGTACTCGGCCATCTTCGCGGGCGAAGCGGGTGCCAGTAACCTCAAAGACAAGCTGATTAAACAGCTGGATGACGAGACACTGGATGCACGCGTGCGGGCAGCCCAGGCACTGATCGTGCTGGCAAAAGCTGAGCCACCGAAGGACGAGATTATCGTCACTGATGTGTATGAAGCTTCGAAAGAGTATCCCCGCTACAGCGAAGGTTCGATCCTGCCTTTAAACGATGGTTCGTTGCTCTTCGCGACGACACAGTTTATCGGCAGCGGTTCCGATTTCGCGACGGCCCGGATCATTGCGAAAAAGTCGACTGACGGGGGACGCACCTGGAGCAAACCACGCGTCCTGCAGGAAAATACGGGGAAGAAGAATGTCATGTCGGCCACGCTGCGTTACCTGGCTGGCCCCGAGCATGAACAACGACCGATTGGTCTGTTCTACCTGAAAAAGAATACGCTGTCGGACCTGAAGGCGTACCTCAAGATTTCCAACGACAACGGAAAGACGTTCGGACCGCCGACCGAGATTACGACTCCGCCGGGATATCACGTGATGAACAATGACCGGATTACGATTCTCTCCACTGGGCGCTGGCTGGCCCCCGTGGCTTCGACAGCCGACGTTCACAAGGAGAACCATTTCGTCTGCACATGTTTCATCTCAGATGACCAGGGTAAAACCTGGCGACAGTCGAAAGGGAAAGTTGATTACGCCCGACGCGGAGCGATGGAACCGGAAGTGTTTGAGCTGAAGGACGGCAGAGTGCTGATGATCTTCCGCACGCAATTCGGGCATATTGGTTCGAGCGTATCTGGTGACGGTGGTAACACCTGGAGCACACCTGCTTCCTGGGGCGTTCGTGCTCCCGAAGCACCGGCGACGCTGCGACGGGTACCTTCCACAGGTGATTTAATGCTGATCTGGAACGACAACTACGATCCAAAGGCCAAGAGTCATGGAGGAACACGATCGCCGCTGACCTTTGCCATCAGCGATAATGAGGGGCATTCCTGGAAAATCAAACGGAATCTGGAGACAGAAACTGACCACGGTTACTCGTACATCAGCCTGATCTTTTACCAGGGACGGGCGATCATGGGTTATTACGTCAGCGATCCCGAGCACAAGATTTCGTCCCGCTTCCGTTCGATTCCACTGGCCTGGTTTTACGAGGAGACAGCCGACTAACATAACACGACTTCACCGTCACTCAGCACCGGTGACGGGGATCGTGAGTTGCTTACTTACTGCCGAGGCAGTAGAGCATTTCCTGTCGTTTGCCATCAACTTCTTCAGTCACCCGCATAAAAATGCGACTGTCGACGATGGTGGGAGTCGCGAAGACTTCGGTGCCGAGTTTATTTTCGGAGATCATGACGAACTTATCGGGGTTGGCCCGGAAGATATAGGTCTCACCGGCTTCGTTGGTTACATAGATTCGCGTGCCGACCATGACGGGTGAGGAACTGAATGTTCCGCCCAGACGGCCTTTCCAGCGTTCTTTGCCGGTTTTGATATCCCAGCAGATCGCGACGCCGTTGTCGGTTACGGAATAGATATAATCGTCTTTCACAAGCATGGAGGGAACGTAGACACGAGTGCTGTTTTCCCAGACGACTTCGCCGGAGCCATCGGCTTTGACGGCGGACATGTGATTTTTGGGATAACCGCCGCTGGTGAGAATGAGTTCGCCATTGGAAACAGTTGAGGTGACACATTCGGTGGTCGCCCCGTCGATTTCCCAGAGGATCTTCCCGGTCAATGGATTCATGCCGGTGACGAGGTTGCAGCCGGTCATCAGCAGTTGCTCTTTACCGGCGACATTCAGGATGATCGGCGAAGGGTAGTTCGGTGTTTTGGGGCGTTCATTTTTCCAGACGATTTTACCATCGGTACGGTTCAGGCCGGCGATCGCACCGCCACCTTTGTTGTCGGCAGAGACAATTACCAGCGGTCCGTAAATCGCGGGAGAGGAACCGTAGCCCTGGTGAATGATGTAATCGGTGATCTTCGTCTGCCAGAGCTGTTTGCCATCCAAGGAGAGCGCCGTGGTGTAAGCGGCGCCGTTGTTGATGAAGTTAATGAAGACCCGCTCGCCGTCACAGGCGACGGTCGAGGAGGCATGTGTTGATTTCTTATTTCCCTTGGTACTGAGGCCCCCTTTGAAGACGTCCATCTTCCAGAGTTTTTTGCCAGTCTGGCGATCATAGCAGAGGACGAATTGCGTTTCCTGTTCGGTATCAGCCGAGGCGAGGAAGACCTGATTGTTATAGACGGTAGGTGAACCATAGCCTCTGCCGGGGACGGCTGATTTCCAGATTACGTTTTCCGTGGCGCTCCATTTCACCGGTGGATTCTGGCTGGCGCTGGCAACGCCATTGCGGTGCAGGCCACGCCACCAGGGCCAGTCGCTGGCTTGAAACTGGGGCAGATCAGCGGCGGAGAGAATCGCAGACGGACATAACAACAGTGTCAGACAGACCAGCAGAGTTCGAGACATCAGGATGCTTTCTTCGGGTATGAATGTCGGAGAGACGGAATCGATTCAGTTGAATCGACGGGCAAGAAATCAGTCGTTCATTGTAAACCGTCTGAGGCAGACCGCAAGTAAAGTCTGCAGAATCTGAAGTTTGCTGTCTGAGACCCCGCCGGTTATCATGAAACGACCATCACTGACGATCAGGTTCTGCCACACTCTTTCAAACCAGGATAACACCATGCGAATCTTCTCCCCTGCTCTCTGGCTGCTGATGCTCTGCTGCTCTGTCTCGTCGGTTCAGGCGGGAGATCCGAAACTTCCCGAGCAGGATTCGCCGGACTTTCAGATTCAACTGAGCAGAGCCACCAAAGGGTATGACGGAAAGACCTGCTGGGTGCATGCGCGGGCCGGTGCGATTCCCGTTGACGCACCGGGGAACCCGCATAAACTTCCGATCGTTGTCATGACGATGCAGAAGCTGCTGCTGACCGGAAGCGATGTCTTCTACGCGTTGAATTCCATGCGAACCGATAATCTGGGTCAAACCTGGCAGGGGCCGTTCGAACAGAAGAACCTGGGGCGACACAATCTGGCCGATGGAGGCGAGGTCGTCGTCTCCGACTTCTGGCCACAGTGGCATGCAAAATCAAAGACACTGCTGGGCATCGGTCACACGGTCCGTTATTACAATAACCGCATTGATCACAAGAAAAATATCCGCGTGTCTTCATATGCGACTTATGATCCTGTCAAAAATGTCTGGTCGGACTGGCAGTCCCTCAAACTTCCGGAGGGCCCTGAGTTTGCCAGCAGCGGTGCCGGTTCGGTTCAGCGATATGATCTCCCCAATGGCGATATCCTGCTGCCGGTCTATTATCGACGACCAGAGAAGAAGCGTTCGGACGTGATGGTGCTCCGCTGTCGCTTTGATGGTAAGACACTGAAATACATTGAACATGGAAACGAGCTCTCGATTGATGTCAAACGGGGCTATGCAGAACCTTCGATCACGAAATTTGGAGACTGGTTTTACCTGACGCTTCGCAATGATGACGCCGCTTATGTCACCCGCAGCAAGGATGGACTGCATTTCGAACCGCCGCGGAAATGGACGTTTGAAGATGGTACTGACCTGGGCAGTTATAACACGCAGGCGCACTGGGTGACGCACTCTGGTGGTCTGTACCTGGTCTACACAAGGCGCGGCGCGAACAACGACCATGTGATACGTCATCGGGCTCCGCTATTCATTGGACGCGTTAATCCGGAGAAGATGGCCGTCATTCGTGACTCGGAGTGTATCCTGGTTCCCGAGCGGGGGGCCCGCCTGGGTAATTTTGGCGTAGTCGATGTGAATGAAAATGAGACCTGGGTGATTGTCACCGAATGGATGCAACGCTTCGGTCCCGATTATGTCATGCCCATCGACAACAAGTACGGCGCTGACAACAGTGTTTACGTTTCGAAGATTCTGTGGAAGAAGCCGAACCGGTTGATGGAGAAATGATTTAACTCAAGGAAAACGAGAGACGGAAATCGAAATTTACTTGCACCCGAATTCCGGTTTGCTAACTTGGTGAACAGATCCGTATTCGACAGGCACAGCTGATATAGTTCATTATTCGCAGCCGGTAGGGGAACTGTTCACAGTGCTCCCCGTCAGATCGGAAATCCCATGATGATGATCGTGTATGTGGCGTTGGGGGTTGTATTAGGGTTTGTGCTGCTGATCCTGCTGGTCTGGTTCTGGCTGAAGTGGAATTTTCGCAGCTTCGCTGCTCGATTTGCGGAAGGATTCGCAAGTGCGATGGCTCAAATGGGCGGCATGGCACCGCCGTTACAGATCGATCTGGAACCGCTACAGGAGGCTGACTGGTCTGACGGTGACAAGGCAGATTTGATTACCGAGACGCTGATAGAGCTGGGCTATGAACCGGATGGGCTGTTTGAAGCGTATGCCCCCTTGCAGATTGAGATCCAGGGTTTCAGAAACAGCCAGTCTTCTTCGCTTGCGGCATTATATGAAATCAAACAGATGGATCGCCTATGTCTGGATTTGGTTGCTGATTTATCCGACGGCACTCACATCACGGTCTCGAATGCTGAGGATAAAGGTCTGGATCACCCCCAGTTTTCAAAGCTGATTCGATTAGATCATCTGGACCTCTCAGAACCAGAGCAGGTCCGAGAGATGCATGCACGTCTCTTAGAAGAATTGCAGGGAGAGACGACTGTCGATCTCACAGGCCAGAAATTCGAAGACAATTTTGAATCCTTCTGGGCCAGGGAAATGGACTGGCGAATGGAACGGGGAGGCGTGACCACCGAGGAAGTCATTCGCATCTCTGCCAGGAACGGTGAACCTGAACCGAGCGAAGAAGAGATTGAACTGGCCAAACGCCCCTGGAAGCAGCAGATTGACAATTTCATTACTGATCAGATTCGGAAAGACTATCTCAACAACACGAACATGTCGGGCAAGGAGTGGGAAGAGACTCTTGATCGACTGGTGATTGTCCATGAACATTCAGAAGCGTCTCACCTGATCGATACACTCACAGACACCATCTGCTATGAAAGTGACCTCGATGATGAAGATGACGACGATCAAGAGGACCCGTATCTCAAAGCAGAACAGGAATTGAATCAAATCTTTCGGTCTGAAGCATGCGTGATGAACGCCTTCCACCGGGCCCTGGATTTGTTACCCCCCGATCGAAAATACACACTGCAGACAACAACCGAGTCTCCCTGGAAGAGTGAGATTTATCTCTCCCCGAAATACTACGATGAGTATTAACACCAGCCAGCCCCTTTTACATCAACCCCGCTTGATACATGGTTCTCCTGCGTGGTAGGATGAAAACCTGCGATTTGCGTCCGTACTCGAAATCAATACCCCCTTTGAGGAGATTCGTTATGCCCCACGTCAATCGTCGCACATTCATGGGTGCTTCCCTGGCTTCAATGAGCCTGGCCTCTCTGAGTCAGGCTGCTGTCTCCGAGAATGAAAAGGTGAATGTTGCCCTGGTGGGATGTGGTGGTCGCGGACGTGGGTTGGGAAGCTGGTTTGCAAAACTCCCCGAGAGCAATCTGGTCGCTGTCTGTGATCCCGATCAGAGTCGAAGTGGTCAGATGGCAGAGCAGGCTGAAAAAGCCGGTGCAAAACGACCGCGTCAGGTGGAAGACTTCCGCAGCCTGCTGGAGGGAGACGAGATCGATGCGATCGTGATTGCGACTCCTGACCACTGGCACACACCCGCGGCGATCATGGCCTGCCAGGCCGGTAAAGACGTGTATGTCGAAAAGCCCTGTTCGCACAACATTCACGAGGGTCGCCAACTGGTCAATGCCGCCCGTAAATACAAGCGTGTGGTGCAGCACGGAACGAATCTACGGGCGACTCCCGTCTATCAGAAAGCGTGGAAGCAGATCCAGGACGGTGCCATCGGGAAGGTCATGATGATCAAGGCGATCAACAATCAGCGTCGGGCCCTGTATCCGCCACGTCCCGATGAAGCGGTTCCTGAAGGTGTGAATTATGATCTGTGGCTGGGTCCGGCCCAGAAGCGGCCCTTCAATCGCAATTGTTTTCATACGTCCTGGCACTGGAACTGGGATTTCGGCACCGGGGACATTGGCAATGACGGAGTGCATCAGATCGACATTGGTCGCTGGGTGTTGAATCTCAAGGCACCGAATGCGGTTTCCTGCAGTGGTGCGAAGCTGGGTTCCAAAGGGGATGCCCAGGAAACTCCCGACACGATGGTGGTTACCTGGGAGTATGACGATCTGCTCTACGTCTATGAGCAGCGCGACTTCACCCCCTACCGGATGCAGGCTCATCGCCACGATAACGATAACATCATTTACGGCGACAAAGGGTTCATGATGGTTGATCGTTCCGGGTATCGGATCTTCTACAAGCATGAACGCGGCCCGGCTTTCGAACAGAAATGGCAGGACACGGGAGCTCATTACCAGAACTTCCTTGACTGTGTCAAAAGCCGCAAATCGCAGGAACTGCTGGCGGAGATTGAGGAAGGTCACTATTCAGCGATGCTCAGCCACCTGGGGAATATCGCATACCGCACCGGACGCCGGCTGGTCTTCGATCCGAAAACGGAGACCTTCCCGGAAGACAAAGACGCCAATCAGTATTTGACGAGAACTTATCGTGACGGCTACGAACTGCCGCAGGTATGATGCATTAGAGATCACAGCAACGCACATCAGAAGAAAGCAGACACATGGCAGATAAAGCAACAGTCGCGCTCATCATCAGTGAGACGTCGCCTCACCTGGGCGCTTATTTCCCGGCGCTGGCTTCCTCAGAGGACATCAAGGAAATCGTCCTCTCCGATGAAGGACACAAGCACACGGCCCTGGCCAAAGAAAAGCTGGGGGACAAACTGACGAGAGTGTATGACAACCCCAGCCAGCTGTTTGAAAAAGAGAAACCGGACATGGCGCTGGTCACGCTGGAAGCCATCAAGGCTCCGGCGGCGATCGACATGGCACTGGAACACGGCTGCCACGTGTTCGCAGAAAAGCCGGCCTGCACGAGTATCGATCAGTTCGAAGCCCTGGTTCAAAAAGCGGACAGCAAGCATCTCAACCTGATGCTCGCGCTCGCGAATCGAAGTAATCCGGAAGTCAAAGCGGCCCGCCGCATGATTCGCAAAGGAGTGTTCGGCAAGATCTATGCGATTGAACTCAACTACATTGCCGATCAGACGCGGCTCACGAGCAAAAGCTATCATCAAGGCTGGTTCGCCCAGAAAGATCGGGCTGGTGGAGGGCATCTGATCTGGCTGGGAATTCACTGGCTCGATTTGGGGATGTACCTGACCGACACCAGAATCAGTGCCGTGAACGGGTTTGTCACTAACATCGGAGGTCAGCCGATCGATGTCGAAGACTCGGTGGCGTTGAGCCTGAAGTTCCATAAAGGTTTTCTGGGCACGTTGTCGTCGGGCTATTACACGAATCGTGGGAAACAGTCGCTGATCAAGATCTGGGGTTCCAAGGGCTGGCTGGAGATGGATTATTCTACGGGTCGTTACCTGCAGTGGCATCTCAACTCGGACAAGCCGGGAACGATTCATAAATTTGAAGAATCGGTGCAGCCACGAGGTTACACGCCTTTCGTGCATTCGGCGATCCGCTCTGTGCTCGACAAAGAACCGCCGCCACTCGATAGCCACGACAGTCTGCAGGTTCTGAGAACGATATACGCATCCTATCAGGCCTCTGCTACAGGTGAGACGCAACAGATCCCCATCGAGTGAGCGACTCTGTCCCGCCGGTTCAGTCGTAACTGTGTCCCAGATCATTCGTGCGGACTGCCTTGAGCTTCTCAGTCATCCGTTGTTTGAACTGGGCCACAACCTTTTCATAACCCGGTTTTTCGGCCAGGTTCGTGTACTGTTTGGGATCGTTTTCCATATCGAACAGTTCGATGCCTCCCGAAGCGTCTTCCCGGTATTGAATATAAGCCCAGCGATCATCGCGGAGCAGAAAGCCGCGATTGCCTTTATTGCGTGGATCAACACTGAAGGCAGCTTCGCGGACACTCAGTGTGGGGTCATCCAGAAGCGGAGCCAGATTTTTGCCCTGAATGCCTGCAGGTACCTGCAGACCACATAGACTGCTGATCGTTGGATAGAGGTCGAGCAGTTCGGCGAGTGAATTACAGACGGTGGGTGATTTACCGGGGACACTGATAATCAATGGTACGGCAGCAGACTCCTCATGCAGGCTGACCTTCGCCCAGAAATCGTGTTCTCCCAGATGGTAACCGTGATCGCTGGTGAAGATCACAATGGTCCGGTCTGCAATCCCTGCCTGCTCCAGGGCATCGAGGACTTTCCCGACCTGACGATCCATGTATGCAACTGAGGCGAGGTAACCGCCGACCGCCTTTTTCTGTCGCCGGATATCCATCTGCATGCCTTTGCTGGTTTTATAATTGATCCCCAGTTTGGGAATGTCATCCCAGTCACCGGGTACTTTTTCCGGCAGGACATGTTTGCTGTAAGGCTTGTAAGGCGGGAAGTACGTCCGGGGCGCGACAAAGGGGACGTGGGGGCGAACAAAGCCGACCCCGAGGAAAAACGGTTCGTCTTTGTGCTGCTGGATCAGTTCGACAGCCTTGCGGGCGGTTTTTCCGTCGGAATGCACGAGGTCATCTCCGTCCGCTTCCACAACCACAAAGGTATTACCTCCCACGGCTGGCTTTTTGCCATCCGGGTTATTCTCGAGTGTCTCTCCATCCCCGGGAGCAGCCCACTCGGGCCCCTGGCTGTTAAAACGTTCGGTCCAGGAAGCCGGATCGTCGGTGCCGTCATTCCCCTTTTCAATGTCTCCGGGGACTCCCATGTGATAAATCTTGCTGACACGCGCTGAGTAGTAGCCGTTGTTCTTGAAGAGCTGTGCCCAGGTTGGTTTCTCGCCAATGTAGGACCGCGGACTGACATACCCGAAGGCTTTGGTCGCATGGGGATAATAGCCGGACATGAAAGACGCCCGCGAGGGGCCGCAGTAGGTCGCCTGACAGTAGGCGTGGGTGAAGCGTGTTCCTTTAGCAGCGATGCGGTCGATGTTCGGTGTCTGGCAGACCTGATTCCCGTAACAGGAGAGTGCCGTCGCAGTCAGGTCGTCGGAGATGATAAACAGCACATTCATCTTCTGCTCGGCTGCAGAAACTGCAGTATTGTGTGCCAGCAGAAATAAGAGACAGAGCAGAGGCAGTGTGCGGGGGAATTTCATCGATGGACACCCATGGCATGAGGACTAAGTTGCGTAGTCAATCTGAATAATTACAGATTTATTCTACGATGCCCCGCAGGCAGCCACAACTCTGATCCCGAGACAAGACATGACTTATTCGTTGTCGTCATGTTCACTGGCGGGAATCACATCGACAAAAGATACGCCGACGCGGATCTCGTCGAAGTCCGTCGAATAGCGACTGACGATCTTGACCCGTTCGATGCGGAGATCGGGGGCCATCAGCCGTAGATCGACCTCGTCCAGTTCGGGAATCTTATTCAGCACGGGGTTCAACCAGAGATCAACCTCTTCTGCGCCGGGACGAAACAGAATGCGACCTACAATCAGAACGGCCTGTCCCGAGAGTACTTCACTGGAAGCAGTATTGATCTCGGTACCATTGACCTGTCCGGCGGCAGCCCAGTTGCCACGAATGGCAGAGGACAGCTTTCCGATCCGCAGGCTCGACTCTTCGTTACCCAGATCGATGTAGGCATAACGTCCGTCGCCTTCATTGTCGTACGACTGGGCCATGAAACTGAACCAGAGAATTTCACCATCAGCGCCAAAGCCTTTGTCATCAGAGAGTGCATGCGGCACCTGCTGCAGATCGATGTGTCGCACTGAGACGGACTGAGAAACCTGGCCAGTCCGATACTGCCCCCCTTTAGTGAGCAGCATATTCCCGTACTGGTCAGAAAAACCGAGCGTGCCGAACAGTCGCATGTCGTTCTTGCCCAGGTTTTTCTTTTTCGTATCGTGTACGATCGAAGCGTAGACGGGACCTTCATCGATCCAAGGCCCTGCCCAGCCGACACCACCGTCGAGCCCATTAACGCCTTCGGCCTCTTTGTCCAACAGTTCTTTTTTCGAATAATCGAAGCCTTCATAGAGGAAGGGCTGTGCTGCCACTCGCGCCATCAGGAAGGTCTTCTTCATGTAATCAGAATCGAAATTGATGGGCTGCTCGAAGGCTTTCTCTTCGTCGTAAGGGATCTGGAAGTCTTTGATGAACAGGACAGCCAGATTGAATGTGGACACGAGTCCGATACCAATCAGCAGAAACCAGCGCCAGGTCAGCAGTGGATGCCGCCGACCTTTCGCGGGGGTGGGCTTCGTCTGCGGCTGAGGTTCGGGTTTGATTTCAATTTCCGACTCAGATGGCAGAATCAGCGGTTCCTGCTTACGAGATTCCAGTTCCCTTGCCTGTCGTTCGCCGATGGCCCGTGTCTGGAAACGCTGACGCAGATAGGAATGCAAAAACACGCGGCGGAAGGCCTGATCAGCATTTTCACTGTCGGTCTTGATCCACTGTTCAAGCTTGTGAGCTTCTTCTTCAGAAAGCTCTTCTCCATCCAGATAGGCGTCGATATTCTCGAGCGCCGTACTCTGTTTGTATTCGCTAAGATCCGACATTCGCTTCACCGGCCGCCCGCTTTTGAACACATTCCATTAACGTCGTACGAATGCGGGAGAGAGTCACACGCACGGAACCGGTTGAGGTGCCCAGTTCTCCGGCAATCTGTTTCGGTTTTAAATCTTCGGCATACCGCAGGCCCAGCAGTCGCCGCGAACGTTCTGTCAGCTGATCCAGGCAGTACTCGAGCAGATCCCGTTCTTCGGTCATCAGCTGTTGCACCCGGGAACAGGCGTCTGCCAGGGCGTCCATTGCTTCCCCCATGAACAGCACCCGGTCTTTACGCTTACCGCGATAGAAGTCGGCAATTTTTATTTTGGCAATCCACAAGGCCCAGGGAAGAAAGGGCCGCGTGTTATCATACTCGTCGTAACGAATTGCTATTTCTGCTGCGACTTCCTGCAGCAGATCTTCTGCATCACTAAACTGGGGAGTCGATGCTACAACGAAAGCCATCAAAGAAGGTTGAACTTTAACCCAGTTTCGAGCCAGCTCAGCACGGCTTCGCGCAGTTTCAGTTTGGAGTGAGGTCGTTTGTGTCGCATCCATCGTGCAAGTGCGTCTTTTCTTTCTGCAGTATGTTTTCTTATCTTAAGAATTCAGAATTCCATCGTGGAAAACTGTAAGATCTTCTTGCTGGAAATGTTATCGAGTAATTCATCTACGGCAATATTTTATATTGTAGAGAAATCTATTAAGAATTGATGAAGATCAGAAACAAGTTTGGTTCATTACTATAAAAAGTTTTGTTTCTAACGAATTTGATTATTTTTGAAATTCGTTGTTAACGTTTTGCCCCTTTCTGCGATATACAATAAAGGGCAGATTCCCTTCAGTTTTTAAAACCACATTTCACAGGGCATTCAGCTACAGACAATCGTAACTGGCCCGATTAGACGCGTGGTTTAACGCAGAGTGGAGCCTGTTTTGAAGCCCCTCAAACGCCGCTTGTTTTCGCTCTGGTGTATTTCAGCCCGCCCGAATCTCACATTCGGTGATTTCTCCAACTTTCTCTAATCGTTGGAATGTTCTCCCGTTCGAGAATCCTGCTTGAGTCCTTCCCACCCAATCTGGTATAAACATACTTTGATTTGTACCAGGCGCGTCATGAACCACAGGGAAGCGATTTCGCGTCGATGAATGACCTCTCGAGGGAAAAGGGATATTCATGCTGAAATTTCTGAGCGCACAGAGTCAGCAACATTCACAGGCTACCCGCCGCGATTTTCTGAAACTCGGCACACTCGGTCTGGCAGGACTGACACTGTCAGATTTACTGCGACTGGAAGCACGGGCGGGAATTCAGCACTCTCGCAAAGCAATCATCAATGTGCATCTGGACGGTGGTCCTCCGCACATGGATACCATCGACCTGAAACCCGAAGCCCCCGTTGAAATCCGAGGCGAATTTCAGCCGATCTCTACCAGCGTGCCCGGGATTCAGCTCTGTGAACTGCTACCCCGGATGGCAGCTCAGGCGGATCAGTTTGCGTTCGTGCGTTCTCTGGTCGGTTCAGCCGGGGCACACGATGCCTTCCAATGTCAGTCCGGATTCCGCAAAAAAGACATGCAGTCCGTCGGCGGACGTCCCGCGCTGGGATCTGTTGTCTCAAACCTCAAAGGTTCCCCCCGCGACCGAGCACCACTGTTCGTCGATCTCATGCAGGGACGCGGACAGGTGAGGAACAGCGCACGCCCCGGATTCCTCGGCCCCTCGTATCAGCCCTTTCGTCCCGATATCTCAGACCTGTTCGAACGACAGCTGGAAAAAGGGATGCAGAACGAGCTCAAACGGCTGGGTCAAGAGCATCAGGTCAGTCTCAAACTTAATCCCAGCCTCTCGCTGGAACGTCTGGAAAACCGGACAACGTTGCTCTCCGAACTGGACACCATCCGCCGCAAAGTGGATGCGAGTGGAATGATGGACGCCATGGATCGTTTTTCACAACAGGCCGTCAGCATTCTGACTTCAGGACGACTGGCGGATGCACTGGACCTGGAACAGGAAGACCCAGCCGTATTGGAGAAGTACAGTCTGGGTGTTGCATCTGAAAATCAAAAGTTTTACACCAGTGAGGGTCCGGGGGCGACACGCAAATTTCTACTCGCCCGGCGGATGATTGAAGCCGGCGTACGATGCGTGAGCATCTCGATCAGTGATTTCGACACACATTCCAGTAATTTCTCCCGCATGCGGCAGCTGCTCCCAATCGTCGACCATGGGCTCGCCACCCTGGTATCAGACCTGAAAGAAAGAGGCATGCTGGACGACGTCACGATTATCGCCTGGGGCGAGTTTGGTCGAACGCCGCGAATCAACTCCAAAAACGGAGGCCGCGATCACTGGCCGCGCGTCGGTCCCGCAATTCTCGCCGGGGGTGGCATGCGTACCGGCCAGGTCATTGGCGCAACCGATCGCACTGCCAGCGCTGTCACAGATCGTCCAGTGTCTTACAAGGACATCTTTACCACGCTGTATCACAATCTGGGCATCGATCCTCACGCCATCACGATTAACGATCCTCATGGGCGCCCTCAATATCTGCTTGACGAGGGAGAGCGTCTTTCCGAACTGGGGTGAGATTCGTAAGACGACTCAGACTGCTGTCACCGCCGCAATCTGCTTGTATCGCGATTCGGCGAGCGGTATGATCAAATCTGAAATGTGCCCTCGACTCACATACGCCTACCTGAAATCAGCGGTTCCCCACAGGAGACCTCATCATGCAGAAACAACGTGCGACCCTCTTTGGATCTTTCCTGGCTTTGTGCTTACTGACCAATGTGATTCAGGCAGCAGACCTGCCTCAATATAAGCCTCTGTTCAACGGTAAAGATCTGACCGGCTGGGTGAATGTGAATACCGACAAAGATACCTGGTATGTCAAAGATGGCATGCTCGTCTGCACGGGACATCCGATTGGCGTAATGCGAACCGATAAACAGTACGAGAATTTTCTCCTGCATATCGAATGGCGACACATGGAAGCCGGCGGTAATTCGGGGGTCTTCGCCTGGAGTGAAGGGACTGTTCCCGAAGGTCGACGCCTGCCCAAAGGGATGGAAATCCAGATGCTCGAACTCGACTGGGTCAATCAACACAAAATGAAAGACGGCACCCTGCCCCCCATCGCTTACGTACACGGCGAACTGTTCGGCGCCAATGGTCTGATCACCACTCCCGACAATCCCCGCGGAACCCGTAGCAAGTCGATTGAAAACCGCTGCAAAGGCAAAGGGCAATGGAACGTGTACGACGTGGTCTGCGTGGACGGAACCGTCAAGTTGTCTGTGAACGGCAAATTCGTGAACGGCGTGCGCAACGCCTCGATCAAAAAAGGCTACCTCTGCCTGGAATCCGAGGGAGCCGAAATCCAGTTCCGCAACATTCAGATCATGGAACTCCCGCCCGGAGTCACCACCAAAGCACAGACGGCTCCGGTCCTGAAATGAACATCTGAAGCGAATGAGTTTCTATCGGAAACGATCAGACTGACCACGGGAGACAGCCAGAACGTCACCCGTGGCGATTTCAGCGGCAAAACAGAGCTCTTCCTTAACTAACCTCAGTAATTCAAACGATTTGGAGCAATTCCCAATCCTTGACGAATGCCTGGGGAGCGAATATAATAAGGATAAGGTAATCCACTAACCGATGATGTAGGTTACCGGTACGTGTTTTCGCCACCTTTGAAAATGCGAACTCCCTCCTGCTTTTCCTGCCTTAATATGTGATGCCTGGTATGATGATCATCCCTCAATACCGACGCTTTCCCGTATCCGCGATCACGTTGTTGATCTGTGGTATGTTCTTGAGTTCTGCTGATGCCGCCGACAAGAAAACGGTGACCGGTGCGCAGATTTATCAAAAGTTGTGCATCGAATGCCATGCAAAAAATGGTCAAGGTGTCACGGAAAAAGCCAATCCGTTTCAGGGGCAGAAGAGCCTGGCTGAACTGACCATGCTTATTGAAGAGACCATGCCGGAAGAAGATCCGGAGCTCTGTGAGGGTGAGGATGCGAAGCAGGTCGCTCAGTATGTGTTTGACCGCTTCTTTTCCCCGGATGAGCAGGACCAGAGCCAGGCCTCCCGGATTCAGCTCTCGCACATGACGGTCCGCCAGTACCTCTATACGACCGCCGACCTGATGTCTCATTTCCTCGGAAATGCACGTGTCACGAATAAAGAGAACGGTCTGCGGGCCGAGTATTTTTCTACCCGGAATTTCAAAGGGGACAAACGGGTTGAAAAACGCATCGATCCCGTTGTCAGCTTCCAGTTTGGAGATAAGGCCCCCCACGAGAAAATCAAGAACGCCGAAGAGTTCTCCATGAAATGGGAGGGTTCGGTCTACGTGGAAGAGACCGGCGACTACGAATTCATCATCAAAACCGAGAACGGGGCACGGCTCTGGGTCAATGAGCAGGAACCGATCATTGATGAATGGGTCAGCTCTCAGGGACGGGCCAAGGAACATAAAGCGACGATCCGCCTGCTGGGTGGTCGCCCTTATACGCTCCGCCTGCACGTTTTCAAATACAAAGATAAGTCTTCTTCCATCAGCCTGGAGTGGAAACCGCCGCATAAGGCTCAGGAAGTGATTCCACAACGGCACCTCGTCCCGCAACAGGTTCCGGGAACCTTTATTGTTTCGACTGAGTTCCCACCGGATGACAGTGTTTCCGGGTATGAACGCGGGGTAGCCGTCTCCAAGTCCTGGGATGACGCAACGACGTCTGCGGCCCTGGAAATCATGACGGGGGTGATCAAACACCTGGATCGTCTGGCCGGAACCAAACCCGAGGCCAAAGACCGCCGGGATAAAGTCCAGAAGTTCTGTCATCGCTTTGCCGAGCTCGCTTTTCGCCGGCCTTTGACAACAGAGCAGAAAACGTTTTTCGTAGATCAGCATTTTCAGCCTGAACTGGAAACTGAGCTGGCAGCCAAGCGATCCCTCCTGCTGATTCTGAAGTCTCCCCGCTTCCTGTATACCGACCGCGAATTCGCACAGCCGGACGATTTCACAATCGCATCCCGTCTCTCGTACGGGTTGTGGGATTCCATGCCGGATCGCCAGCTGTATGATGCCGCCAAAGCGGGACGCCTTAACAAGCCGGAACAGATTGCCCAGCAGGCCGAACGCATGCTGAATGATCCCCGGGCCCAGGCCAAACTGCGATACTTTTTCCACCACTGGTTACAGCTGGATGAAAAAGAAGAGCTGGCGAAAGATAAAGCGCTCTTCCCGGAATTCGACGATCAGGTGGTCGCCGATCTGCGAACTTCGCTGGATATGTTCATCGACGACGTCGTCTGGAACGGATCGTCCGACTATCGTCAGTTGCTGCTGGCCGATTACGTTTACATGAATTCGCGACTGGCCAAAGTGTACCAGGTTGAGATGCCGGAAGGAGAATCATTCCAGAAGGTATCTCTCGATAAAGACAAACGGGCCGGCGTCCTGACGCACCCGTACCTGATGGCCAACTTCGCCTACCACAATCTGAGTTCACCGATCCACCGTGGCGTGTTCGTCACGCGTCGTCTGCTGGGTCGTTCCCTGAAGCCGCCACCACAGGCAACAGAATTCAAAGACGGCGATTTTCATGCAGGAATGACAACCCGCGAAAAGGTCGTCCAGATCACGAAACCGTCCGCCTGTATGTCGTGCCATAGCATCATTAACCCGCTCGGATTCAGTCTGGAGCACTTTGACGCCATTGGTCGATACAGAAAACAGGAAGTCAAAAAAGACATTAACGCCTCTGCAGAGCTGGTTTCACTCACCGGTGATACCGTCAGGTTTAATGGTGCCCGCGATCTGGCAGAGTATATCTCTCAGGATCAGAACGCCCATGCCGCCTTTGTAGACCAGCTGTTCCATCAGGCCGTCAAACAGCCGATTAATGCCTATGGCGAAAAAATCCGTGACGATTTGACCACCCGATTCGAAAAATCCGGATATAATATTCAACAACTGCTCGTAGAAATCATGAAGGTTGCTGCCCTGCACCAGCCTCAATCCTGAGAAAGAGCCTACCAATGAAATATCAATCCCGCCGCCAGTTCCTCAAAAAACTCGGACTCTCTTCTGCAGTCCTGCCGCTGGTTTCGCATCTGCCCAGCCTCGGTTTTGCCGCCGATGCCGGCATCCGCAAAAAGCGTATGATCGTGATGTTCAGCCCCAACGGTATCGTTCCCAAAACTTACTGGCCCGATGAGACCGGCGATAAGTTCGAGCTCAAGGAAATCATGCAGCCCCTGAAGAAATATCAGGACCAGATGCTGGTGATCAAAGGGGTCGCTGACCGCGTCCGGGGAGACGGTGACAGTCACATGCGGGGCATGAGCTGTCTCTTAACCGGAATCGAATTACTCCCCGGTAACATCCAGGGGGGATCGCACACTCCGGCCGGCTGGGCCAGCGGACTGTCGATCGACCAGGAACTCAAACGGTTCCTGCAGAGCAATAAAGAGACCCGCACCCGTTTCGGTTCACTGGAATTTGGTGTGAACGTTCCACATCGTGCCGACCCCTGGACCCGTATGGTTTATGCAGGCCCCAACAAACCGGTCGCGCCGATTGACGATCCCTACCTGATGTTTGAAAAGATCTACGGTCAGATGAAAGATCGTAAGAGCCTGGCCAGCATTCTGGACGACGTCCGTGAAGACCTGAAAAAGGTTCGGTCTCAGCTGAGCAGCTCCGACAAGCAGTTGCTCGAAGAGCACGAAAGCTACGTCCGCCAGATGGAACAGGAACTCAAAGCCAGCGCAGAACAGAAACTGGCTGTCAAAGTTCCGGTTCAGGAAGTCGGCATCAAGAACGACAACGACCACATGCCGGTCACCAGTAAAATGCAGATCGATCTGATGGTCAATAGTCTGGCCAACGATATGGCACGCGTCGCGACGCTGCAGTATACGAATTCGGTCGGTCAGGCACGGATGAAGTGGCTGGGGATCGACGATGGTCACCACTCACTCTCCCATAAACCGGACAGCGACGAAGATTCGCAGGAAAAGCTGACCAAGATCAACAAATGGTTCTGCGAACAGCTCGCGTATCTGGTTGAAAAACTCGACAAGACTCCCGAGCCCAATGGCGAAGGAACCCTGCTCGACAACACCACGGTCGTCTGGACCAACGAACTGGGTAAAGGGAACTCCCATACGCTGAACGATGTGCCGCTGGTACTCGTCGGTAAAGGACTTGATTTCAAAATGGGACGTTCATTACAGTTCAAGAACATTCCCCATAACCGTCTGCTGATGTCGCTGGCCCACGGCATGGGTCATCACATCGAGACCTTCGGTAAACCCGACTTCTGCGGCGACGGCATCATTTCTGAACTGACCTGATCTCGTCCGCAGAGAAATAATCAACAAACTCGAGTGAGCACCAGTCTCCCCAGGCTGGTGCTCGTTTTTTTACTCAGTCACAGTACAACCTGTTGGAAAACGGCCCCGATACTTTCATTCTACAGGATTGGTCTTTATGATTCGGGTTCAGACAATACTCTGACGACAATCAATGCACTTGAAAGGATACGCGCATGGATCACATCACCCGCCCCCAGGAACAAGACGAATACTACTTTGAGGAAGGGTGCTATATCCTGGAGATGTCTAGCCCGGATGTGGATCCTGAAGTCTCCCTCGCCCGTGCCCGCGTCGAGCCTGGCAAGCGAACCCGGTTCCATCGTCTCAAGGGAACCTTCGAGCGCTACATCATGCTCTCGGGAACCGGTCTGGTCGAAGTCGGCGACTATGAACCCACGGAAGTGTATCCTGGCGATGTTGTAAGAATCCCGCCCGACACTGATCAGAGAATCACCAATATTAGCAAAGACGATCTGGTATTTCTCGTCGTCTGTAATCCGCATTTCCTCCGCTCCTGCTACACAGACTCAGAAGATCTTCGCACTTCGGGGTCATAAAATCCTCATATTGCGTAAGAAGTTCCTCTGCAATTCCTTACATCAAGGTAAGATGTACGCAGATTGCAATTTCTTAATATAATTTACTTGTGCGGTCTCCCCCTTGCGATTTAAAATACAATTCCTCGGAGCATGCCTCTGCTGTCCCACCTTTTATTCCTTCCCAGTTATATTTCCAAAAGGTTACCAATGTTGAATTACCCGCCGCGTGTCACGCGCAAATCTGGTTTTACGCTCATCGAGCTGCTGGTTGTGATTGCGATTATCGCGATTCTGATCGCCCTGCTCCTGCCCGCCGTGCAACAGGCCCGCGAAGCGGCCCGCCGCAGTCAGTGCAAAAACAATCTGAAACAAATGGGGCTGGCGCTCCACAATTATCACGACGTCTATCTCAAGTTCCCCATCGGTTCGCGAGCGCCCAATGATGGCCCTCACAACTGGCGTTTCGCTCTGCTGCCTTACATGGATCAGGCAAATATTTACGAACTCGCCAAGAACAGCCCGACCAGCGACGTCGATTTCTGGGAAGGCGGAGGCGGCGCATACAACGGCGACACCCTGCTCTTCAAAGACAAAGTCATTACTCCCATTTACATGTGCCCTTCCAGCTCAGACCCGGCCATCAGCTATGCCAATGGCGAACCACAGCAGGGTTCCCAGTCTCATCAGTATGTCGGCATCATGGGTGCATATCCTGACCCTGCAGCGCGCACGAATGTCTCTTACGAAACACAGTATAACAGCTTTGCTACTAACACGGGCTGTCTGCTGATCAACGAGTGCAAAGGTATGCGGGACGTGACCGATGGATCGTCGAACACGATCATCATTGCCGAACAGTCGCGGATCTCAGCCAGTAATCCGGTTCTGAAGCGTTCCGATTACACTTCAGGCTGGGCGGGCACCAGTTATGCCGGTACAGTCACTCAGTGGATTGCCAGCGGAGCCGGACAGCATCGTTTCGGCACCGGAGTAACGTCGGTCTTCCACAGCCCCAATCCGAAATCGACGGGTGCGGAAGCCAATGCCCAATGGGACTGGAACACCCCCCTGACCTCCTACCACACCGGCGGTGTGCATGTGCTGCTCTGCGACGGAGCAACCCGTTTCCTGAGCGACAACGCAGACCTGTTACTGATCCAGAAACTCTGTGTCCGCGATGACGGCCAGACCATCGGCGAGTGGTAAGCCACGGCCACTGGTTCTATTTTCTTTTCCTATAGACTTGAGTGACGTATGTGATACCAGTCACGTACGTCACATTTGATTCAGGATTTTCATAATGTATCGTCTATCACTTTTCAGTTGCCTGCTGAGCTCTGTGCTGCTGGCTCAGGGTTGTTCGGGAGATCCGAATGTCCGTCCCGCAGTGGAGATCTCAGGAACCGTGACCCTCGATGGAGCGCCCTTGCAACAGGCCAGCATCCAGTTCACTTCGTCCAAATCTGGCGAAAGTGCGTACGCCAATCTGGATGAGAACGGAAATTATTCAGTCTCATTTCCCCAGGCAGATGTCGGCTCAGCATATGAAGTCACGATCAGTCCGCCTGTCGTTGAAGAAGAAAACGCGATGGCCCTCGCGGAAAAGCCACAGGAAAAATCGACCGTAAAGATTCCCGCGAAATACACCAAACGCACCACCAGTGGTCTGATCGCCCAGGTCAATGAACCGGGTGAGAACAAAGCCAACTTTGAGTTGAAGAGTAAGTAAGCAGCTTTAGACCAACATAAGCCTGCAACAGCCATTAATGCACTGTTGCAGGCTGTTTTTTTAACCTGCCATTTTAATTAAGAACTCTAAGTATCTCCATTTCGTTCTGTAAAACCAGCGGATATACTCGAAGTCTACGGTGATGAAACTTCAAACCCGCAGTTGGCTGTCATTACAAAGGATCCTCACATGAAACCGACTCTCGCCCCCCTCCTGCTCGCCTGCCTTGCTTTGCTGATCCCGGAACGTTCCTACGCGGAACTGCAGGTCGGCGCCACCATCATGGATGTCACCCCGGTGAAACTCCCCGTCCTCGTTAATGGCAGCATGAAGAGCCGTAGCGTCGATAAGGTTTACACCAAAGTCAATGCCCGGGCGATCGTCGTCGCCGATGGCGAAGACCGCCTGGCAATCGTCGTCGTTGACAGTTGCATGATGACGCGTCCGTTTCTGGATGAAGTCAAAAAACTGGCCGCACAGAAAACCAGGATCCCGGCCGACCATATGTTGATCTCCGCCACCCACGCACACTCGGTCCCTTCCAGCATGGGCTGCCTGGGAACCAGTGCCGATCCGGAATACACGCCTTTCCTCCGAGGCAAGCTGGTCGACGCCATCGTTGCAGCCGAAGCAAAACTGGAACCGGCTCAGATTGGCTGGGGTGTTGGCAACGCTGCCAAGTTCACCGCCCTGCGTCGCTGGATCAAGCGTCCCGATCGCATCAGCAACGACCCGTTCGGTAACCCGACCGTGCGGGCCACCATGCATGCAGGTCGGAATTGGGATGATGTCATCGGCGAATCCGGTCCCGAAGATCCCGATCTGTCGCTGATCTCGTTTCAGTCAAAAGACGGTCGTCCGATCGCGCTACTGGCGAACTTTTCGATGCACTACTTTGGTGCCCCTTCACTGAGCGCCGACTACTTTGGTCTCTACTGTAACGGCCTGCAGGAAGAAATCGGTAAGAAACTACCCAAGGATGCTCCCGAGTTCGTAGCGATCATGTCGCACGGCTGTAGTGGTGACATTTACCGCCGCGACTATACCAAGCCGCAGGATCAGTGGTCATTCACCGATGACATCAATGAATACTCCAGCGAGCTCGTTAAACTGACCATGGGCGTCTACAAAAACATCACGTATCGCAAAGACGCCGACGTTGAAATGGCTGAGAACCGGATGCAGTTGAACTATCGGGTTCCCGACAAACAGCTGCTCGAATGGTCTCAGCGGATCGTCGAGAAAATGGGCGATAAGCTGCCGGAAACACAGGAAGAGATTTACGCTCGCGAGCAGATCATGCTGCACGAACGACAGTCAACCGAGGTCGTCACACAGGCACTCCGCATCGGCGACATCGCGATCGCGACCACTCCCAATGAAACCTATGCCCTTTCCGGGCTGAAAGTCAAAGCACAAAGTCCGCTGCCACAGACCATGGTCATTGAGTTGGCCAACGGAGGCGATGGATACATTCCGCCTCCCGAGCAGCATCTGCTCGGCGGATACAATACCTGGGCCGCCCGATCCGCAGGCCTCGAAGTCCTGGCCGAGCCCCGTATCGTGGAATCGGACATCGAACTGCTCGAGAAAGTTTCGAATCAGCCCCGTCGCTTCTATGAGCAGAGCCGTGGTCCTGCCGTCGAATCAATCCTGGGCTTCAAGCCGGCTGCCTACTGGCGACTGGACGAATTCAATGGTCCCCGGGCCCGCGATCTCTCCGGCAATCAGCGGGACGGCATTTACGAACCGGCCATCGCTTACTTCCTCGAAGGAGCCCGTTCGAAATCGTTCTGCACGGGAACCGAAACCAACCGGGCCGTTCACTTCGCCGGCAATCGTCTGCAGACTCGTGTGAATGACCTGGGTGATCAGTTTACCGTCTCGCTCTGGATCTGGAACGGCATTCCTCTCGACGCCCGCGACATCAGCGGCTGGATGTTCTCACAGGGACCGAACCACGGACTGGCCGCCTATGGCGATCACCTCGGACTGGGAGGCAAACAACATCCGGGCAAGCTGGTCTACATGAACGGTACGGATCGCAAACTGCACGCCGGCAAAACTGCCGTTGAACGCTGGACGTGGAATCATGTGGCGATCGTTCGCAATGGCAACAAGTTGACCGTCTACCTGAATGGCAAACCGGAAATCGAACTGGAATCGAAACCGGGGGCATCCGGCGTGCTGCTGGAACAACTGTTCTTCGGCGGACGGACAGATAATGACTCCAACTGGGAGGGCCGCCTGGATGAAATCGCGGTATTCGATCGGGCCCTCAATGCAGGTGAAGTCAGTCAGCTGGCAAAATAAACTTGTCTGAAACGCACTATCTGTCATCTTCGAAAGCCCGGTCGTACCTGCGATCGGGCTTTTCTATTGGGAAAGCCCCGTTTTTTATCGCGAATCGACGAACTGACGCGTATGAGAAGAGACAGACCGCTCGAATTACGGAATCTCTGCCCGATGGGAGGTTCCTGCATATTCACAGCCCGCGCGGAACTATATAATCAAAGGGAGTTCACGTCCTAATCGTCTGATGTAATTGACTTTATCACATTTCCGTTCCAGTGGCTCAATCCATGACTGAACCTGACCTGTCGACAACAGATCGGAGACTGCGCCGCCTGTTTCTGCTGATCGTCACCGCCAGTTTCGTACTGACGCCGATCGCTGCGGCGGACGTCTGGTGGCAGTTGAGCCGGGGACAGACAGTATTGGCAGAGCTGGCAGTTCCGGGGCCAATCCTGGCGGCAGGCAATCCGACAGCGGAAGCAGACTGGCTGGGCGGTTTCCCTTTCTTTATGAGCTGGCTGATCGCCGGCTTTTCGGGGTTGATGCTGCTCAAGTTCTGCAGCGTCTTGCTGTTACTCTATCTCCTCATGCGACGGTTTGAGCCGCAACTGCAGTGGGCCGCGTTTGCATTGGCGCTGGTCACGCTGCTGGCTGCGAATGCTGCCTGGCAACCGACGCCCCGACTCTGGGACTGCTGGTTGCTCTTTCTGAACTGGATCGCCACAGTCCGCTGGAGCAAGTCCCCAACGAAACAGAATGCGGTCCTCGTGCTCATCTCACTGGTGGTGTGGGCCAATCTCGCGCCACTCTGCCTGTTGGGAATTGCTGTGATCGCGATCGTCCCCTGGTTGACCGGCATCCAGACCGAGTCCACAGTCACCCGCAAGCAGGCTGGTCTGCTCGTTGCCGCATCCGCTTTTGCCCTGATGCTCACCCCACGTGGCTGGTTTACGCTCTCCGATTCACTGACACAGCTCCTCCCTGGCCTGTTCTACGCCCGAGACCTGCTGGCCACAACGGTCTGGCAGCCGACGTTCGCACAGGGACTGACAGTCGAAACAGCCGGGCTGGGTATTCTGACTCTGGTCACCGTGTGTTATCTCATTTTTTACTCCACCGGCTGGCTGGAAAGTTTTGCATTCCTGATCTTCGCGGTTCCAGCCTGGCTGAATGCCGATGCCGTTCCCCCTTGCGCGATTGGCATCGCCCTGCTGCTGGGACGCAGCCTGGAGGCACACCCCTATCCAATAAAACTGCTCAAAACCAAAGATCTGCTTTCACCCGCTCTGGGACGCCTGCTACTGGGACTCGGGTTGCTTCTGCTCAGCGGCAAAGCGGCAGCCGGAACGCTACCCGGTCAGTCACAGCGACTGGGCTGGGGCCTCGCTCCCGAGCTGGATATCACGCTACTGAACCAGGCGATCGGACCACTCGAATATGAGGGAACGGCCCACTGCATGGACATTGATTCCGCGGGCATGTTGTGCTGGATCAAGGCGGATCACAAAGTTCGCCCCTACCTCACTCACAGACAGGCGCTGAAACAGGGACGCTTATTCGATGAACTTTCCCTGAACGCGGAACTTTCTGACGGCTGGATGTTACAGAAGCCACGCATGAGTGGTGGCTGGGGGGGCTGGTGGGTCCGCCTCAAAGATCGGAACTGCCAACTGCTGCTGGTTCCAAACGGTCAGACCCGGACAATTCGTGCCTTGTTTGACAGTCGCTGGCAGCCAATGTCGGTCGACGCGGCAGTCATCCCCTATGGCTGGTCGGGTGAATTACTCAGTACACCGCAGATCATCAAGTTACTCCCCGTCAAAGAGTTTCTGAATCGTAAACAGTGGACCTATTCCCTGCCCGATCCGAGTGGCACGCCAGACTGTGCTGACTGGTGGGGCATGCTGACCGGCTCTCCCAATTTGAAACCGGCGCTGCTTCAGGCGCGAACGTTTCGTGCGATGCAGCTCTATACAGCCGCGTTGCGTGTGCTGCATCCACTGTTGCAACATTACGACTCTCCTGAAGTCAAACGGGAATTCGAACTCTGTCAGAAAGAACTGGCTTATCAGGAACAGCTCGACACGGGTGCTCCCAGCCTGTTACGCCTGCAGGCCTATCAGCAGACCAGCCCGACAGACGAATTCCCTCTCGCTCAGGCAGGTCCGGGAATCAAAGGTGACCACAGTCCGCCCGAAAAAGTTTCAGAAACGCTCGCGCGGGCGATCAACGAATACATTCACGGCGACTGTTCCGAAGCCATCGCCGCTTTGACTGCTGATGACAGCGAGAGTCTGTATGCGAAAGCGCAGATTCAGTTGGAATCCGGCGATCCCGCGAATGCCGCGTCAACTTTTCGTCAGTTAATCGAACAGCATCCCCAGGACCGACTGGTCGTCCCCAGTCAGAACATGTTAGATGCCCTGCAATGATCCAGAAGTACCCGTTTCTCATCCCCCTGTCGATCCTGTTACTGGCCTGCCTGTCAGGTGCCGGCCTGTTTCTGTACGGATCACAGCAGAAAACGGAGTTCGTTCCGCATGTCCGTTCGGTGCATCAGCCGGTCCCGTCGCGTTCCTGCTGTGAATGTCACGACAAATTCTGTCAGCAGTTCGAAGGCGCCCCTCATCTGCGGACCCTCCGCAAAGCCACCGATCCAGGCGTACTTGAAAAATTTGTTGACCGGGAAGTCACCCTCAAAGAGAACGGGCATACTTACCGGTTCTTCAAAGAAGATGATGCGCTGTGGGTCGACTGCGACAGTTATCCGGCACCCGTCCGGATCGACTGGGTCTTCGGTTCCGGCATGCATGCGATGACACCGGTTTCGCTGTTTCCGAATGAAAAGGGAGAGTCAGAACTGCTGCAGCACATCGTCTCCTGGTATCCCTCCGGCAAACTGGGAATCACACTCGGTCTGCAGGAACTGGCCCATGAGCAGACCGGCATCAACGCGCTGGGAGAAGTCAGCGACCATGCTAAAACTCAGAACTGCTTTGGCTGTCACGCGGCCTGGCTGGGGGATTCGCCAGGTGAAATCAAATCGGACGTGATCATTCCGGGGGTCTCATGTGTCCGCTGCCACTTGAATGGCGAAGAACACATCAAAGCCGTCGAACGTGGGGATAAAGATCTCAAGCTGACCAAATGGAGTTCACTGACCCCTCTGGAGTCGATCAATCGCTGTGGAGAGTGCCATCGCCGCTTCGATCAACTGGAGGCGGATGAAATCCATCCTGCGAATGATCTGCTCTATCGTTTTGCCCCCGTGGGAATGTCTCAGAGCCCCTGTTTCCTGAAGCAGACCGACGTCAAACTGGCGGACGGCAAATCGGCCCGCTTTGACTGTACCACCTGTCACAATCCGCATCAGCAGGCCAGCCGCGATCCGGAATATTACCGCCAGATCTGCCTGAACTGTCACAGCGATCTCAAGGATCATGCACCGGTGTGTTCCAAAGAGTCGATGCAAAGTCAGTGCCTGCAATGTCATATGCCGGCAGTGGAAGTTCACGACAACCTCTCCTTTACCGATCACTGGATACGAGTCCGCGAGCGCGACAAAGAACGCTTCCCCGAATTTCAGATGCGGCAGGCGAAATGATGTTGTCTTGAGACTTGGGAACGACTAGGATGAGAAGGAACTAGTAAGAAGAAGGTTATTTGTGACTGAGAAGCTGTTTTCATTTCTGTGCTCCCTGATGATTCTGGCCTGCCCGTTAAATTGCATGCCAGCCGGCGCAGAATCTACAGACGCCGTCAGCACTGGCTGCTGCAGTCACTGTCAGCCGCCGACTTCAGAAACACCACTCTCCCCAGAGCATGCCTCTGATGAATGTTGCCAGTGCTTCTGTTTCGGAGCGATCCATGATAAAGCCGATCAACTGGATCTGACATTGCTGACTCCCCTCTGGATCATGCCTGTCCTTTCAGAGACCGAATCCCTTCTCTCAGACATTCACTCGGTTTCCCGACCGCTTTCTTCCGCGCCGCCCCCACCCGCCGGTCGTGCGCTGCGCTGTGCGCAGATGTCGTTTCTCTGCTGATCTGCTCCTGAATCAGTACCGCCTGCGTTAATTCCGCTTGCTTCACGTATGTCCTGCTGCGCGCTGACTCGATTTGTTGTGCCGCGCTGCAGATACTTCAAAAGAATCATTCATGCTCCGTTTTTCATTAATCCCCTGGGAATATGGCGTACGGAATCTGTTCCGTCGCCCCCTGCGTACCCTGCTCACGTTGACCGGCCTGACGACCGTGATCGTGCTGGTGTTTATCGTAGTCGGTTTCATTCGGGGACTGGAACACAGTCTGTCCGCCAGCGGTGATCCAGATGTGGCTATTCTGTTTTCGCTGGGCATGGGGGAAAATCTGGAATACTCATCCATTCCAATGCGGACCAGCGAACTTGTTGCCGCCAGTGTGGGTGGCATTAAAGAATTTCACGGCCGCAAATACGCGTCTCCCGAATTGTACCTGGGAACACAGATCACGCTCCCCGAACAGGAACGAACTGCGATGGGTCTGGTGCGCGGTGTAACGCCGGCGATACTCCTGGTCCGTCGTAAAGTCGAACTGGAATCAGGTCGTTGGCCCGAACCGGGAGAAGTCCTGATTGGCCAGCTGGTCGCTACCAAGCTGGGACTCTCCCCCGAACAGCTGACGACCGGCCAGGCAATCGAACTGGAGGGGCGCCCCTGGAAAATCAGCGGTACCTTCTCCGCAGGTGGCTCTGCGTTTGAATCAGAGATCTGGTGTCGCCTCGACGAACTGCAGCAGGCAATGAAACGCCAGGATCTGAGCCTGGTTGCGGTCACGCTGGACTCCCCCGATGTTTACCCTGATCTGGATCTGTTCTGCAAAGAACGCCTTGACCTCGAATTACAGTCAGTTCGCGAAGTCTCCTACTACCAGGGACTGAAAAAAGATTATGGTCCGATTCGGATGCTGGCCTGGCTGATTGTGTTTCTGGTCTCCGGCGCCGGTGTGTTCGCCGGTTTGAATACGTTGTACGGTGCGGTTGTCGGCCGGACCAGTGAACTATCTATGTTGCAGACACTCGGCTTTGTCCGCCGGGCGATTGTGATCAGCCTGATCCAGGAGGGCATCCTGCTCTCGACGGCTGCCAGTCTGATCGCAGCTTTGATCGCGGTGCTGCTGATCAATGGGGTCGCCGTTCGTTTTACAATGGGCGCGTTCTCACTGCAGATCGACACGGTCTCACTGTTGATCGGTTCGGGAGTCGGAATTCTGCTGGGTCTCCTGGGAGCGATTCCCCCCGCCCTGCGGGCATTGCGACTGCCGATCGTCGATGGTCTCAAATCTGTTTAGTAATGCTTTTAACCTGTTGAATACTCATTTTAAAGGATTGAATTCAATGAAACGTTTGATGTTTTCCACTCTGTTCCTCTCCGCTGTCTGTCTTTCTGCAGTAGGCTGTGGCCAGTCTTCCACTGAACCTGGAGAGTCTGCTGATGCGAACTCCGCAGTCGAGTCTGCTACAAAACCGACGGCTGCTGCCTCGGAAATTATTTTAACCAGTGAACCGGCGGGCGCGAAAGAAGTGATTGCAGCTCGCGAATCATCCCAGGATGAAGAAGAGGTTGTCGTGGTAGGACGAATTGGCGGGAGCGAAAATCCCTGGATTGACGGCCGGGCCGCGTTTTCCATCGTGGATAATTCCCTGAAGGCCTGTAGTGATATTCCCGGCGATGGTTGTGAGAAACCCTGGGACTACTGTTGTGAAACCGACAAGTTACCCGGTGCGACCGCCCTGGTCAAAGTCGTCGATGCAGACGGCACGCTGATCAAGGAAGATGCCCGCAAGCTGTTGAATCTGAAAGAACTACAGACGGTTGTCGTCAAAGGGAAAGCCAAACGGGACGACTCCGGTAATCTGACCGTCTTCGCCAACCAGGTTTTTGTACGGAAGTAAATCATGTCACAGGTTGATTTATCCCAATTGGCCCTGGATCGCAGTGCCCCCCCACAATTGCGGGGGCACACGCGATTCCGGTTACTCACGCGCTATCTGCTGCCTGGCACTCTGCTGGTCGGTTTTGCCGCTCTGATTGCCTATGCCTCCCGTGATTTGATCTTTCCTCCCAAACCGGTCACGGTGATGCCGGTGATCGTCTCGCAGGCCCAGGTCCGCAGCGCCGGCACGCCTCTGTTCCAGGCGGCTGGCTGGGTGGAACCGCGGCCGACCCCCATTCGGGTCGCTGCACTGGCTCCCGGTGTAGTGGAAGAGTTACTGGTTGTCGAGGATCAGAAAGTCAAACAGGGGGAACCGATCGCACGGCTGGTGAAAGTGGATGCCGAACTGGCATTGAAGAACACCATTGCCACGGGGAAGCTGCGGGAAGCGGAACTGCAACAGGCTCGAGCGACGCTGAAAGCTGCTGAGGTGCGCCTGTCACAGCCCGTGCATCTGGAAGCGGTACTCAGTTCAGCGCAGGCGGAACTGGCTAAGATTCAGACCCAGCTAAAAAATCTGCCTTTCATGACCCGTAGAGCCAAAGCAGATCTGGAATTCGCGCGGCTGGATTTTGAGCGCAAGAAATCAGCCCGCGGCGCAGTCACTCAGCGAAGTATTGACGAATCGAAGACCGAGGTTGAATCGACGACTGCGGCGTATGAAGAACTGATGGGACGTAAGGAATCCCTGATCTCAGAACAGAAGGCACTGCAGGCGCGGTGCCAGGCACTACAGACGGAGTTGAAACTGCTGACAGCGGAACAGAAAGACCGAGATGAAGCCCAGGCACAGGTGGCTGCAGCCGCCGCACGTCTGGAACAGTCCCAGGTGGCCGTCGATCAGGCGCGACTTGCTTTGGAGCGTATGACGATCCGCGCCCCAGTCGCGGGACGCGTGTATCAGCTTGTGGCGCAGCCGGGTTCCAGTGTGGGAAACATGCTGACTCAGATGACTAAATTCGATGGCAGTACGGTCGTCACCATGTATCGTCCGGAATGGCTGCAGATTCGTGTCGATGTGCGTTTTGAAGATATTCCCAAGGTTTCATTGAATCAACCGGTTCAGATCGATAACCCGGCACTCAGCGAACCAGTGCGTGGTAGCGTCCTGTTTATCAGTTCGGAAGCAGATATTCAGAAAAATACGCTGCAGGTCAAAGTCAAAATTGATGAACCGACGCCGCTGCTGAAGCCTGAGATGCTGGTGGATGTAACCTTCCTCGCTCCGAAACATGAGCAGACAGAGAAAGACCAGGACCGGGAATCCCGAATTTACGTCCCCAGAAAGATGGTACAACAGAACGCCGCCGGTCAGTCCTGTGTCTGGGTTACAGATCAAAGTCGCCAGATCGCCCGCCAGCAGGTCATTGAAACCAGCCCGCATGCAAATGGCCCTCTACTGGAGGTCACACAGGGGCTGAATGTATCGAGTCGACTGATTGCCTCCCCGACATCGGAACTGCAGCCAGACGAGCGAATTACTATCACCGGCGAAACTAATCATGAAGGTAACTGAAAATGCCACTGGTTGAAATTCATAATCTGACCAAACAGTATCACAAGGGGGGCGAGACCATCACCCCGCTGAACCAGGTCTCTCTCAACATTGAACAGGGCGAATTTCTTTCGCTGATGGGATCGAGCGGTACCGGAAAATCGACACTACTGAATCTGATCGCCAGCATCGACCGCCCCGACTCGGGTACGATCATCGTGGATGGTGTTGAGATTACCTCATTATCACGGAGCCGCCTGGCTCACTGGAGAGCTGCCCACCTGGGTTACATTTTCCAGACACATAACCTGGTTCCGGTTTTGACCGCGTACGAGAATGTCGAACTCCCACTGCTGCTACTCCCGCTCTCGCGGAACGAGCGACGCAAACGGGTGGAAGTCGCGCTGGAAGCCGTCGACCTGCTGGACCGGGCCGATCATTATCCGCGACAGATGTCAGGTGGGCAGGAACAGCGGGTCGGGATAGCCCGGGCAATCGTCAAACATCCCCTGATTGTCGCGGCTGACGAACCAACGGGTGACCTGGATCCGGAGACCTCAGAACAGATTCTAGATCTGCTCAAACGTCTGAACCGGGAACTGGATATCACCCTGCTGATGGTCACTCACGATGCGGAAGCGGCGACCATCGCAGACCGACAGTTCTATCTGGATCACGGCAAACTGGTACAGCGAAACAACGAGCCAGAGACGGCGCTCTCCGGATCAGGCGTGAGTATCAAGGAGACCCCATGAAACTATTGGGCTATATCGTGAAATCATTGTGGGGACATCGTTCCCGGACCATGCTGACGGTGGCCGGCTCTGCGGTGGCTCTGTTCGTGTTCTGCTTCATCCAATCCATCCAGGAAGGGATGCGCGATCTCAGATCACGGCAGGAAGCAAATGGCTCATTGATCGTATTCCAGGCCAACAAGTTCTGTCCCGCCACGAGTCACCTGCCTCAGGATTACGATCAGCAGATTCAGCAATTCAACGGGGTCAAAGACGTCATTCCAATTCAGGTCTTCACCAACAACTGCCGGGCCAGTCTGGACGTGGTCGTTTTTTATGGCGTTCCCCCGCACAAACTGCGCACCGCACGGGACTTTGAATTCATCCAGGGAGACTGGAACGAGTTCGAGTCACACCAGGATGCCGCTATCGTGGGTCAGGCGGTCGCGGCGCGGCGTGGAATCGAAGTGGGAGATAAATTTTCTATTGGCGATCTCTCTGTGAATGTGGCAGGCATCTATCGCTCGAACAACCCGGCTGAAGAGAATTACATCTACAGTCATCTGGAATTCCTGCAGAGGCGACAGGGAGCGAACCTGGTGGGGACCGTGACACAACTGGAAGTCCTCCTGCAACCAGATGCGGATCTGGAAGCAGTCAGTACCCGCATCGATGACCTCTACCGGGCAGGTCCTGTGGAAACCAATACCCGTTCTAAAGGGGTGTTCCAGGCGAAGAGCCTGGGGGATCTGTCGCAGTTAATCGAGATGGCTCACTACCTGGGTCTGGCTTGTGTAGGACTGGTGCTGGCACTGGTGGCAACGACAACGCTGATGTCGGTCGAAGATCGAATTCAGGAACATGCGGTACTCCGCACACTCGGATTTTCAGGCAGTAAGGTCTTCGGCGTGGTGCTGGCGGAAAGTACGCTTTTGAGTTTGGCGGGCGGAATTCTGGGAGTCGGGATCGCTTTGATCACTCTCAAACTCAGCAGCCTTTCGGTGGGTGCGGAGGCAGTGACCGTCGCGTTCATTCCCTCATTTCGGCTGGCGGGCATCGGCCTGCTGCTCGCACTGGTCACGGGAATGGGCGCGGGGGTTGTCCCTGCCTGGTATGCCTCACGAACCGAGATTGTTCCGGCCCTGCGAAGTGTTTAACCTGCCTGCTTTCCGTACGTATCAGGTGAGCCCTGGAATGGGTTCACCTTCGTAGATATAATGCGGACGGTCGACATCATCCTGCCAGAAAGCGGTCTGGGGCAGGCCCAGTGCCTTGTAGATGGTTGCGGCGAAGTTTTCCGGTTTCTGCGGCTGATCGATGGGGAAGCCGCCGATCTTATCGGTCTTTCCGACAACACGTCCCCCTTTGACTCCACCACCGGCGAGCAGAATAGACTGGGTCGCCCCCCAGTGATCCCGGCCCGGATTTGCATAGACTTTGGCCAGTTGAGAAATCTTGGGAGTGCGACCGAATTCACTGCACATGACAACCAGGGTGTCTTTAAGCTGTCCACTTTCGTGCAGATCATCCAGCAGAGCGGAAACGGCACGGTCGGTGGGAGGCAGAAGCTTGTCTTTGAGATGCGGGAAGATGTTTCCGTGTGTATCCCAGGATTCGTTGTTGCCCAGATTGACCTGCACCAGATTCACGCCCGTCTCAACCAGGCGTCGCGCCATCAGTAGTGACCAACCAAAGGAGTTTTTGCCGTAGCGTTCCTGAATCTTATCGTCTGCACTGGTGACATCCATCGCATAATGCACTTTGTCGTCATTCAGCAGAGAGATCGCTGCGGCGCGGTAGCGGTCGAAACTTTCGACCTGCCCTGCATTGTCCAGCATCTGCCGCTGTGCGCCGAGTTCCTTCAGCAGTTGAATGCGATTACTCATCCTGCTGTGAGTCATCCCCTGGGAGAGTTTGAGGTGCGGTGTCTTGAAGACCCGCTTGTCTGTTCCACCTCGCTGCTGATGGTCGAATGCGTAATCCGGAAAAGCACCGTAGGACTGCGCGTGGAAGGGAGAAGCTTCGATGATCCAGGGATCACGATTGGAACCCATGCGTCCGGCGAACTGTCCGGGAATGACGCGACCGCTGCGATGAACGATTTTATCCGGCAATACGATGGCGGGGGGCAGATTGGTTCGCGAACGGAGTACATCCCCGGCGATGGCGGCAATCGAAGGATGATCGGTAGTCATGGGACGCCCGGGATTGAATCCAGTGGGGATATCCGATCGACCGGTGAGCATGATATGGTGCCCCATCGAATGTTCGTTCGTCCCATGCGACAACGTACGACAGACGGACCAGAGGTGACTGCGCTGCGCGAGCATCGGCAGATGTTCGGAAACCTGCACGCCCGGAGTGCGGGTGGCGATGGGATCGAACTCACCGCGGATCTCCGCGCTCGCATTCGGCTTCATATCAAAACTCTCATGCTGAGAGAGACCGCCGGAGAGGAAGATGAAGATGCAGGACTTTGCAGTACGGTGTTTCGTTCCGCCAGCCGCTTGTGCCCGGAGTGCATCCAGGTGATTGATTCCCATCCCCAGCAGACTCACCGAACCGACTTCGAGTGCGGTCCGACGAGAGATCAGAGGATGGCGGGTGGGACTGTGTGCAGGCATGGTAACTCTCCTGAATCCAAGAGATTGACTCGACAAGCGCAAGCTGATATTCCGGTTCACCTTATATCACATCAATATAATTCAATGTGACAGGCAGTTAAAGTCCAATTGCAACAAAATCATCAACGTTTGTATTTATGTTTTCGTATCCTGGAGCATCCTCTCTGAGGTCAAAAAATATTTGTCCCTGAATACCAGCAGATTCGGCTGATCGACGATGAATAAACCGAACTTGCCTCAAATTTTGATTGACGATCGACGATAAGCCTTATATGCTTTGCCCGTGTTGATTCCCTCCCCATTCACCTGGTGGTGGCCGCGTGTGACTCGCTGAAGGAAGTCACTTTTGAATCATTGCGTTTTTCTTCTTCAAGACCTGTATAGGAATCCGGGTCTGATTCTCAAGGATGATTGTGGGCTCTTTCTGCGCCCTCAGCTGCGCATGTGATGCGCAAGGAGAAATCAATGAACCAGTATCTCACCGATCGTGAACAGAATATTCTGGACTATATAACTCGTGAAATTGACCGGACCGGAATCTCTCCCTCGGTCCAGCAAATCGCTTCTGAATTCGCCATTCCCTCCCCCAACCGGGTCACACGTTATCTGAATGCGCTGGAAGGAAAGGGCTGGATCAGCAGTCATGGTAATACCGCCGGTGGAATCTCGTTGATCGAGAATGATCGGAACTACCGCCTCTCCATCTGTGGTGATGTAGAAGAGGGCCGGATCGACTTTAGAAAACGCTTTTAAAGTCTCTAACTTCGCAGGTATTGCTGTCACAAAAGGTTAAATCTCAGGTCTCATCCCGCTTCTCCACTGAAGTGCGGGTGAGAACCGGTGAATTTCTTAATTTTCTTTTGTTTTCAGCCGATTCTTCTATTCAAACGTCTTGTATTGGTTTACGCTTATATGAGAGGTAACCTGTTACAGGTGCAAGCGTTAGTTAGTTGATGGTTTGGATTCACTGAAAGGGAGCATTGATGCTCAGGCTAGAAGATCAGTCAATTCGTTTATGTGACCGCATGCCCCGCCGCTCTTTCATGCAGATTGGTGGCCTGGCAATGGGTGGAATGTCCCTGCCCCAGATTCTGAAAGCACAGGAACAGTCGGGGAAGCGTTCTTCACACAAAGCCGTCATCATGATTTTTCTCGCCGGTGGTCCGCCTCATCAGGATATGTTCGACCTGAAGCCAGACGCGCCGGATGAAGTCCGCGGTGAATTCAAACCGATTGACACCAACGTCCCCGGGATACAGATCAGCGAACTGATGCCCCGCGTCGCCGGTATGATGGATAAGTTTTCGATCATCCGCTCACTGGTTGGCGCAGAAGGTCGCCACGATTCATTTGAGTGCTGCACCGGTCATCACTTCCGTAGCTCTCAACCTCAGGGAGGCTGGCCCTCTCTGGGATCGGCTCTCTCCCGGGTCGAAGGCCCCGTGCATCCCACAGTCCCTCCCTACATCGATTTATCACACACGATGGCCCACGATCCCTGGAACATTAAGGGTCCCGGCTACCTGGGACTGACACATGCCCCATTCCGTCCCGATGGACGCGTGATGGAGAACATGACGTTGAATTCAATCAATAAGGGACGGCTCTCCGAACGAACGCGACTGCTGGAAGACCTGGACCGTTTCCGCAGGACCTCGGAAACCGGTCTGACCGACGGCACCTACGATGGCTATACGCAGCAGGCACTGGATGTCCTCTCTTCCTCCCGTCTGGTTGAGGCACTGGATCTGGAACGCGAAGACCCCAAAGTCCGCGCCCGCTATGGTAAAGATGATCCCAAGGTTCTCAGCTACAAACTGGACATGGGATACCAGGCGATCATGTCCCGCTTTCTACTGGCCCGCCGGGCAGTGGAAGCAGGCGCACGCTGCGTCACCTGCAGCTTCGCTCACTTCGACTGGCACGGTAATAACTTTGGTCATGCCCGCAAGGTCGTTCCCCTGCTCGACCAGGGAGTCGCAGCCCTGGTTCAGGATCTGCATGATCGTGGCATGGATAAAGATGTAACCGTCTTAGTCTGGGGCGAATTTGGTCGCACACCTAAAATCAACAAAAACGCTGGCCGTGATCACTGGCCCCGCGTGCACGCCGCCCTGATGGCCGGCGGAGGCATGCAGACAGGCCAGGTGATCGGTTCGACTAACCGACTGGGTGAGGAAGCCGTTGATCGCCCCGTGCATATGCAGGAAGTCTTCGCGACGCTGTATCACAATCTGGGCATCGATGTCGCGTCCACGACAATCGAAGACAACAACGGACGTCCTCAGTACCTGATCGATCAGCAAACTCCGATCCGGGAACTCGTGTGACACATTGAGTCGTTCCGAATGACACTGCATTTCTGATTGCCAAGAGTTGGTATAATCCTCCGTCAACTCAAGGACTAAAGTTCGTCGATTCCTGACCGTCTGCGGTTCCAAGTTCCAGGTAGACGCGGGAGCTCATGTTTTCGCTGAGAAAATGGACTGAGCCATCCGCGAAACCGAAATGGGCGCCCCCTTCATGGTCGGAACCAGCCGACTGGTAGAAACTATTGTTAAAGCCCCCTGCAGTTCCCCCGGAAATCCCGGTATCAAACATGGTAGCCACACCACCAGCGGCCCAACAATCCTGGCTCGATTTCGGAGCACTGGTACTGTGCAGCTTCTGCAGTTCTCCGGTCATGATGGTATTGGAAGTGCCGTCATCGACGTCGCGAATCGCGGTATCGCTGTTCACAGAGAACATCCCCAGAAAGGCACCACTGCCTCCCCCGAACGTGCCGATCAGCGAATCGGTACGGTGCGTCAGATGAAAGTAATCACCATCGGCCCAGCCATTTCCACCGCCAATGCAGGTTCCATAATCGGAGCCCCCTTTGACAAACCGGTTGGACGGTAATGTTGAACCCGCTACCGGATTTTCTCCGAGCATGATTCTGTCATCAACTTTACGGATCTTACTGCGGCGCGTAGGGCAATAGAACAAAGGAATGTCATTCTCTGCCAGACTGCGATTGCCCATCACGTTGGTGTTGAAGTTCCATTTATTGTAGAGCGGGGCCTGGTCCACATAGGGGAGAATCTGGACCATCCAGCTCGTCCCATGTAAACCGGTCCCAGGAGTTTTGCCAGCATCTCCCCAGACATTGTAAGCACTGGAGGTCGCCGTTGTAGCGATCGCTCCCGGCGGAAACAGTCCATGTGTTTCGTGATAATTGTGCAGCGCGAGCGCCAGCTGCTTCATGTTGTTTTTACAGGTACTGCGGCGGGCGGCCTCACGCGCCTGCTGGACAGCAGGCAGTAGAAGTGAGATTAAGATAGCAATGATCGCGATGACCACCAGCAGTTCGATGAGCGTAAAGCCCGATCTTCGATAGCGCATTACAGGGCCCTTTAGATAAAAAAGAAATGAATATGAGCAGAATGCAATTACTTTATCTAAAAAGAATGTTTGAGTCGTTCAATTATCGCTGTTGAGTGGAAGCCTCCTCGCAAATCATTTCGATGAGAGATCAAAATTGATTTCATTCTCTCCGGATTTCACCTGAGCAGTCAGTTCCGTTTCGTCACTGTAATTCGGAGGGATGGTCTCTTTTTCATTGACCAGTTTGCTGACGACTACCTTATGGTCCCCCAGGGCTGCCCCTTTTTCATCGCGAATATAGACCAGCTCGTATTTGCCGGCACTATCGGTTTTACCCGATGAAGCACGGACTGCATCCGGCATGAACGTGACATAAGCATCCGCCAGCGGCGCTCCGTCCATGGTAATTGTCCCTGTCACATTCCCCAGGTCCGGCGAATCACTGCCGCCACACGCGGTGCACAACAGCATCATTCCCAGACACAAACCGGCCGACCAGATCATTTTCAGTTTCTGCATATTTCGCTATCCTTTTCAGGCTGTATTATTGAGACTGCAGGCAGACACAGCGTCTCTAAAGAATGCTGTGCCTACCCCCGTCAGGTTAGACCATTCTCGTCAGCTATAGTTTAGAACTCACCTGCAACTTTATTCCCGTCGGCGGTGCCAATCCGGTTAAAGGTCGTATTATCAATGTTCTCGCTGATAAAGCGGACGGAGCCATCGGCCATGCCGAAATGAGCGCCCCCTACATGGTCGCTGCCAGGCGCCTCGTACTGGCCGCCATTAATACCACGGTTATTTCCGCTGCCGTTCTCTGAACTGCTGCCTGCCGTATCGGTGTTGAAGATATTCGCAACTCCCCCCGCGGCCCAGCCGTCCAGACTCAGCGAAGCGTCGTTTCCGCGCAGACGCTGCATTTCACCTGTCATCAGGGTATTGGTAGTCCCGTCCTTCACGTCGCGTATCTGGGTATCGCTGTTGGGATAGAAAATGCCCAGGTGTCCGCCCGAGAATGTACCCATCCATTCACTGCTCGCACCAACCCCCAGCGATTCATGACCGGTCCCACTGAAACCGTCACCAAAGCCGTTTCCAGCACCTTTACACCCGCCGTAGTCGTTCCCCCCTTTCTGGAAGGGGTTGGTGATCGTGGTGGAACCGGGTGTTTCATCCAACTGCAGTTTCTGATCAACTTTGCGAACCTTGCTGCGGCGGGTCGGGCAGTAAAAGATCGGGATATCGGTTTCTGCAACCGCACGGTTCCCCATCACGTTGGTGTTGAAGTTCCACTGGTTGTAGACATTGGCCTGATCGACAAAGGGCAGGATCTGCAACATCCAGCTCGTACCGTGATAGCTCACGGGAGACATGCTTCCGGCCTCCATCCAGTCCCGCCAGCGGACCGTGTTACCACTTCCCCCATTGGTCAGAGTGACAATGGATCCTGGAGGAAAGACGCCATGTGTCTCATGATAATTGTGCAGCGCCAGTCCAATCTGTTTCAGATTGTTTTTACAGGTACTGCGTCGCGCCGCTTCCCGCGCTGACTGCACCGCCGGCAGTAACAGGGCAATCAAGATTGCAATAATCGCGATCACCACCAGTAGTTCAATCAGAGTAAAGCCCTTTTGGTATTTCTGCTTGTTTGTCATCAACATAACGCCTCCCGCACCAAGGAATAGAAAAAGGAAAAATAGAACCACACCACATCTGGTGAGTTAAGAAAAGCAGTCGAATTTTTGAATTAAGAAATGAAAGCTGAAAGGCTCTAACACCAGGCAATCCCTTACCAATCAAGTACACTACTTCTAATAGAACACTATTAGTTGAACAGTAGTGTTTTTATTTAAACAAATTTTTTCGAATAATCAAAATATTTACACCAAATTCCCCGTAAAACATAAATTTACAAAGACTTACTTAACCTTAATTACAGCATTGTTTATTAATGGTTTCTTAATATCTAGTTAAGATCACGCTTACCAACTACTTAGGCCCGCAGACCCTGTTCACTATTTCTAATTTTTAATAGAGGAGTCAGCGATAGAAAATACGGGCATTGATCAGTTTCTTACACTGCATAACCCGCTGGAATATCTCGCCTTAAACTTGCATCTCACTGTTGAATTAAACACAGTTAAAGTCTCGATCAGAATCGGAGGTCTCTGATTTTAAAACTGTCCATTTCACCGAAGTCTGCTGGAATTGAGACTCAAACGCGCACCAGGATGATCTGCAGCGTGCAGACAGGTATAATCGGGATATGGAATTTCAACACGTTGGGACTTTATGTCTTTACGACGGTCTCTCTTCTGCTGCCGCCAAAAATAAGGAACACTCACACATGCTTTTGCGATTTTTCTCCTGTGCCGCCGTCGTCCTATTCAGCACCGCGCTCGCTTCCGCGGAAGACTGGTCTCAATGGCTGGGGCCGGACCGCTCCAGCGTCTGGGAAGCAAAGGATATCGTTGAATCGTTTCCACAATCAGGACTGAAAGTCGAATGGCGTGTGCCTGTCGGCCTGGGCTACAGCGGTCCTGCTGTCGTCGACGACAAAGTCTATGTGCTGGACTATGTCAAAGATTCAGGCGAGGTAGTCAACAACCCGGGGGGCACATCCAAGATTGAAGGTAAGGAGCGCGTGCTCTGTGTTTCTGCAGAGAATGGCAAAACAATCTGGGAATATGACTACAGTTGCCCCTACGATATTTCCTATGCAGCCGGCCCCCGTTGTACTCCTACCGTGGCAGACGGCAAAGTCTATGCTCTCGGAGCAGAAGGAAATCTCACCTGCCTGGACGCCGCTACTGGAAAGTTAATCTGGAGCAAAGATTTCAAAAAGGAATACCAGTCCAAAACGCCGTTCTGGGGACATGCTGCCAGCCCGCTTGTTGATGGCGAAGTGGTTTACTGCCTGGTTGGTGGTCCGGGTTCGGTTGCAGTGGCGTTTGATAAAAACACCGGCAAAGAACTCTGGCGGGCTCTGGACAACGACGATATCGGTTACTGTCCGCCAACCATGATTACACACGAAGGTGTCAAACAACTGTTGATCTGGCATCCGAAGTCACTGAATTCGCTCAATCCTGAAACGGGTCAGGTCTACTGGTCACTCCCTCTTAAACCCCAATACAACATGTCGGTGACGGTTCCCCGGAAACAGGAAAATTTCCTGTATGTCTCCGGAATCGGCGACGAAGCGGCCTGGATCGAACTGAAGGGAAAAGCCAAGCCTGAAATTGCCTGGAAGGGTAGGACCCGCGAAGCACTGTTCTGCTGCAACAGCACACCGTTCATTGTGGGAGACACAATCTACGGCAGTGACATTCAGTCGGGCGACTTTGTCGCAGTCAGCCTTAAAGATGGCAAACGCCTGTGGGCCTCCAAGGAAGTGACTCAGGCAGGTCGTCGGGACCGTCATGCGACGGCCTTCATCGTCAAACACGACGATCATTTCTTCCTGTTTACTGAAAAGGGAGACCTCGTACTCGCTGACCTGTCGCCCAGCGGATACAAGGAAATCAGCCGCTTCCACGTTCTGGAGCCGACGAACGAGGCCTTCGGTCGTCCCGTCGTCTGGAGCCATCCCGCGTTTGCAAATCAGTCGCTGTTCGCCCGCAACGATAAGGAACTGGTACGCGTGAGTCTGAAGAAGTAACGCTCTTCGAACTATTGTTGGGACGTATTCGCCGTCTGCTGTTTCCTCGAACGGAATTCAGCAGGCGGCTTTTTTATGCCTTCAGGCGTCCAGGATCGCTCCCATTAGAATCAGTACAGGATCATCTGCAGGAAGATTCTCAGCATCATAGATTGCCCGCGTCCCCCCTCTCAGACACTCTTTCACGCGTAATTCGGAAGCATTTTCCTCCAAAAGCCTGCTGATGTTCTGCACAAGGAGTTCACGTAACCAGCTTGAAAGTTCTGATTCCCGCGATGACTGTGCCAATGTTTTCAGTCTCAATAACTGTTCGCGTAATTCTGGGGGCATGGTCAAGCTTATAAGATGGATACCTGAGGAATATATTTGAATGCTAAATGTTCAGAGCAGACTTCAATGAGTTGAACCTGTTTGTGATTGTTGACCGGAGAGTTCCGAATCTGTCTCCGTACGGATTGACCAGTTGTTCCAGTTGCCTGGTCCAAAGAGAATCAGTACGAGAATTGTCAGCAAGACCGCAGCGATGGCCGCACCAAAGGCGGTCTGGAATGCGGTATCAAGTTCCCAGGGTCTCTGGAATAGAGAGTCGAGCCTGGTTTCTGCGGTGGTTGTGCATTGGGGAAAGAGCTGATAGCCCCACAGCGGACCGGTGATTACACATAATTCGGAGATCAGCAGCAGTTGTGGCTGTTGACGGAACTCCCATAAATAAATCAGGGATAAGGGGAGTAGCGAGCAAACAATAGAATCGAGCCTGTAATATACGGCAGTCGGCAGATGGGTGTCCGGGAATGTGTGCAACCAGCAAGTGAGACCACAAAGCCAGCCGACGAACGCACCGAGAGTCGAGAGCAGCAGTAGCTTCAGAATTGTCTGCAGTTTGTACATTTCATCTCGCTCAAGTGGCAACTAACTCACTTGGTTACAGCCGCCGGTGCTTTCCAGACCGTCACTCCCAGGTGATAACCTTGATGCAGGGGCGAATTGTTCGAATACCAGGCGGTCACAATGTCACCGTTCGCTTTCTGCACGCTGGAGGGATAGCCACAGTCCCCACCATCGGCCGTATGGGCCAGTCGCAGGGGACTGCTCCAGGTCTGACCGTCATCGCTGCTGAGTTTGGCACAGACACCACGCTTGCCGTTTACCCGGACACCGTAACTGAGCAGTAATCCCCCGTCCTTTAGTCGCAGCAGGTGCCCGTTGATTTCGTTACGTTCGGTCACCGGCAGCGGTTTCTGCCAGGTCGTTCCATTATCGTCACTGCGAATCAACTCCATTTTATCTACACGGGCTGCAGCCAGCCACTTGTTTTCGCCCAACGGAAACAGGTCCGTCTCATTGTGTCGGTCACCGATAATGGATACCGGCTGCCAGGTCCAGCCGTCGTCTTCGCTACGAAAATGCCAGGAACGCCAGCCACTGGTACGAGTAGACAGGGTGGGGTCTTTGAATTTCCCCTGATAGCAGGAGACGTGCAAGGCACCATCACTGCCTGCCCAGATATCACCAAAGGGAATAAATTCCGACCAGCCGGGCTCGGCAGTTGGAAAGACATCCCGCTGCTCCCAGGTGCGTCCCCCATCCTGAGAACGCAAAACCCAGTTAAGTAAAATATCATCGCGAAATGGAGCCTGCTTGGGTCGTTCGGGTTGCCTGTGATTGGTCCAGCCGGAACAGAGCACAACCAGATCGCCGTTGCTGGCGACTCCCGCCGCATGATTCATCCGCACCGTCCCGGGTTTGTGCCGGGTAATCGTACTTCGTTTCTCCCATGCGATCCCATCGGAACTGGCCCAGCAGTCAATGTCCCCTTCCTGCTGTCCATGACTGGGTTGATTGTGGAATACCACAACGATCGTTCCATCGGGGAGCAGCGTCAGATTAGGCCAGGCACAAACATTCTTGACGGCAACGACCTGTTTGACAATTTTCGGTTCTGCTGCAGGTTCAGCTGAATTAGTAATGCTGGCAGTGAACCAGGTAGTCAGAACGAGCAGGGTAAAAAGCAGGCAGTGACGCATCATCTCTCCCGGAATTTCAGTTGATTGAAAAAAGGCTTTACCAGCCTTGATCGTAATCAATCACACACCGGGATGCACGAAAACTCTGAACTAATTATCGTAAAGCAGGTAAGCGGTCTTTAAGCTTCGAGAAGAGTGTGGAGCCCTCTCCTTCGGGAACCGGATCTTCTGCGCCTGCCCGCAGAGGACAATTGCGACACATCACCAGAATGTAGGCCGAGGGGATGAAGTAGAGTGCCAGTAAGGTCGCTCCACCGACGCCCCCCGCGATCGTAATCGCCAGGGGAGGCCAGAAGCCGCCTCCCGCCAGCACCAGGGGAATGAATCCAGCGACCGTCGTCAGGGAGGTCGCGACGACGTGCCGCGTTGAACGCAGAACAACATCGCGGACGACAACCCGATCCCCTTTGCTGGCCCGTGGATTCGCGCGAAGTTCCGCCAGCACCACGATGGCATCATTAATCGCGACCCCTGCCAGACCCATAGAACCGACGATCGCCATAAAACCGAAGGGAAAACCGAACAGCCAGAGCATGCCCAGCCCCAGACCGATCGAGAGGATCCCAACGGCCCCCACCAGTCCTGCGACCCGAAACGAGGAAAACGAGAGCACCAGTGTGGCAACCATTAACACCATCAGCACGCCAACGTTGGCCATCAGGTTTCCGACAGCATCATCCCGCTTGGAAGCCTCCCCACCCCATTCCAGGCGATAGCCGGGCGGGAGTTCATAGCCGGCCTGCTGCAGTCGTTTCTGAAAATCAGACAGCACCTTTGCGGGTAGCACACCGGCTTTGATATAAGCTTGCACCTCGTTCATGCGTTCCCCGTTGAAATGGGAGATCGCTGCGATCTCGGACGACATTCTGACATCGGCAATTGCAGTCAGGGGAACATACTGTGCCTGACCGTCAGGGGTCTTCTTACTGGAGATCAGCTGCAGTGATGCAATATTATCAAGCGATCCCCGGCGGTCGTGAGGTACGCGAATTCGCACCGGCAGTTCCTCAGTCTCTTCCAGGATGCTGCCCCCCAAAGCCCCTTCTAGGGCCGCATTGAGCTGCCGTGAAACCTCAGCATGGTCCAGCCCCGCGAGCCGTGCCTGCTCTTCATCAATCTTGAGTGTGAGTTTCGGAAGCGGGTCGGCCAACTCCGCTTTGTGGTGCAGGACATCAGGTGTCTGACTGAGTATGGTGCGAAGTTCATCGCCACTCTGGCTGAGTTGATGCAGGTCGGGCCCAAACAAACGGACTTCAATCGGCGCATCGAAAGGAGGCCCCTGCTCCAGCTGACGGACGAGGACCCGCGAATGCGGTACTTTTCGATCTAACTCCTGCTGCAGTTCGTGAATCAGCTCCTGTCCGCCGTGCGCTGAGTTGAGTTGCACCAGTGCCTGGGCGAAATTGGAACTGTTCTCCCGCTTGGCGATGATGTTGTAATAGAACTGAGGAGCACTCTCCCCCAGAAACCATTCGATCCCTCTGACCTGGGGATGCGCAAGGACCACCTCACGGATGGCAGCGATGGTCTCCCGCGTTTCCGCAAGGGAAGCATGAGCGCTGAGTTCCAGCTCGATGTTGATCTGATCTCTGTCGGCAGGGGGAAAGAACTGTTCGGGCAAAGAACCGGCCACAATGAAGCCACTGATCGGCAGGATGCAACCCAGACCGACTCCGAGTATCGGTTTGGAAAACAGAAAATCGAGTGATTTCGAATACGCGTTCCGCAATCCCGCATGACTGAAACCCACCTGCCACCAGTGACTGGCCTCTGGATCTTCTTCAGGGTCAGCAAACAGGGCAGCGATCGCAGGAATGACCGTCATCGCGAGGAAGAACGAACTACAGATAGCCAGAATCACGCTGATCGCGATCGAGCCCACAAATTCTCCCGCCGGTCCTGGCATGAGTGCGATTGGTGCAAATGCGAGGGCCGTGGTCAGAGTTGATCCCAGCAGGGGAACCGCCAGATGCTTGACCGTTGAGATCACGGCATCTTCGGGAGCCATGCGGGCATGCAGCTTGGAACGGACTTCATCGACCACTACAATCGCGTTGTCGATCAAAAGTCCCAGCGCGATAATCAGCCCGGTCACCGACATCTGGTGAATGGGAATGTCCAGCATCCGCAGTCCTGCGAGAACCATGAAAGCCGATAGTGGTAATGCGGTGCCAATCACCAGCGCATTCCGCCAGCCCATCATGAAGACGATCACCACAATTACAGCCAGTCCACCAAACAGCAGGTTCCAGACCAGCCCACTCAGACGGGCTTCAACGTAGCGGTTCTGGTCGAACAGCATCTGCACCTGCACATCATCGGCAAGAGACTGTTCAAACTCGCGAATGACGTTTTTCGCCGCCTGGCTCCAATGATCGATGCGCATATTATCCCGAACAAACATTCCCAGGGTCACCGCGGGTTTCCCATCAGCGACCACCAGGCTGCTCAAGGGCTGTGCTACCCCTTTGTGAATCGTCGCGATATCTCCCAATTGAACCGAATGTCCTTCCGAGCCGAACTGCACCGGAGTACGGGCGATTCGCGCCAGGGAATTGAGTTCGGAATCGACGTCGATCAGCAGATCACTTTTCTGTCCCCGGAGTAGTCCTGCTGTCAGCTTGGCATCGGAGGCCTCCACCTGCTGGGCAATTTGCTCAACACTCAATCCAAGCGTCGCCACCCGGTCCGGTTGAATCTCGACCAGAATTTCTTCATCGGGATCGCCAAAGGTGTCGATATCTTCGGTGCCGGAAACGGCCCGCAGGCGATCTTCCAGCTGTTTAGCCGACCGACGGAGCACAGCGTAGTTAACCGGGTTCGGATTATCCCAGACCAGCGCCACGATCAGGGCGTAGGCTTTGACGTCCATCTCTTCGAATTCGGGCTCTTTCGCTCCCGAGGGGAACTCGACACGGGCATCATCGATTTTATCGCGAATCCGCGACCAGACTTCATCTACCTCGTAGACATCGTCGCGGAGTTCGATGGTAATCGTGGACATTCCCGAGCGGGAGATGGACCGCAGTTCCTTGATCTCGTCGATCTCGCGGAGTTCTTCTTCGATCTTCTCAGAGACCAGCGATTCAACGCGCGTAGCATCGGCACCGGGAAAGCGGGTCTGCACCAGAGCCGAGCGTTTGGTGAGTACGGGATCTTCCATACGGGGCAGTATATAGAAGCTCGACAGTCCGGCGACGGTAATCAGGGCCATCAGCAGAATCAGTAAGCGGCGGTTGCGATAGAATAAGCCTTCCAGCATTTCTGATTTTCCCATTCTGTCCTGAAAGGTTGCAGGCTGAGGCTCAACGTGTGCTTTTGAACTGGATCAGTGATTTCCATGAATCAGGAATCGGACTTGATCACCACCCGTTGATTATTCGCCAGTTTATGAATTCCATCCACGACCATCCGGTCTCCTGATTTCAATGTCCCCCGGACGAGGACCCGGTCACCTTCCGTATGCAGAACTTCGATCTGCCGTTTCTCCAGAATCAATTCCCCTTCCACTTTCCCCGGTACGACAGCATACGCCGACCAGAGGCCGCGTTCTCCCCGTGCCAGGGCACTGAGTGGCAGCCAGAAGCCCCGCATTTCCACAGGCTCTTCCATCGCAAGACGAATCACCTGCCCGGGAATCAACTGTTCGGCAGCCTGTTTATCGAGTGCCAGTACGACTTCACGGGTGCGGGTCACCGGATCAAGTTCGGGCAGGACCGCTTTCAGAGTTGACTGGTATGTTTTACCATTGAGTTGTACCTGCTGACGGGCACCACGCTTCAGACCGGGTGTCATTTCGACTGGCACCCCGATGTGGGCTTCAAGCTGTTGATCTTCTACCAGTCGCAGCAGCGGTGTCTCGGGGGAAATCACGGTCCCTTCATCTGCATAGCGTTTCGAGATGCGTCCTGAGAATGGTGCTTTGAGTACCGTGTCTTCCAGATCGATCTGGTTGTCTTCCAACTGGGCATCCAGGTTGGCGACGACCGCTTTCTGAGCAGCCAGCTGTTCCTTGCGCGTCCCTTCCTTCAGTTCCGAGAGTTGACTCTTTGCAGCATCGAGCTGTGCCTGCTGCTGCTGGACATCGTATTGCGAAGCTTCATACACAGACTTGGAGATTGCATTGCGTTCCAACAGTTGTTCGTTGCGGGCATGGTCCGCCTGCAGATTATTCAGCCTGGCGATCAGCTGTCTGACGGTGGCCTCGGCGGCGGCAATGGTCTGGGGACGTGGACCGGCTACCAGCTCATCCAGCTTGGCCTGGGCAGCATCGCGTTCTGCCTGGAGCTTCTGACGGACAATCTTCAAATGGCGGGTGTCGAGCCGGGCCAGGATCATGTCGGCTTTGACCGGATCTCCCTCGTCCACGTTGATCTCAATCAACTTGCCGCTGCGTTCCAGTGAGAGTTCACTGGTGCGTGCAGCTTCGACTTTACCGGTATAGGTGCGTTTCCGCGCAAATGAATCGACAGGTTTCAGCTCTAAGACTTCAACGGGAATCCCCTGCTCCAGAGGCTGCTGTTTCGCGGTCACTTCTGTGGAGAAGGCCTGCTTATGAAACAACCAGTAGCCGCCGGTCAGACAGACCATCAGCGCGAGCATCAAAGGGAGTCTCAGTCGCCTGAACAGGTATGAGGCAAATTGACGATTCGTCAACTTCGGATCAAAAAAAAGCGTCTCAGACAGAGATCTGCTGGAGTTCATTTCCAAACACCTCCTCGCTGACACGATCAAAGACCGCATCGTAGTCGACGGTAGAACTGAGCGGCTGCCACTCGATTCCATCCAGAAAACGATTGAAATTACGACGCAGCATTTCGAAGGGCGCAGAAATTCCGATTTCATCCAGCGAATTACTGGTGGCGATGATCGAATAGCCCCCGAAGGAGAGCGACCAGAGACCGAAGACGATTTCTTCGGGTGTTGCGTGATCGTCCAGGACGAGATCATCCCGGGCAATGGCATCACGAACGATGCCTCCTACAACCCCCATGCAGCGATGTTCACAGTTGGCCATAATCTTCCGCCGTTCCTCTGAGGTCTTTTCCCAGATGGAATCGAGGCGAATCGTCTGCTCGACCCGGAAGTGATCGGGGTAGAGTTTCACAAACAGTTCAGCAGCGGTTCCGATGGCGGCAATACGCTCGCGCGATGTCCCCTGGAAGAGGGACGCCTTTTCGAACATCGCCAATCGCTTTTCCAGCGTCTGGATCGCGAGGGTGATAATGATCTCTTCTTTGCAGGAGAAGTGATTGTAGATCGTCCCTTTGGAGTACTCGAGCATGCTGGTCAGGCGGTCCATATTCAGACCGTTATAGCCCCCCTCAATGAACATGGGACGGGCGCATTCGAGGATTTTGGCCTCGCGTTCCTGAATTTCACGTTGTTTGCGTTCTCGTGTACTCATCGTGTCCTTATTTTGACGGATCGTCAATATTTGTCAAGATGTCGCAGGAAATTATTCATTTTCCCGGCGTACCTGGGCAGATAAATGGTTTACCTGCTGCAGCTCACGCGGACATCTATCACACCGATACCATTACTAATTAAGGACTTACGGAACAAGCCCCCAAGAAGGCACTCGAAAGACAGATGGAGAAGAATTGAGGGACTTTAGAATGGGAAGACAGCAACAAGGTCTGTTCACTGCGCCAAATCGAGAGCGAAAGGGGCTGTTGAAGAGGCTGGCAGCGAGGGTCAGACGCCCCCCTGCTCCTCTTTCTGCTTCTGATACTCTTTGAGCTTCCGGTAGAGGGTTCGCTCACCAATGCCCAGCATCTTGGCTGCTTCTTCCCGCTTGCCATCCGCCAGATCGAGGGCCCGCTCAATGTAGTAGCGTTCTACCTCAGAGAAAGGACGGCCAATGAGAAAATCGGCTCCGGAACGATCCGAGGTATAGCTGCTGTCTCCATCCGGTCCCGCGACAGGTACGATCTCTTCAGGCAGGTCGTCCAGATCCAGAATCCCATCAGTGTCCAGCACCAGCATTCGCTCGGCGGCATTGCGGAGTTGACGGATATTGCCAGGCCAGTCGTATGACATCAGCGCGCGACGGGCGGCCCGCGAAACACCTTCGTAAGGCTTGTCGTACTGGGCAGAGAGCTCTTTCAGGAAATGATCGGTCAGCAGCGGTATGTCCCCCCGCCGCTCCCGGAGTGGGGGCAGCTCGATTTTTACCACTGACAGCCGATAGTACAGATCCTGTCGGAAGGTTCCCTTCTTCACCATTTCGAGCAGATCCGCATTCGTCGCAGCCACCAGGCGAACGTTGAGACTGATCTCTTCATTGGTTCCCAGGCGGGCAATCTTACGGTCTTCCAGAACACGCAGCAGTTTGATCTGTGTCTGCATCGGCATTTCGCCAACTTCATCCAGGAACAGGGTTCCCCCGTTGGCATGCTCGAACTTACCAATCCGCTTACCGACGGCACCGGTAAAGGCCCCCTGCTCGTGTCCGAAGAGTTCACTCTCCAAAATACTGTCCGGGAGTGCCGAGATGTTGAGGGGAACGAAAGGCTTGCTCTTACGCTCACTGTTCTGATGGATCGCACGCGCGACGAGTTCTTTCCCGGTTCCGCTCTCACCTTCGATCAGCACGGTGCTGTTGGTCGAAGCGACATTCTTCAGCTTTTCAACAATCGTATGCATCTGGGGCGTGTTACCGATCACGCCTTCGAAGCCGAACTTTTCATCCAGTCGGCGATGCAATTCTGCATTCCGTCGCATGAGACGGACGCGGGTGGATGCCTTTTCGACTGCGTTGCGGAGTTCGTTGATATCCAGCGGTTTGGTCAGGTAAGTGTAGGCCCCGAGTTGCATCGCAGTTACAGCGGAGTTGATTGAGCCATGACCGGTCAGCACGATGACTTCAGCGTCGGGAAGTTCTTCCTTGGCAGTGCGGAGGATCGAGAGACCATCGACGCCATCCATGCGGAGGTCGGTAATCACGATGTCTGCCGTTTCGCGTTCAATCAGTTTGGCACCCTGCTCCCCTGAGGTGGCGATTTTACACTCGCAGCCGACCCGCTCCAGGCTTTCTGCCACCGCCTGGGCATGTGCTTCATCGTCATCAATGATCAGGACACGAATAACGATTGATTCAAGATCAGTTTCCGGGGCGTCTTTTGCGCTCATCGAGCAGACTTTCTGCCTTCTATCTGTTAGGAACCTAAAATGCAGTCATCAGGGGCTGACCGTCGTGCACCATGTTTTCCCGAAGGAACGGACACAGCCGGACGGACAGAATACATCTTATTCAAGTCGAAAATGTAATGAAATTGTGCAGGGAACCATTCTTCAGCAAACGGGGAAGGAAATGGTAAACCGCGTCCCGCGACCGGGTTCACTGTCACATTCAATCGTGCCGTGATGGGCGTCGACGATCTTTTTGACCGTGGGCAGCCCCAGACCACTGCCTCCCGCTTTCGTAGAAAAGAAGGCATCGAACATCCGCGACTTAACCTTTTCATCGATGCCTTTACCGTTATCGATGATGTCCAGGTAGACGGTGCCATCCCGATGCGATGTCTGTAATTCGATCAGACCGCCATCGGGCATTGCCTGGACCACGTTCAGCGCCAGGTTCATCAACACCTGCCGAAACAGGGCTGGATCGATCTGGACCGCAGGCAGGTCTGCATCGAAGTGCGGGCTGATTTCGATGCCTGCTTCATTGGCCTGAGGGCGGAAGAAGTCGATGAAGTCGCTTACCAGTGTATTCAGATTGGCGGTGGTCAGTGCCAGCTTCCCTACCCGGGCAAACTGCAGGAAGGCATCCAGGATGTCCTGCAGGTGTTTGCATTCCCGCTGCACGCTTTCGACTTTTTTGAGCATGCGATGTCGGGCGGGGACATCCAGTGTTTCCAGATCTTCAGTGAGCAGTTCGAGGTTCATGCTCATCGTGGAGAGAGGATTTTTGATTTCATGCGCTAAGCCGCCGGCCAGCGTTGCGATTTCGGAATACTGGGCTTCCAGCTTTTCCCGTTCTGCAACACTCAGCGGGCTCTCGTTGACTGCGGATGGTCTCTGCATGGTTACTTCCCAACCGGACGGATAAAATAGTGGAGCACGATGGTCTGATGTTCCACTCTTGTATCAGAAACTGCTGTTTCAAAAATAAAACGATGAAGTCATCTCAAATCGAGCTCCTTCATCGTTTTATATTTATCTCAGATCAAAAAGAGTGACTGAGCCATTTTAAGTCAGACCTGGAATGACGGGATTTTCGGCAGTTCAACACATTCGCTGGTGTGTGGTTTGCTTTGAATCCCAGTCAATTCAAGTGATCAATGGCCCCTACTCTTCTTCCGCTGCAGCAGCGTCGCCATTTCCTTCCGCACCAGCCTGTTCAGCCAGAACCGCTTTGCGGGAGAGTTTGACGCGGTTCTGATCATCGACAGCGATGACCTTCACCTGCAGACGGTCGCCCATTTTACAGATGTCACTGACCGATTTCACGAACCCATCCGACAGTTCGCTGATGTGGCAGAGACCATCTTTACCGGGAGCAATCTCAATGAATGCACCGAATTCTTTGATCGAACTGACCACACCATCGTAAATCCGTCCGACGCGAATCTCTTCGGTCAGGGCTTCAATGTGAGCCAGGGCTTTCTCTACGATTTCTACATTGCCACCAGAGATGGTAACAGTACCGTCGTCTTGAATATCGATGGTTGCACCAGTGTCTTCCTGGATCGCACGGATAGTCTTACCACCGGGACCGATGAGCAGACCAATCTTTTCGGGATTGATCTTGGTCTGGTGCAGACGTGGTGCGTAGGCAGAGATTTCTGCCCGGGGACGACGAATGGCGGTGAGCATGGTTCGCAGCAGTTCCAGACGGGCCTTTTTGGCGGCTTCCAGAGTGGCTTTGATAATATCTTCACCAATACCATCGTTTTTCAGGTCGAGCTGAATCCCGGTGATCCCTTTCTGGGTACCGGCGACTTTGAAGTCCATATCGCAGAAGTGGTCTTCATCGCCGATGATGTCGGTCAGAACTTTGAAGTCGTCTCCCTGAGTCACCAGACCGATTGAGATCCCGGCAACAGGCTGACGCAGCGGGACACCAGCGTCCATCAGCGAAAGAGTCGCCGAGCAGACAGAGGCCATCGAGCTACTACCGTTGGATTCCAGAATATCGGAGATCACGCGGATGGTGTAAGGGAAGTCTTCTTCGCTGGGCAGTACCGGTGCAACGGAACGTTCTGCCAGACAGCCGTGACCAATTTCACGACGTCCTGGTCCACGAATCGGGCGACATTCACCCACGGAGAACGAAGGGAAGTAGTAGTGCAGCATGAACCGCTGCAGTTCTTCTTCAAACAGACCATCAACCCGCTGCTGGTCACGCGATGTACCCAGGGTAACGGTTGCCATGGACTGAGTTTCGCCACGCGTGAAGACGGCAGAACCATGCACGCGAGGGAGTGTCGATGTCTCACAGGCGACATCCCGCAGCTGATCGGGAGTACGACCATCCAGACGACGACCGCTCATTGCCAGTTCGCGAACAGCCCGTTGTTCCAGATCATGGAAGGCTTCTTCGAACTGAGCGCGAGTTGCGCCGTCTGCTGTTTCTTTTGCTTCTTCGGGGAAGAACTTTTCTACCAGTTCGTTGTGAATGACTTTGGTGCCTTCACGACGTTCTGCTTTGACCGTGCTCTGCATGGCAGCGGCCAGTTTCTGGTAGATGGGATCATCCAGTTTCGCGATGAAGGGATTTTCCGGAGGTGCTTCGTACACGAAAGGCTCAACACCGGCCTTTTCACGCAGTTCCAGCTGCAGATCAATGATCTTCTTCAGCTCGGAATGAGCGTGCATGATTGCTGCTGACATCTCGTCTTCGGGAATCTGACTTCCGAAACCTTCGATCATCAGAACCGATTTGCTTGAGCCGGCGACGATCAGATCCAGGTCGCTTTCAGCGATCTGTTCCCGGGTCGGGAAGGTAATCAGCTCGCCATTGATGCGTCCCAGGCGAACGGCACCAATTGGTCCCTGGAAGGGAACCGGAGAGAGACACAGTGCCGCACTGGCACCGTTGATGGAAAGCACGTCAGGATCGTTAAATCCATCGCAGGACATGACGTTAGACATGACCTGCAATTCATCTTTAAATTCTTTGGGAAACAGGGGACGAATCGGACGGTCGGTCAAGCGTGCCGTCAGGATTTCCTTGGTGGTAGGACGTCCTTCCCGTTTTAAAAATCCACCGGGGAACTTGCCTGCAGCAGCAGATCGTTCCCGATAATCAACTGTCAGAGGGAAAAAGTCAGTTCCCTCTCTTGCAGAGCCTGTCGCCGTTGCGACAAAGACAACAGTTTCACCATATTGAACAAGAACAGCCCCTGCGGCCTGCTTCGCTAACTGACCAGTTGTAAGACTAAGTTTCTGTCCGCCAACCTCACATTCAACAACTACTTTCACAATAATTTCCTAATTCTTTTCCGACAAACCGACAAAGATCAGCGAACAATCGAAATTACTTTCTGATATTCAGCCGATCGAGAATTTCCCTATAGCTTTCTGCATTCTTTTTGTGCAAATAATCCAGCAGACCACGGCGGCGACTGACCATCTGCAGCAGGCCACGACGACTCGCGTGATCTTTCACGTTGGACCGGAGGTGCTCGGTTAAATTAACAATCCGTTCGGTAAGCACAGCAATCTGCACTTCAGCAGATCCGGTATCCCCTTGTTTCGACTGATACTCTTGAATCAATTCTGCTCTTCGTTCCTGAGTGACTGACATTCTTTCACTTAAACCTTTACAACAAACAACTTGACAAACAGAGAAGATCGGGGACTTCCCCATGCAAAGACAGCCACTACGATCCTTGTCTGGACTTTCTGAGACGGGTAATGGCGAGAGAAAACAAAGCTATTACGCTAGCTTTCAGGGTATTTAAGCACTTAATGTAGCAATTTGAATAGATTATTCAATGGATACGCTAGACGGTTTATAAAAACGTTTCTGAATCGATTTAAACCGTCAGCATACCCTGACAACCGGAAAAGAGTGCACAAATAAACCCCAGCCACAGACAGCAACCCGCTCACCCTAAGCAGTTTCCTCATCGGGAGTTACTTCACGCACCACAATTTCATTCCCTTGAATTTGTGCAATTTCTACCGGTACCCCTACCTGAATGTAGGGGCCTTCGCTGATCACATCGACCCAGACTCCGTCAATTTCAACCCGTCCTGCGGGTCGTAAAACGGACGTGGTGACACCGTGCATGCCCACTTTTAGCTCCAGGCCATGACGGTGGACACTGGCCAGGTTGCCGAGCAGTTCGGGGTCCAGGCGGATCTCGTGACCGCCAGGACGCTGATCGTCGCCCGGGGGTGCGAGAATAATCGAACTCATCAGCCGCGACTCGGGGAGAAACCGATTCAGAATCAACGCCAGCACAATAACCGTCACCAGGGAGGCACTCATGGTGCCGACCGTATTGGTCATGTTGGTGAAATCGGAACCGGGACGCAGTGTATTGAAATCCCCGAAGGTCTGGCTGGCTAAAATGATCGAAGAGACGATCAGCAGCCCTCCGGAAACGCCGAAGATCCCGAAACCGGGAATGACGAAGATCTCCATCAGAATGCAGATCATGCCGATCACGAACAGGACGATCTCGAGGTATCCAGCAGTCCCTCCCAGGAATTTGCTCCAGAAAAACAAGCCGAAACAGACGGCTGACATGATTCCGAACATCCCGGTCAGCGTGTAGAGTTCGAGGTAGATGAACAGGGCTCCCATGAAAAACAGCAGAAAGGTCACCGCTCCCGTGTTAAGGTAAAAAACGAGGGTATCGACCCAGGTGCGCCCGACTGCTTTCAAGTTGACACCAGCGGCAATTCCCAGGCGCTGCTTGAGTTCATCCATTTCACGTACGGGAGGCTCTGCGAGTTTGAGTTCGTGAGCCCGAACGCCGTTGACGGTCAACAGGTTGCCCTTTTTCGACTCGGGAATCATAGGGCCTTTGATCCATTCCCCGTTCGATTCATGAATTTCGGTATCGGACATGAACCAGAGCTGACCGGTTTTGCTGTTGGTGACTTCAAAGACTTCGAGGTCTTTATCCATCATCGCTTCACAGACCGCCGGCGGTCGGCCTTTCTTTTCCGCGAGATCGCGAATCGTTACCCGGATCGGACTCAGAATTTTTTCCGGTACGAATTCGAACTGCCCATTTTTGTTCTCATGCATCACCCCCGCATCGCCAATCTGCCCGTTGGGTTTGAGGAAAATCTCATCACAGCCCAAGGCAATAATCGCGGCACTGCTCATGGCACGTTCGGGGATATAGGCGACAGTACGGACCTTACTGGATTCGAGATCGGCAATCCGGTTTGCCAGATTCATCCCGGAAAGCAGGTATCCACCGCCGGAATCGATTTCGAATACCAGCATATTGGCCCCGGAATTGACGGCCCGATTGATCTGCCGTTCGATGAACGTTTCCAGAATGGGTGAAATCATCCCGTCGACCTTGATCAACATTACTTTAGGCGCTTCTCCCACCGTCGGATCGTCGCGCAGCTTTTCCCGCGGAATGCCGTAGAATTCGGAGAGATCTCCCCGGGAATGGGCCAGTTGCTGGACCAGCACATCGACGGCCCGGGCTTTGCTGCCCGAAAAAACGCCCAGCGAACCGACTTCTTTGATGGTTTCCACATCGGTGATCACGGCCTGATTGTCCCGCAGTCGCTTCAGTTCTTCGGGAGTGACCACCCGCGATTCGACCTGCTTATTCTTGCCCTCGCCCTGCTGGATTTTCACTTTCAGGACGGCCTGCTGCGGATCCATCATGCCCAGAGCCAGTGCCCGGCTCAGCTTGGGATTGTGCCGTTTTTCCACGATCGAGAGCACAAACTGCTGTTCGTCCCGATCCAGTGCTTTGCCGTATCCGATGTCGCCCAGTTCTGCATCGGGGTGCATCACGATTTCATCACAGGCCAGTGCCAGAACCACGTTATTACCGATGACGGTCTCCGGGATCCAGGCAATTGTTTTCAAGCTGGATAATTTAGACGAGGCCAGAAATTTCGCCAGTCCCTGCACCTGGTGAAAGGGGCTCGAACCGGGTGTGATTTTAAGCACCAGATAGCCGGTCTCTCCGGCTTGAGCAGCTTCGTTCTGCAGTGCCAGGGCGGCATTGGTCACGCGTCCGTAGGTGACCTCACCCACGGGACTTTCGATTGACATGAACTGCGCGGGAATCGATGGGGGCCCGTCGGGCTCTGCTTTCTTAGCAGGTGGATCCGCTGGTTTATCAGATTTGGGAGCCTGTTTTGCAGGATCAGCCTGGAGCGCAGAATTTCCGTTGAGCACTAAAAGTCCCAGAATCAAGGCCAGGAACATCTGGTTGACGTGTTTCATGTTGTGACTTTCAATCAGGTCTGAACTGCAAAGGCTGAACTCAAATTCGCGGTCTCAGCTGTCGGCCTCAAGATGGGACAGCGCCCCGGCTCTACCACTATAATGAGTTTCGGAAGAGGGGGTGTACTCATTTAACGGTATTTTATCCCACAGGGATCATTTCCTGCACAAAAATTATAGATGATTTTCCCATTCGAAATAAGGCCCTGATTTTCATTCCAGCCCGAACAGAATGAATCTTCACAAATCGTAGCGTTTCTCTCTAGACAGATGGGAGACACTTCATGTTCATCGTAAAAGCCTCGATTACGTTCACTGTTGAGAGACGCGCGTGTCTCAACAATCCTGACCTGTGAAACCGTAAGAATTTCGGAGAAAACAGGTTAAATTTTCAGCGGTCACTCCTTACAATACAGGGACGAATCGTATCAGCACCCTAAAGGGCAACCATGTCATTCTACGGCTATCACCCCATCATCGAAAAGTGGTTTCGCAAACGCTTTGCGGGCCCTACCGAACCGCAGCAGCAGGGCTGGCCCTGCATCAACCGGGGTGAGCACACACTGATTTCCGCCCCCACCGGGAGTGGTAAGACATTGACGGCGTTTCTTTCAGTGATCGATCGCATCGTGAAACGCTCACTGGAAGGCGACCTGGATGATGAGACCGTGGTCGTTTACGTCTCCCCGTTACGGGCGCTCTCCAATGACATGCATCGCAACCTGACCGAGCCGCTGGAAGAAATTTCCGAGTTGCTCGAAGAAGAAGGCTACCTGTTCACGCCGATTCGCATCGGACTGCGCACCGGCGACACCCCTTCTTCTCAGCGTTCTGCGCTGGTCCGCCGTCCGCCCCATATTCTGGTGACGACTCCCGAATCGCTGTACCTGATGCTGACCGGCACTAAAAGCCGGGAGACATTGAAAACCGTCGATACTGTAATCGTCGACGAAATCCATGCTCTGCTCCGCGACAAACGGGGATCGCACTGGTCACTGACCCTCGAACGACTCGAAACACTGGTCGAGCATCCGCTGCAGCGGATTGGGCTGTCAGCGACACAGAAGCCACTGGAACGAGTCGCACAATACCTGGTAGGAAACCGTCCCGAGATTGAGATCACGAGTTCTGCTCCCCCGGCACAGGAGAGTGCTCACCCCGAACGGACCTGCCGGATTGTGAATATCGGCCACTCCCGCACACTGGATGTGGCGATCCAGGTCCCCCCTTCGGAACTGAGTGCGATCTGCACTCACGAACAATGGGCGGAAGTGCTGGACCAGATCGTCGCGTTGATTGAATCTCATCACAGTACGCTGATCTTTGTCAACACACGGCGTCTGGCCGAACGGATTACCCATCAGCTGACCGAGCGACTGGGAGAAGAAGTCGTCGGCAGCCATCACGGCTCGTTGTCCGCCAAAATCCGGCATCGTACCGAGCAGAAGCTGAAAACAGGGGAGCTGAAGGCGGTCATCGCTACCGCGTCACTGGAACTGGGGATCGACGTCGGCTATATCGACCTGGTGGTACAGATCGGTTCGCCACGCGGCATCGCGACCTTCCTGCAGCGGATCGGTCGCTCGGGGCACTCACTGGGACTGGTGCCTAAAGGACGGATCTTCGCGCTCTCCCGCGATGAATTAATGGAAAGCATGGCCCTGGTTCGGTCGATCAAGCAGGGAATCCTGGATACAGTCCGCATGCCGGAAGCCCCGATCGATATTCTGGCCCAGCAGATCGTGGCGGAAGTCTCCAGCCAGGAATGGAACACTGAAGAACTGTTTGCAGCGGTTACGCGTTCGTATTCCTATCGCAATCTGAAACGGACCGACTTCGACAGCACGATTCAATTTCTGAGTGAAGGCATCAGCAGCACAGCCGGCCGCAGTCGCGTCTATCTGCACCATGACCAGGTACAGAAACGGGTCCGCAGTCGTAAGAATGCGCGTCTCGTCTCGACCATGAACGGCGGTGCGATTCCCGAAATCGCCTCGTACCGTGTCGTCACCGAAGACGATCAGACGGTGGTCGGATCGGTGGATGAAGAATTCGCCGTGGAAAGCATGGCCGGGGATGTCTTCCTGCTGGGCAACACGTCCTGGCAGATCCGCTACGTGCGTGGCGGCGATGTGACTGTGGTCGATGCCCACGGTGCGCCGCCGTCAATTCCCTTCTGGTTTGGTGAAGCACCGGGACGTTCGCTGGAGCTCTCGACCGAGATCTCGCATCTGCGGGAAGAACTATCTCAGCGAATTGAAGATCCCGAACAGGCGATTCTCTGGCTGACGACCGAATGCAATGTTGATGAATGGGCGGCCAAGCAGACGGTGGAATACATTCAGGCTCAGAAAGCGGCCCTGGGAATGGTGCCCACGCAGAAACGAATTGTCTTCGAGCGGTTCTTTGATGAATCCGGAGGTATGCAGCTGGTGATTCACGCCCCTTTTGGTGGCGACATCAACCGGGCCTGGGGTTATACGATGCGCAAGCGGTTCTGCCGCTCTTACAACTTTGAGCTGCAGGCGACCGCCGACGATAACGGCATCATTCTCTCGCTCGGGCCGCAGCATAGCTTTCCGCTGGAAAGTCTGTTTTCGATGCTCAATACCAGCAACGTGCAACAGCTGTCCGAACAGGCGATCCTGGATCATCCCATGTTCCATGTCCGCTGGCGGTGGAATGTGACGCGCTCCCTGCTCGTCTCCCGTATGCAGAACGGAAAAAAAGTTCCGCCTCCGCTGCAGCGGTTTCGCGCAGAAGACCTGCTGACCGCCGTCTTCCCCCGTCTGACCGGCTGTCCGGAAAACGAGATCGGCGAAATTGTCCGCCCTGATCATATTCTCGTCGACCAGACACTCTATGACTGTCTTAACGAACAACTCGATATCGACGGGCTCAAACAGGTACTCCTGGAAATTGAGCAGGAACAGATCAAGCTGATCCCCCGCGATACCCGGGAGCCATCCCCCTTCTGTTACGAGCTATTGAATTCCAGCCCGTATACCTTCCTGGACGGGGGCGAAGCCCAGGAACGACGCGCCCGAGCTGTAGCGACGCGGCACACACTGTCTGTGGAAAGTGTGGAAGATCTGGGACGACTGTCGCCCGAGGCAATTGCGCAGGTCTGCCAGGAAGCGCAGCCCCTGGTTCGCAATGCAGACGAATTCCACGATGTCCTGCTGGGACGGATTCATCTTCCCATCAACCAGTGTCCCGACTGGGCCGACTGGTATCACGAACTCGAAGCCACAGGACGCGCGACGACACTCACACGTGCGACTGACGATGCCATTCCAAGTTGGGTAGCGACCGAACGACTGCCCGCGGCCCTGGCTGCTTTCCCGGATTCCACACATGCACCTGCAGTCGATGTTCCTGCAGGCGTGCAGCAGGAATGGGAGTCGACCGAGGCCCGTACGGCCATCATTCGGGGACTGCTGGATACCTGTGGTCCCCTGTCGGTGGCGGAGCTTGCGGATCTGGCTGGCATGACCGAATCGCAGACCGAAGCGGCCCTGTATGCACTCGAAGGGGAAGGTTCTGCCATGCAGGGTTACTTCCGCGTGAAAGACCCAAACTGGGATCAGAGTGCAGATGAGGGACAGGAGCAGGCGGAAGTTAAAGAGTCAGACAGTGTCGTCCCACCCAAAGAATGGTGTCATCGCCGGCTGCTGTCCCGTATTCATCGTCTGACGCTGCAGGGACTAAGAGCCCAAGTGCAGCCTGTTGATCCCAGTGTGTTTATTCGTTATCTCACACATCACCACGGACTGGCTGGCGGCGAGAAACGGACCGGCACGAATGGTCTGTTCGAAGTACTCTCGATGCTGCAGGGGATTGACATCCCGGCGATCTGCTGGGAACGGGACATCCTGCCGGCACGCCTGTCGAATTATCAGAGTAATCAGCTGGACGAACTCTGTTTCACCGGCGAGATCGGCTGGGGGCGACTCTATCCTCCCAAGCGAAACCCAGATCAGGGGAAACCGATGACCGGCATTACCCGTAATGCGCCGGTCTCATTCTTTCTCCGCGAGGATATTCCCTGGCTGACCTGTTTCAACCCGGTGCAGTCAGAGAGCGAATCAGAAGAATCCTGCCTGAGCAGCCCGGCACAGGAAGTACAGGAACTGTTGACCCAGCGGGGTGCCCTGTTTGCCACCGATCTGATGACGGTGACCGAGTCACTCCCTTCGCAGATTGCTGATTCATTAGGCGAACTGATTGCCCGCGGTCTGGTCACTTCGGACAGTTTTTCCGGTATGCGACAGTTTACGCAGGACCGCTCCACACAGAAGCGGCGTTCTTCGCGGAAATCGCGGATCGGTCTGGTCCGCAAACGTTCGACTCCCAACAACACCGGACGCTGGTCAAGCTGGCGACGCGAGCCTGAAGAACCAATCGAAGAACGGGGACTCAAGCATTACGAAAATGTCGAACAGTGGGCGTGGCAGCTGCTCAGGCGGTGGGGCGTGGTCTTCCGCGACCTGCTGATTCGGGAACCCGGTGCACCGCGGTGGTTTGAACTGCTGCAGATCTTTCGTCGGCTGGAGGCTCGCGGTGAAATCCGCGGGGGTCGCTTTGTCACGGGCGTTGCCGGCGAGCAGTTTGCCATGTCGGGTACGATTCAGGAACTGAGAAAGTTACGGGATGAATCGGGCAGCGATGAACTCACGATCCTGTCCGCCGCCGACCCCCTGAACCTGGTGGGCATTCTGACCAAAGACGCACGCGTTCCCAGCACGGCTCACAATCGCCTGGCTTACTGGAACGGAAACCTGATCGCCTACTCGAAGAGCGAAGAACTGTTCCTGGTAACCAGGGTCAACGACAAACTCAAACGGGAACTCGTGCTCGGCTTCGGGCTCCCTCTGCCTGCAGGATCCAGTCTTGAACAGAACACCGTCGACGACGAAACGAATTCCTCAGACCAGTTGCAGACAGTCGAAGCAACTGAAACAGAGAACCCGGTTGAAGAGTCGACGCCACGAAAATCACCTCGCCCCTCATTTCTCTAAACACAGGAATGCCCCGGGGATTTTAATACGGAAGAGCGCATGCGGAAATATGTCATCTACTTTGCCCTGATTTACCTGATCACGGGACTGCTGCCCCCTGCTTCCCTGCCTGTCAGCCTTGTGCGTGCTGCGGAAACAGAGAAACCATCTGCTGTCAACGAACAGTTAACAACAGCTTACGAGCACCTGCAGCATGGGCGATACGCAGAGGCACGTGAAGCTTATGCAGAGGTCGAGAAGAAGCTGGCCGACGCCTCCTCCCAAACCAGCGAGGCGCACTGGAAGCTGATGCAGGGCCTGATGCGGATCGACATGGAGACGGGCGACACACCAGTTGCATTCCGTCGCCTGGAAACCGCGTTGAAACAGGATCCGCGTCGTGCAGAACTCCAAGCATGGGCCGCGAAGCTTTATTATGAGGCGGGCCAATATGAGAAGGCCGAAAAGCATGTCGCGACGGCGCTGACTCTGGACGCCGATCAACCGCGGGCGCATCTGATTCAGGCACACCTGCTCACCGAGGCAGGTAAGATTGAAGAAGCCAACGAAGCCTTCCGCTGGTTTGTCCGCTATTATAATCGTGCTCAACCGGAAGATGCGGAGACGCTGCTGGTGATCGCGGACGGCGCAACGCAGTATGCACGCTGGAACAGCGTTTCGCAGATCTTTAATTTCGTGGTCAACACGCTCTGCCCGGATGCTCTCAAAGATGACCCGCTGGCCTGGGAGGCGTCTTTCCTGAGCGGTTCCATCCTGCAGGAAAAATACAATCGACCACAGTCAGCCGAAGAATTCCAGGCGGCGCTGACGACGAATTCCCAGGCCGCGCCGGTTTACGTCGCACTGGCGGAGACCGCGGTTGAAATTCGCGAGTTCGATACCAGCAGCGAACTGCTGGAAAAGGCTCTGAAGATCAACCCGCGTCTGCTTTCCGCTCTACTGCTGAAATGCGACCTGGAGCTGATCAACGGACAGTACGCACAGGCTCTGAAAACCGTTGCAGAAGCCGAAAAGGTCAACTCCCGCAGTCAGCTGGTGCTGGCACGGAAGGCGGCCTGCTTTCTGCTGCTGGATGGCGTTCCCACGACCGACGAACTCAAGCCCTTCTTCGAGCATTCAGAAACGAAACCAGCGGTAAAATCATCCCGGTTTACTCAGCTATTGACTGATCTGCTGGCAGAGAATCCCAAACCGGGCTACTTTCTGTTTGAATTGGGGAACCTGCTCGAATTCAAACGGCAGTTCGCGTTTGCTGAGTTTGCTTACCTGAAAACCAGGGAACTGATGCCACAACTTTCCGGTCCTCAAACGTCCCTGGGAATGCTCTACATGCAGATGGGCCGGACAGATCTTGCTCAGGAAACCCTCAACGCTGCCTTCCAGGCCGACCCCTATCATGTGCGGGTCAGCAACATGCGCAAGGTTCTGGGCGTGCTGGAGTCTTACGGCTCGATCGTGACCGATCATTTTGTAATCCGCTATGATTCGAAAGCCGATTACATTCTCGGACAGTACATGGCGGACTATCTGGAAGAGATCTACCCGGAGATGGTAGCGCAGTTTGGCTACGAACCGCCGGGCAAAACGCAGTTTGAGATCTACCACGACGCCAAAGGACTCTCGGCCCATCAGTGGTTCAGTGCGCGGATGATCGGCCTGCCCTGGATTCAGACGATTGGTGCATCAACCGGCGCTGTCGTCGCGCTGACTTCCCCGACGGCCATGCAGGAACCATTCAACTGGGCCAGTGTCCTGAAACACGAACTGGTGCATGTCTTCACGCTGCAGCAGACGAAGTACAAAATCCCGCACTGGTTTACCGAAGCCCTGGCGGTTCGCAGTGAGAATTCAGCCCGACCGCAGAAATTTAATCAACTGCTGGTTGAACGGGTTCCTAAAAATGAAATCTACAGTCTCGATGAACTGGACGGCGTCTTCGTCCGTCCCAAATCGTCCGCGAACTGGAACTTCGCTTATTGCCAGAGTCTGCTTTGTGCTGACTTCATGGTGGCCGAGTTCGGAGACGACGCGCTGAAAAAGCTGCTGCTCTCCTATCAGGAGCAGGGATCGACTGCGACCGCCATTCAGGATTGCTTCGGGATCAGTCAGGACGAGTTTGAAAAACGTTACCATGCCTACCTCAAAAAGATTACCGCTTCACTGAAGGGGTATCAGTCCGAGGAGGAGGACCTGAGCTTTCGCGAGCTTCAGAAGCAGTACGAAGCCAATCAGAGTGATCCGGATCTTGCGGGGAAATACGCTTATCGCCTGCTCCGCCTGCGCAAGAAAGGGGAAGCCCGCAGCATTGCCAGGAAAGTGCTCGAAACACATCCTACTCAGGCCCAGGCAGCACTGACGATCGCACAGCTGGAACTGCTGTCCGAAGATCTGGACTCGGCACTCGCTGTTCTCCAGAAACCACTAACTACCAAAACACCAGACGTCGATGTGCTGAGTCTCGCCGGTAAGATCCTGCTGAAACAGACGAAGTTTGACGAAGCGCTGCCCGTTTACGAACAGGCGCATCAAACCTATCCTTATCAGACCGAATGGCTGCAGGGGCTGTCGATCATTTATCAGCAACAGAAAAAAGAGAAACAGCTACAGGAGGCACTGCTGAAACTCGTGCATCTGGATCCCAACGATGAAACGAGTATGAAACTGCTGATGGAGGGTTACCGGAAACAGGGAGACCTGGAACAGGCGCTGCGCTGGGGACAGGCAGCTTTACAGGTGGATGTGCTGGATCCGGAAACGCATCAGCAGCTTTCTGAAATCGCTTTGAAGCTGGACCGCAAACCGGTTGCCATTCGCGAACTCAAGATGCTGCTGCACCTGCAGGAGGACAACGCTGAACAGCGTTACCTGCTTGCTAAAACACTGCTGGATGCAGGACAACCAGAGGCAGCCCGGACTGAGCTGGATCTACTATTAAAACAGAACCCCACTCACGCCGAGGGGCTCAAACTGAAACAGAAACTGTAACACGCCCGACACGCATGGCGTATGATGATCTTCATTTAAACTGACGCAGACAAGGAACCATTGTGACCAACGACCTCCCCCCCGCTTCGGAAACTTCCTCGACAGACGCAAACCCGCGGCAACCCGGCTTAACGGTTTCTCAGTTCCAGGAGGTAATACATAAAATGTTTTTCGAGAAAGACCAGTCACGGGGGATCGAAGGCACGTTTATGTGGTTCATGGAAGAGGTTGGCGAACTCTCTTCTGCACTGCGTGAAAACGACGATCCACAGAACCTGGAAGAAGAATTTGCTGATGTTCTGGCCTGGCTGGCGACGATGGCGAATGTGGCGGGCGTCGATCTGGAACAGGCCGTCAGTCGCAAATATGTCCAGGGATGTCCACGGTGCAATGAGGCAGTGTGTACTTGTGATCTCTCCTGGAAGCCCTGAATCGTAAATGTGAATATCGCAATGATTTGGGGCATAAAGATTGACACTGCTTTATATCTGAATTTAGACTGGAGAGATGCGGAGAAGTTTCGGCTTCTTTCTCCTGTCAGCAATATTCTCTCATCTCAGATTGCTAACGCATCAACATGGAAAATCATTGCGCCTTAATCAGACGGAATGCGAACCAGCACCGAACCAGCCTGACTGGCATCTGGTGCCTGTGTGCTCTCCTTCTGCTCGCGTGCTTTGCCGAGCAGGCAGCAGCCCAACCTCCTCAGGCGGAGATTGACGCCGCCATCAAACGCGGAGTTGCTTTCCTCAAAAAGAAGCCCGACTATGGCCGTAGCGGCATGAATGCCTTTGTGGCATACACGCTGTTGAAAACGGGTGAATCCCCCGACTCTCCTTACATCCAGAACTGCCTGAAAAACATCATGGCAGATCATAACCAGAAGAATTCCGACGGCGAAATCGTTTATACACCGGGCGGAGATTACAATTACACTGCCGGCGTACAGCTGATGGTGTTCGAAGCGATCAGCCCGGAAAAGTATCATAATGAAATCAAGACCACGGTTGATTTTCTGATCAAGACCCAGCAACCAGCCGGCAGCTGGTATTATCCACAGCAGGAACCCAATAATGGCGACACCAGTATTACGCAGTATGCGATTCTGGGGCTCTGGGCTGCGGAACGGGCCGGGGTAATGATTCCCACCCGCGTCTGGGACAATGCCGCCCGCTGGCATCTGACAACCCAACTGCCTAATGGCGGATTTGGGTATCATCCCGGGGGCAAGACAGACCGGGGTGCCAAACATACGATGGGTGTGGCGGGGACCGGCAGTATGTATGTGATTTCCCGCCAGTTGTATCCCGACGGAAAGCCCCGCACCGCGCCTGGCAGTGGTAAGGAAGGTGAGCCCAAAAAGAAATTCGGCTTCCTGGAAAAAGTGAACCTCACCGAAAAAGATAAAGAGGGTGAGGAGAACCTGTTCACAAAACCAACGATTGCCCTGTCAGCGCTTGAGACCGGCAAAACCCGGGGCGCGAACTGGGTCGTCAACAATTACAATTATCGCAATCCGACCGGCTGGCCTAATTACTATCTATACGGGATTGAACGTCTGGCCGCTTTGGCCGATGCGAAAAAACTGGGGCCTCACGACTGGTACGCCGACGGTGCACGGCACCTCTTGATGATGCAGTTGGAAGATGGGAGCTGGAAAGGTTCGGGAAATATCGATGCCGCAACCTGCCTGGCAATCATATTTCTGGCCAAGGCAACCGTAAAAACCATTGACCGCAAGTATAAGCCCGATCCGGTAGGCTCTGGTCTCCTGGCCGGGGGACGGGGACTGCCCAAGAACCTGGCTGAGGTTCAGATGCGGAATGGTAAGGTGGAAAGCAAAACATTATCGGGAGATCTCAGCGAACTGCTGGCCCAGCTCGAAGATCCCGCAACTGCGGATCTGGACACAACCCAGGAAACACTGGTCGAAACAATTACCCTCGGGAACCGGGAAGATCTGATCAAACAGAAAGATCGGGTCCTGAAACTGATCGATGCCCGCTCTCCGGATGTCAGGCGGACTGCTGTCTGGGCATTGTCACGGACCAATGATTTTCGCATGGCTCCCTATCTGATTCGATCATTGAAAGATCCGGACCTGAGCGTGCGGATCGAGGCCCGTAACGGTCTCTGCACACTCAGCCGAAAAATCCGGGGACTGGGGATGCCCGCAGATCCCCTGGCTGATGTTCCGGAAGACCTGACAAAAGAAGAACGCGTGATCATCGCAGATCAATGGGCCGATGAAGCCACCCGACGCTGGCAGAAATGGTACAACAGCGTGAAACCCTTTGATGAAAAATTCAACCTCTACGAAGTTCTCGACCAGCTCCCCAAGTCAAAGTCCAAATAACCACCAATAGAAAACTCAGAGGATACTTTAGTACGATGGCCCAGAGCACATCACAAACCGATCATCGTAAATCGCCGGTCATGCGGGTCACCCAGTATGACCAGGTGAGTTCATCGTTGATCGCAGTTGTGCTGGCGTTGATCGTGGCAGTCCTCTGGCTCTCGATTGTCTGGTTTACCAATCGCCTCCCCCAGACAGAAAACGAGGTCGCTTTGGAAATGGTGGACCTGGCGGGTGGAGCCGAGGATGGATCGCCGGATGAAGAGCTGCTGGTGGAATCCCCGGAAGACCCCGTGGATGATCCCTCACAGATCGACACGCCGACCGAAGAGAACCAGGTCGAGGAAATGCTGGACAGTGTGGTCGAACTGTCTGACAAGGCGACTCAGCAGGTACAGCAACAGATGCAGACCGATCTGACCAACTCCGGAAAAGTCGGTAGTGCCGCGGGCACGGGAAAGCGGGCTCTGGGTTTTGGTCCGGGCAAGAAGGGATTGCCCCGCGAACAGCGCTGGTTCATCAAGTTTTCCGATCGAGGATCTTTAATCGATTACGCCAGCCAGCTGGACTATTTCAAAATCGAGCTCGGCGCCCTGCTGCGTAACGGCAAGATGGTCTATCTCTCAAATGTTTCTGCCGAAAAACCGACCAGCCGAACGGCCACTTCGGGTGAAGATGAGAAGCGACTGTATATGACCTGGCAGGGAGGCGAGCGTCGCACCAGTGACCTGAGCCTGTTCAAAAAAGCGGGTTACGATGTGACCGGGGCCATCCTGTTCCACTTCTACCCCAAAGAGGCCGAAAACCGACTCCTGCTCCTGGAGAAAAAATACCGAGATAAAAAATTCGACGAAATCCGGCGTACCTATTTTACAGTACGCGGTAATCGTGGCAGCTACGATTTTGAAGTGACCCGTCAAACTTATTTCCGATAACGAGTGCAAAGCAGGCATCCATGAACTACTCACTAGCTCCGATTTTAAACGCAGCCGGGATCGCCATCTATGTCGCCCTGGGTCTAACGGCCCTGTATGGCGTCTTCTGTGTGATTCTACTCGTCCGCCAGATCGCGCAGAAGCGATTCCTGACCCAGAACGCGGCCAATGAATTCCTCGACCAGGTCCATGAAGACATCGAACGGAAAGATTACGAAGCGGTTGTGAATCTCTGCGATTCTCCTCCTTACTGGAGTAAAGCGGTACCCCAGCTGATTCTGGTTGCCATGGCGAATATGGAGCGACCGGCCAAAAAGCTGCGACAGCTGCTCGCAGAGAAATTCGAACGTGACATTCTGGCCGACCTCGAATACCGCATGTCCTGGATCAGCACGATCGTCAAGAGTGCCCCGATGCTCGGGCTGCTGGGAACCGTGATCGGGATGATCAACGCCTTCGACAAGATCGGCAACATGCAGGAATCAGGAGGCGACCCGAGCCAGCTGGCGGGCGAGATCAGCTTCGCGCTGTTCACAACCGCCGCGGGTTTGTCGGTCGCAATTCCGCTGGTGATGGCCGGCGCTTTAATCCATATTCGCATCGCTAAACTGCAAGACTCGGTGCAGGAACACACGGGTGAGTTTCTGGATATTCTGGAAGCCTCACGTAAGTCCTGAATCGAGAAGGTGACGGGCGCATGGCACGTAAAAAATCATTATTCAATTCTGACGATAGCGGCTGGAAGAAACGTCCCGCCTCCGGTGGAGGCGACGACCTGGACATCACTCCCATGATCGACGTGACTTTCCTGTTGCTCATCTTCTTCATGGTCACATCGACGATGCAGGCGACGCAAGACTCGGATGTTCCGATCGCCCGGCATGGTGTCGGTGTAGACACCCGCAGTTCTACGATTGTACTCGTCCATAACGACGGTAACGGTCTGAATGGCCAGAGCGTTGTCGAGATTAAAGAATCGGGCGGGGCTACTGAAGTCACCCTGGATGAACTGACCGCACGCGTCCGCGAACGGGTTCAGGGAGGTGTGATGGATGTCATTATTAAAGCAGACCGGAATGTCCCGCACGGGTTCGTCCAGGAAGTCACCCGGGCCGTTACCGATGTGGATGGTGTGAAGTTCTATATTGGAATTGAAGAGAAGAAAGACAGGTAAATATTCTCAGTTGGTGCATTACAGCCTGCTGATATTTAAGATTTAAGACTGAATACGAAATTATGCCGATCAAGTTTTACTGTAAACACTGTGGCCAGAGATTGAGCGTGGCCAGCAAGAAAGCCGGGAAGAAAGTTGCCTGCCCGGCCTGCAAGGGTCGCATTACGATCCCAGTGGAGAGTGAAGCCCGGCGAATAGAGAAAACACCAGATCCGAGTGAAACACCTGGCAAGAAAGCATCTTCATCAACAAAAAAGAAAAAACCAGCCAAAGCCGCTCCACCAACAGAAGCGATGCTGGATGCGGACCAGAACCAGTTCCTGGAAGATCTGGACGACATGGGTCCCCTGGGCGAAAGTTGGGATGAACTGCTGGATGGGGACTGGGACGCCGCCGCATCCACAGAAACAGAAGAGGCTGCGATCGAGGAACGGGAACCGGCCCCTGAACCCGCGTCCCAGCCTGAGAAACAACCAACGAAAGCGAAAAGCTCTCCCCCACGGAAGCCGGTGATTGAACCTGCTCCCGAACCTGAGCCAGAGCCTGCTCCTCCTGTGACACCAGCTGCAGAAACAGAAGTCACAGCTGAAACGAGTCCCGAGCCCGAGACTTCTGAAGAAGACGCTCTGCTGGCAGCCTCTAAATGGCTCGAAGAGATTGAATCGCCCGAAGCTGATGAAGACCTCGCGACAGAACCGGTATCAGAGCGACCAGCCGAAACTGAGCAAGACGACGCGGCAGAACTTGAGGAAGTTGCGAGTACAGAGCCAGAACCGGATACAGAAACAGCTCCGAAGCCGGTAGCTGCGTCTGCCCCCAGCCCCCGCTTTGTTGTGGAAGAGGAAGCAGACGATGACGATGATGACGACGAAGGCTTTTCCATTCGCTCGGCCGAGTCGGAGTTTGAGGAGATGGATCTGACGCCGATGGTCGACGTGACCTTTCTGCTACTGATTTTCTTCATGATTACCGCTTCCTTCAGCCTGCAGAAAAGTATTCAGGTTCCTCCGCCGAATCCAGATGAAGACGGCGTTTCACAGTCGTTGCAGACGCTGGATGATTTCCGGGAGGAATCCATTATCGTTGAGATCGACAGTAATAACGGCATTTATGTCGATGACACCAAGCTGTCCAACCCTTCGGAGATCGTACAGGCGATCCTGGATCGACGTGATGAGGGGGGTAGACCCAAATCAGAACTCGTCCTAAGTGCACACAAAGCGGCGCGGCATGAGACGGTCGTTGCTGTTGTGGATGCGGCGAACGAGGTTGGCATGCAGAAAATCAGACTCGCATCGTACAAAGGACCTGATGACTGACAGTAGCACTCGTGATTGTGTCTTCACCGCGTTCTACAGTCCTGAAAAGATAAGTAAGCTTCATGGCCAGATTAGAAATCTCATTCTTATCCGGAAATACTCAAAACATTGAGCTCTCCAAGCAGCAGCCGATCTCGATTGGCAGCCATTCGTCCAATGACCTGCAGGTGGACAATGTGGCTTCCATGCAGTGCCGGATCAGCTGGAACAAAAAAGGGTACGAATTGATCGCCGCGACCAGCGATGGCGTGGAGATTAACGGCGTGATGTCGGGGCGTTCTCAACTGAATGACGGGGACCTGATCCGAATCGGTGAAGCCGACATTCTGTTTACCGACGAAGTCGACCTGCTCGATCTGGACGCCCCCCTGCCCGATGTCACGGGTGACAATGAAAGTTCGATGTACGACCTCAAGCCGGTCAGTTCGGAACAACTGGATTTCAATCGTCCCCAACCGGAACCCGTAATTCCAGATAAATCAGAGCCGGAAAAGGCGTCTTCCAAATCAGGTTCGAAAAAGAAAAACGGTTCCAAATCCAGCAAGCAGAAATCATCCAGGTCTTCAAAAGCATCCACACCAGCTCCCGAAGAGAAACCAGAGGATGAATTTCTGGAAGATGATGACCTGGACCTCGCCTCTGCCGCAGAGTTGCTGACGGACGCCGAACCCGAGGCAGACCGTTCACCAGCCCCGAAACACTTTTTATCCCGTACCAACGAGAATTCCGCGGCGACCAGCGAGGAAGAAGACTCCCCCGATAAAGAGAAAGCGGATTCGCTCTCACTGAAAGATCGGATCCGCCATCGCTCATCACGGAACGCCGTCCGTCCTGGCGAGCGTCAGATTGTGCGTTCGCCCATGATTCTCTCCCTGGTCGGCGGCAGTGTTCTGCTTGCACTGACCGCGCTGGTCTTCTGGTTTATCATTGGCCGCGATACGGCAAAACGGCACTATGATGCTGCCGTCCAGGAAATGGAAGCGGGCAAGTATTCACAGGCCATCCAGCTCTTCGAGTACTTCCTCGAGAATTACAACAAGAGTGACTACGCCGAGGAAGCCCGGATTTTACTCAGTAAATCGTTCGTCGAAAAAGAGATCTCCGGTTCAACCCCCGCCTGGCAGGCCGGCCTGGAAGCCACCCAGGGCTTTATCAAGAAACACCGCGATGATTCCGACTTCAAAGAGCTCTACCCGACACTGACCGATTACGGACAGCGGATCGCGTTGGGAGCCGTTCAAACCGCGAGTCGCACCAAAGAGCGTGAACTGCTGGACGTCTCCACGGAAGCCGAAAAGATTCTCACCCGCTACAGTCCACCAGATGCACCGCCGACCGAAGCACTGGCAAAAATCAAAGCTGGCTACGAAAAAGCAGAAGCGGAGATTCTGCGGAAAGAGGTCTTCGATGTAGCCGTCAAGGAGATCGAAGAAGCGATCAAACAGAAGCAGACCTTGAAGGCACTCGAACAGCGCAGGCACCTGCTCGACCGCTATCCCTATTATCAGAACGATCGTAAGATGTCGACGGTGCTGACCCGCATCCTGGAAGCGGAACAGGCGCTGATCCAGTCCAGTAACGAAGCGATCGCCGGTTCGACGAAAGATTATCCGGATGCCTTTCCGCAGGCGGTCACTCTGTCGCTGCACACCCGCTCAAGGTCCAATGAAGTTTCTGACGGACGCAATGTTTTCGCTCTGGCCAACGGCAGCTGTTTCGGCATTGACTCTGTGACCGGCGATCCCATCTGGAAACGGCCCATCGGACTGGATTCGCCGTTTCCTCCCGAAACGGTCACCGTGAAAGAACCGTCACTGCTCCTGTATGACACACGCCACAACGACCTGCTCTGCGTCACCCAGAAGAGTGGTGAACTGGTCTGGCGACAGCAGATGCCTTCACGCCCCACGGGGCCTCCCCTGGTCAACCAGGGCACGATCGTCGTTTCCTGCCAGGGTGGCGAATTGCTGAACCTGGATCTGCAGACAGGGGCCATTGCTGCCCAGCTCAAGTTTGCCCAGCCCCTGGTGGGGGCTCCCGGTCTGGTTTATGGCGAACAGTCCGTCGCGGTCGCCGGCTATGAGGGGATGTTGTACCTTGTCTCACTGCGTCCCTTTGAATGCACCAAGGTCGCAGCCCTCGGACATCGCCCCGGCACCATTCAGATTCCGATTATCCCCATGGGTAAGCTACTGATGGTCTGCGAAAATGACCAGGCCGACGCCGCCCTGCTCCACGTACTGGACGGGGATGGCCAGAACGCAACTTTAAATGAACTGGAACAGTTCCGCATTAAAGGTCAGGTTCACAGCCAGCCGATCATGCGCGGGAAGCAACTGTTTTTCCCGACTGTCCCCGAACGAATCACGGCCTTCACCGTCACAGATGAAGAAGGAAAACGAAAGCTCACGGAGATCGGCTCTTACCAGCTGCAGGATCCCCTCTCCTGTCAGATCTATCTGTCCGCTGGTTCCGGTGGTCAGCTCTGGATGAGCAGTTCAGCCCTCCGAAAATTCACCCTGCTGAGTACCGGCATCAAAATGGATGACCAGAAAATCGCCGATGGTCTGGGATCACAGCCGATGCAGCTGATTGGAAATAATCTGTACCTCGGACGGCGGTTGCTCTCTTCCAATTCGGTCATTTTCACGATCGCGAACCGGAATGAGATGACCAGCACCTGGAAATCGATTCTGGGAACCGACATTCTGGCCGTTTACCCTTATGGTGACGACAAGGAGCCGCAACCTGGTCTGCTCTGTATTACTTCTGATGGCGATGTATTTCGATTGCGGGCCAATGACTTCGAATCATCCTCGGCTGGTTTCATGGAACGATCGCTGACGCAGCTCAAGCTGCCGGAGAACCTGAAAGCACCACTGCAGTCGACACGTCTGACCGATGGTAAAATCGCCGTGATCTGTGGCGCACCACAACCGACTTTGTGGATTCTGAACAGATTTGGTCAGTTGGAACAGACAATCGAACTGCCAGAGCCTCTTGAGGCGCTGCCTATTCAAATCGGCGATGGCATTGCGTTACCGTTCAAACGCAAGGTGGCTGTCTTCCGGAAAGGGCGCGGCTTGAATACGGTTCAGGAATTTGCCCTGCCCGGAAATGTGGGCAAGGATGTTCGCTGGCGTCAACTGATCCCGACTGGCAAAGATCAGTGTCTGGCCATCACCACTGCCGGTCAGATTATTACACTCCAATATCGCAACACCCCGGTACGTCATCTGGCAGCACTCTCGACCATCGACCTGAAACAACCAGTCGATGTGGATGCGGGTATCAGCCAGACGGACATTGCAGTCACGGATGCCTCAGGTCAACTGCAGGTTTTGGATGCAAAAACGGGGCAATTGAAAACCAAGCTGCAACTCCCTGCCCCTGCCTCCAATGACCTCTGGATTACAGACAATCTGCTGTTTGTCGAATCTCGAAAGACGCTGACCTGCTACGAATTGAAAGACAGCCTGCAGCAGTTATGGCAATTGAAACTGCCGGGCCACTCCCTGGCGGGTTCTCCTTCGAAAGATAGCAGTCGACTGTTTCTGTCACTGCAGAATGGCAGCGTCCTGGCAGTCGATCCTCAAACGGGCCGGGTCCAGTCCGAAACTATGGCGCCGCTCCCCAGCAGTGGTTCCGTCGTCACGCTTGAGAAGCTGTTACTGGTGCCGAGCGTGGATGGCAGCCTGTATCGCATCGATCAGGGTCTGCAGCAGAAAGGTCAGGCTTCGCTATGATGAAATGCGGCAAGTTCCTGATCCTGCTGATGAGCGTCATCGGCCTCACCTGTTCTGTGGGGCTGTCCGACAGCTTTGCGCAAAATGAGAACAAGACAGATCCCCCGAAAGCAAAACAGGATGGAAAAACCGAAACCGAAGAAGAAACGGCAGAGTCTTCACTTCCCAAAATCGAGGAGATGCAACTCCCGTCCGTGGAAGACCTGCTAAAGAAGCGTCCGGTCGACTGGATCGTCCTGGAAAATGATTATGTGCTGATCGTCGATCCCGTCTATCCCCGCCCCGATACGCTGGGACAACTTGAAGCATCCATGAAAGAGAGTTTCAGCTGGCCGCGTCCCAAGAATAAAAAAGAAGCTGATGAGCAGCGTCAGAAACGGGCGACATTCAATTTCATCAACCTGACGCTGGTCGGCGAAAAAGAAGATCCTGAGTACCGGGTCCAACGACAGAACATCAAACAGATCGTGCATTACGAAGATCAGATCCTGCAGCGAATCGATCTGCTGCTGAAAGACGGCGATCTGAAAACGGCGTTTGAAATGCTGCTCTTCCTCGACCGCAGACACCGGGACTGGCCCGGCTTTGAACAGCGACAGCAGCGGCTGCTGTTTCTCGAAGCCCAGGACAAACAGAAGGCAGAACAGTACGTCAATGCGCTGGCATTCGTTGAAGACCTGCAAAGTCGTGTCCCCGATTACCCGGGACTGAGTAAACTTGCCGGGGAAATCATCAACAGCATGATCACCCGGGCCGTAAAAGTGGAGGATTATCGCGAGGCCCATCACTACCTGAATCGACTGGCAGCGATCTACCCCCGACAGGAAACCGTAGCGAAGTGGCGAGAGACGTTTCTGAAACAGTCCAATGAGATCCTGCAGAAAGCGAATCAGAGTGCCAAAGCTGATCAGTATCAGCAGGCGTTCGACCTGGTGATGGAAGCCTCGATTGTCTGGCCCTCTAATCCCCGTTTACGGGATGACCTGCGGCGGTATCAGGCGCGATATCCGGTCATCAATGTCGGAGTGCTGGGAACAGCTCTGGATCAGAGCCCCTATTTCCTCGAACACAATGCGACCCGTCGTCATAAAAAGCTGACGCAAATTCCTCTGTTCGAAGTCGGCAAAGTAGACCAGACACCTCAGTACCAGAGTCGTTTCTTTGAACAATGGGAACCGACCGACCTGGGCCGACGGGCCGACTTCGTCCTGCGTCAGTCGTATGCCACCTGGGAGTCGCATCCGATGCTGCTGGCTGCCGACATTGCCCAGGCGGTCCGGGCCAGACTGACTCCCGGCTCGAGTACCTACGACGAACGTTTCGACAGCTACGTGCATTCGGTCACGTCTACAGCCCCGTTTGAATTTCGCATTCATTTTGACCGGGTCCCCTTGAGTACCGAATGGCTGCTCTCATTCCCGATTACTTCCCCACCCGCATTCAGCGCCGTCGTAGCTAATCCTGAAGACGTACGCCTGGAGACGGAACAGAAAATCGGTGCGACCAGCCGCTTCGTTGTGGATGAGCAGGAATCAATGGCTTCGGACCAGGTCAGCTATGTGCGGGCCGTCCCCGAACCCAAGGGACTGCGCGATTATAATGTAGCCCAGATCAACGAAGTCCATTATTCCAACTTTGAAAAATCGTTCCAGGCACTGTTGCGCGGGGAAGTCGCGGTGCTTCCATTCCTGCCGGCCGGTCTGGTCTCCTATTTCAAAGAGCAGGATGAGTTCAATGTCGTCCAAAGTGCGATTCCGCTGACTCATGTGCTGCAGTTCAACCCGGAAAGTAAACCGCTGCAGATTCTCGAACTTCGCCGGGCACTGGCCTATGCCATCGATCGCCAGAAGATTCTCAACGAGAAACTGCTGCATGAAAACAACCTGTTAAACGGTCGCCTGGTGACGGCCCCGTATTACACGGGTCTCCAGGTTTACAATCAGCAGGTGCCTCAACGCGAATACAATTTTCCGCTGGCGGTAGCCCTCGCGGTGGCGTCACAGAAGAAACTGGGAGGACAATTCCCACCCCTGCATATGCTGTGTGACCCTAATCCCGAAGCACAGGATGCAGCCCAGGAGCTGATCAAGGCCTGGCAACGGATTGGCGTCAACGTCACGCTGATCCCCAATACGCCTGAAGAAGCAAAAAAAGAGAAACTGGAATGGGACATCGTCTATCGCACGACCGCGATGACCGAACCAATTATGGAACTCTGGCCTTTCCTGACCGTGGGGAGAGGCGCTGAGATTAAATCACTGGAGATTTTCCCGGACTGGATGCGACAGAAACTGATTGAGCTCGATGAAGCGACCGACTGGGAAACCGCGACCGCGCTGCTGAAGAAGCTGCAACAGCAGCTGTACTCCATGGCGCACATTGTTCCGCTTTGGGAAATCGACCAGTTTCATGTGTTCCGTACGAATATCAAAGGGTACGCCGACCGGCCCCTGAATTTTTATGATAATGTCGAGCAGTGGGTTACGACCCCCGTCTACCCGCGGGTTGAAACACTGACGTCGACACAGACGACCTCACCATAGACTCAGGAATCAGAATTACTCCATGCGTTGGTTTGATGCTTTCATATTTGGTTGCTGCCTGACATTGATCGGGATATTCTGTCTGCCTACAGAGAACGCCCACGGTGCGCAGGCAGAGACTACGACCACGGAGCAATCAGAAACCGAACCAGATTCAGAGCCGAATTCTGAGCCAGCGTCCAAGCCCGAATCCGAACAGAAAGCCGAGCCAGAATCTAAGCCCGAACCAAAGCCAACTGCCCAGCCTGACACGCGACACATCAGCTTACGGCCTTACCGAATCCGCATCGAACTGGCTTTTGCGTCTGAATGTCGTCTGACCGATTTCGACCGCCGGCAGATATTCACACGCTTGCCCCAGATTATTGAACGTTCCGCGGGTGAGAAATGGGAATTGAATCCGCCCACACCTGGCGAGAACACAGCCGGGGTCTTTGAAAATGCCTGGCTGACACTCCCCACCAGCGCCGGTCTGAACCGCCTGTCAGCAGCGCAGGTACTGCAGCAGTATCCCACGCAGGCATTTGACAAGTTGTTTCTGCTGACAGTGGAGTCAGCGGGAATCGGGTACCAAATCGCGGGCCGGGAGTTCGATGTCGATTCCCAGCAGTTAGGACCACTGGTCGAACAGACGACCTATGCAAGACCGTTTCTGGCAGAGACCAGTTTTCAGATTCTCCGCAACCTGTTTTCCGCGGTTGTCACAATAGAAGCGGTCGAAGGTGACCAGGCGATCGTCAGCGAACAGGGGAGTCAGTACCTGACACCTGACCCCGCGATCGGCACCCTGCAGAAACGGGACTTCTTTGTACCGTTCTTCCGCTATCTGAATCGAGATCGTGAAGTCAAAGATATTCAGATGATTCCCTGGACCTATCTTATTCTGGAAGAGGTCGACCGCAAGCATGCCCGCTGTTCGATTTCTTCCGGCTTGCGAGGCATTCTGAGCAGCAGTCGCCGGCGGGTCGAAATGCAGGCCATCCGGGTCGTCCCGCGTTTTCCCGAGACGGAACTCGCCTTGGTTCCACGGGGGACTTCAACTCAGTCTTACGCCGGGATGCGAGTCCAGATTTCTCCGCTGAATCCGCAGGAAGTCCGTCAGTTGCAGGTTGCAGCGCAGAAAGAGAGCGAAGAGACCGGCAAAAAAGTTTCTTTCGAGAAGGAATACATCACTGAGGAACTGCTGACCAACCGGGAGGGAACGATCACCGTCAAAGCCGATCCGTCCGATCCGTTAATCTGGCTCTATGTCCGCAGTGGTAAAGCTCTGGTGGCGAATGTGCCTTATATTCCCGGCATCGCACCGCGGACTGCAATCCAGGTTCCCGATGACCGGATTCGTCTGGGCGTCGAAGGGGAACTGGCAGTTCTCAACGGGGAATTAATCGAAGAGGTCGCTTCCCTCTCGATGCAGATGTCCCGCATCCGCAGTTGGGCGAAAAAGAATGACTGGAAGAAAGTGGATGGAGGAATTCGCGAACTGGAGAGCGGCATTTCCCCAAGACAGATCTTCCAGGACAAGTTAACCGTGATCCGCGTGACCGCGACCGAAGCCGCCCAGGAACAACGGAACCGGGCCGCCGAATCCCGGATTGCCACTCTCTGTCGAGAAGCAGAATCCCGCATCAACCGTTTTCTGGATCCCACGGGGATTATTGATTTCAAAGCCGAGATCAAAGACCTGCGTGATCTCCAGGAACAGGAACGTCCCAAACGTCGCAGATGAAATCCCCCTGTCCCCGCTCAGGATAAACTCACCCCATGTGGACTCTCTCTCGCATCGCCTTGTATCCGGTGAAATCGCTCGACCCGATGTTTGTTGAACAGGCCGAAGTACTCCCCGGAGGAGGCCTGGCCTGGGATAGGCAGTATGCTTTATTTGATGCGGACGGAAAGGTCATCAATGCGAAGAAGCAGTCCACTATTCAACAGATCCGGGCCAGTTTCGATCTCGCCGGGCAGACGATCACTGTTTCCGCGCCTGACCGCGATCTCGCCGCGGAGCAGTTTGCGCTCTCAGAAAACCAACCCGGTCTTGCAGCGTGGTTCAGCGAATATTTCGATCAGCGCGTGACTCTGAAAGAGAACCGCACCACCGGCTTTCCCGACGATCTCGAAGCCTCAGGGCCGACGATCATCAGCACGCAGACGTATGAAGAACTTGCCCGCTGGTTTCCAGGGATCTCGGTCGATGAATTGCGGCTGCGGTTCCGGGCCAACCTGGAATTCGCGGGGGACCTCCCCTTCTGTGAAGACCGGCTTTACAACTCTCTGGATCCGCCGGTGCTGTTCCGGGCAGGAGCGGTGACCTTCGCCGGTTCGAACCCCTGCAAGCGGTGTGTGGTTCCCTCACGTGTTCCGACGACTGGCCAGACGGATGCCCAGTTCATGAAGACGTTCATTCGGAAACGGGAGGAAACATTTCCCTCCTGGGGCGTGCTGTCACTGTTCCGGAACATGTATCGGCTGGCAGTCAACACGCGTCTGCATGAGCTGCCCGAGGGTCAACCGCCGCGAATTCAGTGCGGTGACACACTGGAAATTCTTTCCCGATAGTACGGGCTGCAGCGAAAATTCAACAAAAATGTCCAGGTGCAGAATCGCGCTAACCGTTATATTCCTGTGGAAGAGACAGGCGGTTAGAGGTTTCCCCTGCTTTTTTTGAAGATCCAGGCAGACTGTTCAAAAACAGTACGCTAAGTTTCAAGTGTCGCTTTTCAGAAACAGCTGCGAAAAAAACACGCACTGTTTCCCAAAGAAAGCTTTGAAAAACCTCCCAACTTATTCGCAGGGAATCGCGATGCTTGTTCTCAGCCGTAAAAAAGACGAAAAAATTATGATTGGTGATTCAATCACATTGATGGTGATTGAAATCAAGAACGACAAAGTCCGCCTTGGAATCGAAGCACCGAAAGACGTTACCGTACACCGGGAAGAAGTCTACGCTGCGATCAAGGAACAGTCTGCACACGACAGTAAAGACTTTACATCTCACTAGTCGTTTCTGACCGTCTTTCAACCAGCCGCCCGCAGGAATCAGCTGTCTTGTGCCTGCGCCCACATTTTGTCGAACAGTTTACTCTGTTCTGCCAGGGCCGCCACGGGATCACCTTTAGGTAGTTTTCCTTCTTCCAGCATCAGCCAGCCGGTGTAATTCGCTCCCGCCATCAGTTCAAAGAACCGTTTGTGCGGATAGGGATTATGAATCAGGTCGTGAATGTGTGTCGTATCGCCGAGGCGATCTTTCACCATCGCGAAATTCGCATCCAGGCCTGCCCCTTCCAGATCCTGCTTGTTGCAGTTCCAGCAGATCGCCACATTGGGATGATCGGCTACATCCAGAATTTTTCGGATCGTAGGCAGATGAGCACATTTGCCGTGGACTTCCAGACGAATCTGCTGTCCGTAGTCGGCACCGAAGGCTCCCATTTCATTCAGTGATTTTCCGATCTGTTCGATGGTCACTTCTTCGGGAACGTTCTTGTGAAATGAATCGGGTTTAACCTTAACGCCGGTTCCCCCTACATCATGACTGAGTTTGATGAACTCTTTCGTCGCTTCTTTGGCCTGCTTCAGCACGTCGGCATTCGGGTTGTCGTAACGCTCGTTGCTGCCGATACCCACCAGGGTAACGGGGCTGTCCATGAATTTCTTTGCGACTTCGCGGCGTTCGTTTTTGTTCAGATCGCGTTCGACGCCGTGCTTGTGTGTGGTCCGCAGTTCGACGCCAAGGACGTTCGCGGTTTCACAGTTTTTCAGTAGCGTAGGCAGATCCCAGTCTTTCGCCCACTGATAGGTCACCAGACCGTATTGTGCCTGAGCTTTCTTTTCTTCGGCACGAGCGAGGGCCGGCAGGCCTCCCCCCATTGCCAGCATTCCCCCCAGTGCACTTGTTTTCAAAAAGTCGCGGCGGGAGTAAAATACCATATCAGTGATCTCCGTTGTGTAGGAATGCTGTGTCAATTGCCTCACTCTCGCGGGCTGCCTCTATTATTACGCAGGTCGCTCACAGATTACAAACGTCTTTTGAATGGTTTTCTGAGTTAAGTCGGTCTGCAGCCGATTGGGGCAACTTTACAAGTCATTCCGTTCTCTTTATAAACGGAGCACGATCTGTCCGGCTGTCGCATGTTGACCAGCAGGGCATCAATGTTGATTGATTCGTTACTCTATTTGTCTGTTTTCGATTCAGAGAAAGATCATGAACGAAAAAACCGCACCAGAAAAATTCACGTTTCAGGCAGAAATCAAAAAACTTCTCGATCTGCTTTCCCACTCCCTGTACCAGAATCGGGAAATCGCCATCCGGGAGCTGATCTCAAACGCCTCGGATGCCCTGGACAAGTACCGGTTCCTTTCGTTGACGGATGAATCCCTCAAAGATGAGCAGCCTCTTGAGATTCGTCTCGAGCCGGACAAAGAAAACCGCGTACTGGCCATCTGTGACAACGGCGTCGGGATGACTCACGATGAGTTGATCGAGAATATCGGAACCATCGCTCACAGTGGTTCGCTGGACTTTCTGAAAAATGCCCAGGGCGATGAAAAAGAAGAAGTCTCGCTGATCGGAAAATTCGGCGTCGGTTTCTACTCCGCCTTCATGCTGGCCGACAAGGTCGAAGTCCTGACCCGCAGCTGTCGGGAAGAAACAGGCTGGAAATGGGAATCGGACGGTTCCGGCGACTTCACCATCGAACCGCAGGAAGACATCGGCCGGGGAACTTCCATTCGCCTGCATCTCCGCAAAGATCTGGATGAATACACCCAGGACACGCGGCTCAAATACATCCTCAATAAATATTCGACCTTCGTTCCCTACCCGATCAAGCTGGGGGAAGAACTGGTCAACGATCAGAAGCCGATCTGGATCGAGCCCAAAACGCAGCTCACCCAAGAGCAGTACGACGGCTTCTACCAGTACCTGGCTCACAATGGAGAAGAATCGGCCCGTTGGCACCTGCATCTCAGCAGCGATTCACCGTTCCAGTTCCACGCCATTCTTTATTGTCCGCAGACCAACCTGGAACTGATGGGCTTTGGCCGGACCGAGCACGGCATCAGCCTGTGTGCGAAACGGATCCTGGTACAGAATGATAACCGGGACCTGCTCCCCGAATACCTGCGGTTCCTGTATGGCCTGGTCGACTCAGCCGACCTGCCGTTGAATATTTCACGCGAATCACTGCAGGACAATACCGTATTTCGCAAAATTAAAAAGGTACTCACCAAACGAGTGCTCTCTCACCTGGCGTCGATGGCCAAGGACGACGAAGATAAGTATCTCGAGTTCTATCGCCAGTTCGGCAGTGCCCTCCGGGAAGGCATCGGCACCGATTTCGAGAACCGCGACACCCTTGCCAAACTGCTGCGGTTCCCTTCGTCACGTGGGACCTCTGAAAACGAGCTCGTTTCGCTGGAAGACTATCTCGAAAAGGCCGACGAGAACCAGAAGCAGATCTATTACCTGGGCGGTAATGATTTCCATACGATTTCCCGCAATCCAAACCTGGAAATCTTCCGCAAGAAGGGGATAGAAGTCTTCTATCTGCCTGATCCAATGGACGAAATTGTCCTCTCTAATCTGGCGAAGTTCGAAGAGTTTGATATCGTCTCGATCGACTCTGCCGAGGTAAAACTGCCGGGCGACGAGAAAGCGGAAGCGGACAGCGACGAAAAAGAGGACGACAAGAAGGAAGAACAGGAAGCGCTGTCTCCCGAGTTCGAGAAGGTTCTCTCACTGTTTACGGATGAACTGAAAGACGACGTGGAATCGGTGACCAAATCGGATCGCCTGACCGACAGTCCCTGCTGTCTGGTGATGCCGGAAGGGGCCATCAGCTCGCAGCTGCAGAAAGTCCTGAGTATGAACAATAAGGACTTCCCGACCAGCAAACGGATTCTGGAAATCAATCCGGACGCCGAGCTGATCAAGCGGCTCTGCACGCTCTCGTCGAACGCTGATCAGCATGCATTCATTAAGCAGTGCGGCCGGCAGCTGTTCTGGAACGCATCACTGATGACGGGGATCGCAACCAGCCCGGAAGAGATCACGTCCAATATCCAGAGCATGATGGAAGAGCTGGCACAGAAACGCTCTCCCATCATTACCTAGGAGACTTATTGCTCACCGCGGTTCCGCTTCCGGGGCCGCGGTGTAGTAATACATGTGGGGCACCGCTGGTTCGAACAGTCCCACGCGATCCCAGGGCGCGAGCAGTTCACGCGCAGTCTGCAGCCAGTCTGTTTTGTGGTCTGCGGAAAGGTCATCGCGGGAAACAAGCCCATACCAGTCGGCAACCGCCTGTCGAAAACGTTCATCGTCGGCACAGAGGAGCCAGGGTCGTTGCTGTTCGTGAAAGCGGAGGTGCTCATAGCTCGTCGCGGCGGCGAAATAGAAGAGCGTACTCAGCCAAAACCGTTCAAAATCATGCCGACTACGATAACAGCAGGCGACCAGAGTATCGATCAATGTGCGTTCGGTCTGCAGTGATTGTGAGTATGCGGCGAGAGCTTCGGTCAGCGTCCCCTGCCCTGAATGCTGTTGCAGGATGGTAACGAGTCGTTCGATGCCGCACAGCGTGTGGGCGATGCCCGTGCTGTGTAACGGGTCGATGAAGCCGGCGGTGTGAGGAAGCAATGCCCAGTCCGGCCCGGCACACTCTTTCCAGCCTCGCTGCAGGCGGCCGGTGGTCTGCAGTCCGTCTACCGGGGCGACGCATTCTGCAGTAGCGAACTGTGCTTTAATCGAGGGATAACGGTCCAGCATTGTTTCCCAGTTCTGCTGCCCTGTTTCTCCGTCGAAAACGAAGCCGGCGCTGGTGATGCCGTTATTGAATCGCAGCTGCCACATCCAGCCTTCATCGAGAACATGATGCAGGGCGCTGCGATCGGAGTTGAAGGGATAATCGTCCCGCTCGATGCCCTGCCGGTCCAGGATGGTCTGCCAGGGTGCGACATTGTGGAAATGCCCGAAGATCGCGGACGAGTGAGTTTTGAAATCGGTTTCCGCTTCGATGCCCAGCGTGTGGGCAACGATACCCGCGGCCCCGGTGGCGTCGATCAGAAAGTTCGCCTGGAGATCGATACGTTCGCCGAATCGGGTCCCCTGGATCTGCCAGCCCGGGTAGTTGTGCTGTAATTCAACTTCGGTCTGATCTTGATAGACAATGCCGGACGCAGCTACCTGCCGGGCGAACCAGTGATCGACGTCGGCCCGGTACCAGTGTGTGTCGGCGAGCATGTCACTGAGATTGGCGGTCACCAGCAATTCACTGCCATGCGCGGGCTGTGCCTGGAAGGGCTGATGCGGCGTGTGGGCAAAGTAACTGAAGCCCCGCTTAATGCCGCAGCCGATGTCGGGATAGGCCTGCTGCCAGGTCCCATACTTGCAAAATGGCTCAAATTGTGGAAGATCGTACTGTGCAGCCAGTGACTGGAGCAGATAGCCGGCGGCGGGCGTGGAGGATTCCCCAATCGCGAAACGGGGATGGGTGCCGCGGTCGACCAGGGCGACGGAGAGTCCGATGCGATCGAGCAACAGGGCCGTCAGACTGCCGCCGAAACCGGCTCCCAGGATCACCACATCAAATTGCTGCATCAGAGCGGACAGCCTCTGCTCGAATCGAAAGACAAACGAAAACACACGCTGCACATACTAACTGATTGCCCCGCAAAAAAGCAGGTTGAAAAGGATAGATCATGGAAACACAACCGGTTCTGATTAACGGAGAATGGACAACCTCGACAGGGTCTCAGACGTTTCAGGGAGTGAACCCCGCGACCGGCGAAACGCTGGCCCCGCTGTTCCCCGTCAGCCCCTGGGACGAAATCGAATCTGCCATCATTGCGGCCGCTGAGGCATCCAAAGCGATGCGAGGCTGGCCGGGCGAGCGGTTCGCCGCCTTCCTGGAAGCATACGCGAATGAGATCGAAGCCCGCGCCGACGCCCTGGTCGAGGCCGCACATGCGGAGACCGGCTATCCCGAATCACCGCGGCTGCGTGACGGCGAGTTGCCGCGGACGACAAATCAACTGCGTCAGGCCGCCAATCATGCCCGCGAAGGTTCCTGGGCACAACCGACCATCGACACCGCGACCGGCATTAGTTCGATGTTCGGGCCGATTGGTCCCGTGACCGTGTTTGGCCCGAACAACTTCCCGTTTGCGTTCAACAGCATCGCCGGGGGTGACTTCGCCGCAGCGGTTGCCGCGGGGAACCCGGTGATCGCCAAGGGACATTCGTCGCACCCGGAAACCACACGCATCTTCGGTGAAGCCGCCGACGCTGCCGCCAAAGCGACTGACATGCCGGCCGGTTTCGTGCAGCTGATCTACCGGACGAGCCACTCCGACGGCTGCCGACTCGTGTCGCACCCATTGATGGGGGCCATCGGTTATACCGGCGGACGGAGTGCGGGGCTGACCATCAAGGAAGCAGCCGACAAGGCGGGCAAGCCGGTCTATCTGGAACTCTCCAGCATCAACCCGGTCTTCGTTCTGCCGGGTGCACTGGCCGAGCGGAGCGCGGAGATCGCGGAGGAATTCAAGGGGAGCTGCCTGATGGGAACCGGTCAGTTCTGTACGAACCCGGGGCTGGTGGTCCTCAAAGCCGGGGATGCTGCGGAGACTTTCATCGACCAGGTCAAACAGCAGTTCGAAGCGGCCCCGGCCGGCGTGCTGCTGAGCGAAGGAGTGCAGCGTGGCTTCCTGTCCGGTATTACCGCGATTCAGGAAGCAGGGGCGACACTCGTCACCGGTGGGACTTCCACCGAAGGCGACGGGTTCTCCTGTGCGAATACGCTGCTGCTTGTCTCGGGGAGTGCCTTCCTGAAAGATCCCGAAGCTTTACAGGCCGAGGCGTTCGGCAACAGTTCGCTGTTTGTCGTCGCGGAGAGTGATGAGGAGCTGGTTCAGATCGCCGAGTGCCTGGAGGGGAACCTGACCGGATGCATTTACAGTCAGACCACGGGCGAGGATGACGGGCTGTACGATCTGGTCGCCCCGGCCCTGCGTCAGAAGGTGGGCCGACTGCTGAACGACAAGATGCCCACCGGCGTGGCCGTCAGCCCGGCGATGAATCATGGCGGCCCCTTCCCTTCGACGGGACATCCGGTCTTCACGTCGGTCGGAATTCCGGCGGCGATCCACCGGTTCTCGATGCTGCAGTGCTACGATAATGTCCGCCCCGGGCGTCTGCCGGCGGCTCTGCAGCCAAAGAATTCGAATCCGGCCCAGTGGCGTTATATTGACGGAATGTACACACAGGGCGATTACGGAGCGTAGTCAGGGGACGAAACGGGCCGTGGACTGCGGCCCTGCAGTCACTTTAAAAACGTTCAGAGGCGGGAATAAGCGAACCTGTCAGGGAGTAGAGGCGTCTGAACGACTAAGGGTTGAGAAAATATGAATTTAGAGAGATTTTTTTTGCCCGTAACGTTGTGAAGTGATTGTGGTTGTTGCTATTATCCTGACTCAGTCATCAAACGGCCTGTCGAGCAGCGGACACCGACCATACCGCACCAAATGCTCCGGCCGATCAAATACAGTGAGAACAAATGAGGGCGTAGCTCAGTTGGTAGAGCAACGGACTTTTAATCCGTAGGTCCAGGGTTCGAATCCCTGCGCCCTCATTCTTAAGAGCCTTAAGCTTCTATAGCTTAAGGCTTTTTTGTTTTATGGCCTGCTTGTTTCATTTGACCTCGCTGGTTATGACGAGAGTTAAAGGCATTCCTGTTAAACTGGAGTGCCTGCGTTCGTGTCGCGTCTTTGAGTCTGAACTGTCAGGGGAGATTGAATGAACTCCGTACAAAACTGTGTCGTTGGTTCACAGGTTCGACCATTTCAATTGAGCGTGGTTACCCCCGACCTGCAACACGAGCAGATCCAGTCCGCAGATTACCAGGGACGCTGGCTGGCACTGATCTTCTATCCGCATGACTTCTCCTTTGTCTGCCCCACCGAACTCACAGGATTCAGCGCTGAGAAACTGCAGTTTGATCAACTCAACTGCGATCTATTGGGGGTGAGTATCGACTCCCTCGAGACACACGCGCAGTGGCTGAATACCCCCGCAAATGAAGGCGGCGTTGAAGGTCTCCGTTTTCCACTGGCCTCTGATCCCCAGGGGGCGCTTTGCCAGTATTTTGGCGTCTGGCGGGAGGTCGACGGCCTGCCGAATCGCGGATTGTTTCTGATTGACCCGGAAGGGATCCTGCGCTTTGCTGCCAGTTATGACTTGAGCGTGGGTCGGAATGTACAAGACGTCCTGCGTATCTTGGATGCCTTACAGTCCGGAGGACTCTGTCCGGCCAACTGGAAACGTGCCGATGGTGTGCTGGATACCGTGTCGCTTTTGAAGCCGGGCCGGGTTCTCGGCCATTACCGCATTGAACGCGAGCTGGGCCGGGGTGCTTTCGGGCAGGTTTTCGCAGCCGAAGACATGCGTCTCGGTCGTAAAGTTGCGCTCAAAATCATCGTGAAATAGGATGATCAGACTGAAAAACAACTCCTGCGTGAGGCACGGTCGGCAGCCGGCATCCAGCACCCGAATGTCTGCACGATTTATTCTGTGGATACGATTGACACCATACCGACGATTGTCATGGAGTACATCGATGGTGGCTCACTTGCAGATCTGATTGACAGCGGATTCGATCGACGTCAATTCCGCAGGATCGCGGAGCAGATTGCTTTGGGACTGGCTGCTGCTCACGAAAAAGGAATCGTGCACGGAGACCTGAAGCCGGCGAATATTCTGCTGCGGGGAGGCGACGAACCAGTGATCGTCGACTTCGGGCTGGCCCGTTCTTTTCGTCATCAGGAGGTCGTCACCAGAGCCGGTTCCGATACCGGACCGCAGTTTACGGTCACGACGAACGCAGATGTCGCTACGGAACCGGAAGCAGCAGAGCTGGAGTTGGATGAAACCGTGGTGCTCAAATCCAATCCCATCGATGCAGCCACCGTCTCAGCTGCCGACTCCAACGGCATCTCTGGTACCCCGGCTTATATGTCTCCCGAACAGGCCCGCGGCGCTCGCTTGAGTGCCGCCAGCGACATCTTCTCCCTGGGATTAATATTCGCCGAAATGCTGTGTGGTGCATCAGTAATGCGCGACATGTCGGCTCTGGAAATCATCTCTGCTTTATGGAGACCGGATTTCGTCGAATCATTAACAGAGAAGATTCCCCCTGAATTCCGCAGCGAGCTGATTGATCTGCTGGCGATGGAGCCTGATAAACGCCCCAGTGCGAAAGGAGTGAGCAGAAGGATGGGAAGACACTAGGACTCATATCTAATTCAATCCTGTCCCCTTAACTCACTGCCAAGGAAGTGAGGTGATTTGGACGAATTGCAGCTCACTTTAAAAGTATGTAATGCGGGAAGGCAACCCGCGTCCTTTGTCGCGATAAGTCTCTTTCAAGAAGAGCTTGACGAAGCGAAAGTGAACTATACAATTGAACAATCCTGAATCTGTTCTCTCTCACTCAAATTCCCTCATAGGGACATGAGGTCCGCGATGCGCACGAACACTCTCCGTTTTTTTCTGAGCCTGGTTATTGCATGTTTCTTTCTGGTGCCACTTGCCCTCATTTCTGCTTTTCAGGACAAAGAAGAGTCTGCTGTGCGAATTGAGCAGGGGGCCATCAATATTAAGGTAGAATTTACTCCGCAACAATATTTGAACACATCGTTTCGCGTTTCGTATACGCTGCATAATCCGTCAGACAAACCTGACAGTCTTACGCGAATCTTTCCCGTGTCTGCTCCACTAAGGGCGCTGTATGATACCAAAAAGCCGTGGTGCCGTATCCTGGTTGATGGTAAGCCAGTGAATTATGAAACTCAGCCGGTCTTAAAAGCAGCAACTCCTAATACTGGATTTCGGCAATTTAAAAATCAGGACGAGTGGGGGGATCGGTTTGAAGCCCTGATTCAGCAAGATGTGGAACTACTTGGTTTGGTCACCAAATATCGGCAACTCATCAGAGACCGTGCAAATCTCAGGGAAATTTCCACGACTTTTGAGAGTCGTGGAAATAATCATTTGATTTATAAAAGTCACCAAAAAGTATCTGCTGCGTATCATGTTGCCAGGGGAGATGCTTCTCTTCTCGATCTAATCGAGTTGATGCCTGAGATCGATCCGAAGTTTAGAATTGACTTACCCGATACTCAAAGGAAATACGTTTCGATTCTTGCTCGAAGTTATGGTTTCGCCCCCTATGAGAAGCAATGGCGTGCGCAGGCTGACAAGTGGTTAGCCTCTAAGCCAGATCTTGCAGAGCTTGTACCGAAGTTGCGTCAGGCCTGGGATATGCAGCGTGAGCCAGAGGAACTGCTCAACGGTCCGATGCTAAAATACGTTCACGACCATATGGGCTTAAGCCTGCAAATGTCAAAGCAGTTTGTCGGATATATCCAGGCCGGTGCTTTCCATCCGCATCCCCATCTCCCGAGTGTATCGCTCATGAGAACCTTGTTTCCTGATATCGATCAAGAAATAAAAACAGAGGATCTCGAAAGAACAAAAAAACTCGCTGAATGGGGATTCAATGAGTCATTGGTGAGCCCCTACACGGGGAAATTGATAAAGTATGACACTGAGCCACGCAGAGAAAGTAACGATTTTTATTCTGACCCGACTGTGTTGGATGCAATTGGTCGGCCACAGCAGGCGGAATTTTTATCGCGCAGATACCGTTTAAATCAGAATTGTCAGCCAGTATTAATTTCCTTTGCCGCACCATTACAGGCCAAAAGTCATAGTAAGATCTTCATTGAGTATGATTGTCACACGGATTCATTTCCCAATCCAGGGAACTCTGGCCAGCCTTTCAATAACATAACTGAACTGTCGGCTGTCTTTCCCGCGCTTCAAACTGTACCTGTGACAGTTACATGTCCTGCAACCGTCCAGCCAATTATTGCTCCTGCTCCTCAATCAGTTACAAAACTAGAAAATGGTGGCTGTCGCTTTGAGACTCGGCTCATCAATGAGGCAACGATGCTGCATTTGATTGCGGTCGATTTCCAAGGTAATGGCTATTCTTTCGGCGAGTCCCGTGTTGAGTTGGCTGATATTGAGACAGTTCTTAAGAAGACCAAAAATATAACGGTCAGACCACTGTTAATGACTAAGTTGTTTTCCAGGCTGAGAGGAAAACAGGCCTATCAAGTTGGAGTTAAGATCCAGCAGGAATACCCTGGCTTTCTGGACAAGTATTCGCGATCACGGAGACAACGGAGGATTGATCCTGATCGCGTCGCAGAAACCAACAAATGGATTGAGGCTAAGGGGAAGTCGCCTAAAATGATATCCGACAGTGACTTCGCCAGATTGGAAACAATCTACAAAAACAAGGATTATGATCCAGACATTAGTGAACTGCAAGAATTTGGTAAATGGCAAGTGTTCATAAAGCGACTCGATCAACTTGATATCGCGAAGCTTGATGTGCAGGAACAAATGGGCCGATTGTTTATGCTGTGTACTGCTGGAGTTGACTCGAAACAAAACTTCGCCAGGTTGTTGAAACTTGCTGAATCGAACCCAAAGCATGTTAATGAATCGCTCAGGATCATTGAAGCTTTGCAAATGGATAAGTCAGCCGCATTACCGTTTGTGCTCAACCAATTTGATCCGGATCTCCCTGAAAAAATGCGTGCTAAGAAACTCACTGCTCCAGCAGAAGTCTGGCAACGACGAAACCAGGCTCTCCGCACACTTGGTTCCTTTCGATCCCCCCAGACTGCAACACGGATTATTGCATTGATTCAGTCGACCGATGATTCATTATCGATCCAGGAAGCCATGGAAGCTTTATCTCAGATGACTCTCCCTGAGCATTTTGAGGAACTCGTTCGCATTTCTGATCATGTTGCAGAATCTTCAGAAAGTGATTTCATTCGGTATCTCGAGTTATTAGTTCGGTCAGATGATCAAAAAAAGGCACCACCGGTATTAAATCGTCTGCGCAAAAAATATCCTGAACTGGCAGCACGTATTACTCTGTCTCTTGCTCAATATCAGCCGGCTGTGGAAATCGCTCGCGCTCAAACTGTCTATCAGAATCCCAAAGCTCAGGAAGAGGAACTGCAAGCAGCCATTAATGTTTTATTCAAGTATGCTGAACCGACTGATATCGTAATACTTGCTTATAGAAAAGGATTACCCCAACGGATGAACCAACGGCTCGTCAGGGTTATTGCGAAAAAGGGGGGAGATGAATCTGCCTATCCATTTGTTGAAGCTTATTATCTGGAGTTTATCCAAGGACAGAAAGCAGACAATGACTTGACCTGTGTATCAGCTTTCGAAGAGATAGGAGATCAACGCGCCATTCCCTACTTGACAGAGATTGTCAAGAACTCAGAACGAAAAGAAGATGCAGCACACGCCATTGGTAATATTATCTTTGACAAGCGAATCAAAAAGAAAATTGATTACCATAAGTTGGAAAAGTTGGATGAGAATATTCGCACACTCTTTCGAGATCCCGCATACATAACTGAGAAGGAACACACTCAGGCACTCGATGTTTTGCTCAAAGACCCTGGTGAATCTATCGAACGCATGTTTCAGCGTGGAGATTTGCAATCAATCATTGATAGCCCCGACTCTCAAAGGTATATGATGGATCGCCAGGTATTTTCCATCCTCAATCGATTTGGCGATTTGCCGACCCGTCTGATTCTGGAAAAAAGCGATGGTTGTTCATTGGAGAAGCGATACAAGATTGCAGAGATACTCGCGGTCTTGCTGCCCGAATCTCGTCCGCTGATTGAGGCAGCTGCCCTCGACAAAACTGCTGACATCGATCGCAGAGCAACGGCTCGGCTTGCTTTGAAAATGTATCAAGACCGCTTGAAACTGGCGCACTGAGAATATCAAGAGTCTGATTTCTTTGGACGCCTTCGGTGATCGTTTAAAAATTCGTTTTTTCGAACTGCTACTGAAAAGCTCGACATCCGCCCTGAAAACCACGGATAGAGTCCGACTTTGTCGTGTGCGATATCATAATTCCCGGGAAGATAAATTGGGTAGCGACTCATGTCGAATTGAATCCTGCCCTCTTAACTCACTGTCCTTATTTTCAATCATCATTCTCAATGGGAGACTACAGTTGTCATATTTTAAAACAGCCATTCGTGCTGCGACTGAGGGAGTCATTGAGAGACTGAAAACAGCTCACTGTAATAACGAGGTTTATGCCCTGGTTTTTTATCCGACATCAGGCTTTGGCGATATTGATATTTTATATGCAACCAAAGGTTGGTTGAGCAAACAGCCGGCAGGAGAAGGTCCGCAACCTGACGATGAAATACTTGAGTTGCTTAAATCACATCCAGATTTGTTACAGCAGGTAAAATCCCACCGGACATCGGAATATTACTTCGAAGTGAATGCGTATAAATGGGATTCCCCTATCTCTTTTTTCGATCTTTTTACTGCTGTGAACGAGATACTCCATGAAATGGAAGAGAACGATTCAATCGAATCAATACTGACTGAGGTTTTGCAGGATCTGCGAAGCACTGGTCAATTCCAAAGCGATGCGTTTGCCGAGGATGTGTTACTGGGGGTTCAGTTTTCTGATCCCAGTCCCAACGAAGTTGATCTGGTCACAAGAATCTCGCTGGCGGTCAACTCAGCAGAGACGCATGCAAAAATCTGTGACGGCTATGGTATCTAGGTTAATATTATTCACAGGCTTCAATAGTCCATATCAACCCAATACATAAACCTCATTCCCATGCTTTTAGAGAATGAAGAAATTGATTAGAACAAGAAGATGGCGATACTCTCAGAAATTGATAAGCAGCTGATACTTGATCTGGCAGTTAACAAGATCGAGATTGATGAATTTTACAATCGGTACTCGGTTAATATTTCAGATGATCACAGTTATGTTCTACGGATGCTTGAGCTGGCAGAACAGGCACAGGATGCAGAAACAATCGAGTATTTAACTTATCTCCGAGGTTATCATCGGGACGTAGAACCGAAGCATATTCATTGTGAAATCTTTCGCAGACTGCTATTAGAAGAATGGCACCACAGCCATGAATACATGATTGATGCATTGTGGTTTGAAAAAGAAACTGCAGGCATTCCCGTTTTAGTGCAACGGGCATTGGGAACGTTGCCTCAATTAGATGAATTAGACGATGCTTCTTTACGTAAAAGATCTGTCTACGCCATCGCCAAGATTGGCGGGGAGTCAGCAGTTGAGGCTTTAAAAGATTTAGCAGAACGCGGTTCTAAACAGGTTCGCGAGACCGCTCAGAAGTGTATTCAAGACATTCATAACGATGCGAAATATTTAGGATCCTGAAAAACCATTCTGCCTGACTTAACTCTTTGATTCGCCTTGTGCTTCAAGTCTGGAACGAAGCTTCCTGTTGAAACGGCGATTCCATTCTCATTGAAATCGTGTAAAATGGGTTCTGCACATTTCCAACCCTTTAGAGATTATTCGCATGACGCAAAGCAGGCGTTCAATTTTGATCCGGTTTGCAGCTTATGCGATTCTGCTGTTGCTGGTGATCTATGTATTAAGCATCGGACCTGTTGTTGCATTATTGATTGATGCAAAGGGCAACGTGATCCACCCGGAATATGTGAATGGCTATTCCGCCTTCTATGCCCCCGTGATTATGCTGGTCGATCATGTTGGATTCATACAGCGGTATTACTGGTGGTACGTCAATCTTTGTAATGGCTCAGAGATTCACATTGTCTATCAATAGCCAGGTAAACGTGCACATGGCTGACAGAAGAGTCTAAAACCATCCGCTTTCTGGGCTTATCGCTACCTCTCCTGTTGATGGGGTATGTCTTAAGCATTGGGCCATTGGCTGCCCTTACGTACGACGCAGACATGAAACCCCACAATCCTCAAATCGAAAAATTCCTGACACGGTTTTATGCGCCGTTGACATGGGCAGCTGATCAAAACGCTTACCTGGGGCAAGCATTTATCTCATATATCGAATTCTGTCGCGGTTCTGAAATAACCGACGCTGATTGATCGTGCTGACATAACGAGTTCGATTTGCTCAATTCCGATGTTGAGAGGGTCATACGAAACGATTTGACAATGTTGTCCAGGTTGCAGACATCTGCTGTCGAATCTCCCCTACTTCCTGCTCGTCAGCTACATCAGAGTCTGGCACGGCATGGTCCCCGAATCGCTGACCTGGTCCGATCCGATCTGGGATTAGCCTCTTTTCTGCACTGATGCCTTTGGGAATCTGTTCTGGTTAGAATATCTCCAGGCGGGCGGACACGCGGGTACCGTCGCTACGGTTCTGTTGAGCGAGCAGATAGTGTGCTCTCCGACAACGAAAACAGCCTTCAGCAGGAGGTCCGCTGAAGGCTGTGATTCTTTGGGTTGGCAAGTGAGTTCTCTTTGAGGCTTAATACTCGCCGACAACTTCGCCGTCTTTGGGGTTGCAGAGGCGGCGGATGATGTGGACGTCGATGTTTTCCGACAGGAAGTGGACGCTGCCGTCACCCAGCAGAGCGTGGCAACCGCCGACATGGGCACTGAAGGGTTCATCATTGGGTCCGCAGTTATTGGTGGCCCAGGGACAACCTGAGGGGCCGTTAATCGGCGAACTGTTGTTGTTGATGATGTTCTTGCGATTTCCGGCAGTCATGTTCGGAGGACCGGAGACACCACTGCCGTTATCGGGGTCAGCCCAGCGGTTGGGGGCACCGTAAGGTCCGCCAAAGGTTCCGGGGACCACGTCGGCTGTGGCGAACAACTGAGTTGTATCCAGACCGGTTGCACCGTTGACGATTTTCTGAGTCTGGTTGTAGTGTCCGGCGGTCTGAGTCGGGCGGTTACCGTCTTCGATCACCAGGATGGTGTTACTCAACCCGTCGATGGAAGTCGTGATGGGATTGTAAGGTCCCAAAGCACCACAGCGGTCCGCGTTCAAGGCACCGCTGCCACTCGGGTTTCGCAATCCGGTGGTCGGGTCGAGGTCGGTATAGGCAATCGGCATGTAGTCGGTGATTCCATAACCGAGGGAGTCGACCTGAGTCAGCGAACTGGAGGGACAGACATAGACCGGCAGCTTTGTCTTACACAACGGGGCATTGACGGCGTTGGTGTAGTGGAAGTTGAAGTTCCACTTCTGAGCCAGCGGAGCCTGGTCGGTGTAAGGCAGAATTGCGACGTGCATCGAAACCGGCATCATGCGACGGGTAACGGCGCGTTCGTCGGTGTATTCACCTGATGTGGGGAAACGGGTATAGCTTGACTCGTAGTTTGCGATCGCGAGACCGATCTGCTTCAAATTATTTTTGCACTGTGAACGACGGGCGGCTTCCCGTGCCTGCTGAACCGCGGGGAGTAATAGTGCGATCAGAATAGCGATAATGGCAATTACCACCAGCAATTCAATCAACGTAAAACCTCTGTGGCTGACGCGCAGCCCGGACTGTGAACGCATAATCTTCCTTTCATTGGATGTAAAACCACCGCCCTCAATTAAAACGAATCGTCCAAGGGCAGATAAAACCTACGGCGTGTATAGACCGTGGGCGTCCAGGTGGCGGGTAGCAATGGCCGTTGACGTACGTAAGGCGGGTGATCGAGGACCAGGTAGTCCCATGGCGGGCAGCTAAAGCCGAAAATGTACGGATGGCGGGTGAAAAGTTATTGGGCGTACCAGCGGCGGGGGGCAAGGACGGAAGATGTCCAGGTGGCGGAAGCGAGTACCTTTTGGCGGGAAATTGAAAAACCGGATTCGCGGATTGATGACCTACGATCTCCGAATTTTTCCCCATTGTACGAGTCGAAATGAAGTCTTAATGTGCAATATATGAATATTGCGTGAAGCCCCTGGAAGGAATGAGGGCGTTTTAAATCCATTTGAAATCGTGTTGTAAACAACGTGCAAAAGACGACTTCGTGGAAACTCGGGCCACGTAACAGTACCATGGACTTATGTTGCCGCTGGTTTTGGAGGACCTGTTTCCAGTTGGATATTTATGAATGACTTCCTGAGCCCTTCACAGGTGACATGATATTACATTTTCGAAAGGTTGCCACCATGAGACTTTCCCTGACGCTCACCTGCCTCCTTCTGTTGCTGACCTGCGGTTCTCTGCCTGCGGAATCGAAGGACACTCCCGTCGACACTGGAGAGTTGCTGAAGGATTTCGTTCATCCACCGGTTAATTTCCATCCGGGTGCGGAATCGAACTCGGAGGCACGTAAATATCAGGGAATCCCCACGATTGAACGCACTCCCGGTGGTCGTCTGTGGGCAGGCTGGTATGCCGGGCCGATTCATGAAGACCGCTTCAACTATGTGATGGCGGCGACCAGCGATGATGATGGCAAGACCTGGAGCGATTTGAAATTTGTGATCAACCCCGACGGCGACGGCCCCCGCCGTGCTTCGGATCCCTGTTTCTGGCTGGATCCATCGGGCAAGCTGTGGCTGTTCTGGTGGATGAACGGGGGCGATCTGAACGTGACGATGTCGATCACAACCGAGAACCCTGATGCGGAGAACCCCACCTGGACCAAACCGCGGGCGTTGTTCCCCGGTGTGATGATCAATAAGCCGATCGTCACGAAGAATGGGGAGTGGCTCATGCCGGCTGCGATCTGGCACCAGGATGACAGCGATCGGGTCATGGTCTCGAAGGATCAGGGGCGCACATGGGCACTGCGGGGTGCCGCCAACGTTCCGAAGGACCGCCGGAACTGTGATGAACCGATGCTTGTCGAACGGAAGGATGGCTCTTTGTGGCTGCTGGTTCGCACCGCTGGCCACGGGATTGGCGAAGCGGTCTCCACCGATGGCGGTCGTACCTGGACCGAGGTGAAAGATCATCTGCAGCAGACGACATCCCGCTTTCATATCCAGCGACTGGCATCTGGTAATCTGTTGATGATCAAACATAATGGAATCGATGAACGGGCCCGCGGGCGGAATCATCTGACCGCCTATCTCTCGGATGATGACGGCAAGTCATGGAAAGGCGGGTTACTGCTGGATGCACGGGATACGGTTTCTTACCCGGATGCCACCCAGAGCCCGGACGGAACGATCTACGTGATTTATGACTGGAACCGTGCGGACGAGAAACATATTCTGCTGACGACATTCACGGAAGCCGATGTGTTGGCCGGGAAGTATCAGAGTTCCGCGGCGCGTGAGCGGGTGCTCATCAACCATGCGACGGGCGTTAATCCGAAGCCCTGGCGGAAGAAGCAGCGAGTCACATCTTTGAAAAATAATGAAAAAGGTGCCGCCCTGCTTGAGGAGCCGGGTGCACAGTTGAAACCCGTGAAGGGCGAAGTGCGTAACGTGAAGCTCGGTGAGGCGATCTTCAGCAACCGCAGCTATGCCTTTCACGACAAGCTGCCCCGTTTTCTGCAAGGCGGGCAGTTTATATTCAGCCCGATGGAGCAAACCGAACTCGTCTGTACCTCACCGGGCGTGGTTTACGCCGTAACTCCCCTGCCGGACCGTAACCAGGACAGCGTGACGGACGAATTACAGAAGCAGGGATTCGAACTGGCGGCGGTCCCTGAATTCGTACTGTTCCTGATGCCGGGCGGACGCGAAATTCCCGGGAACGTCTGTTCGGTCTATCAACGCCGTGTCGCGGCAGGAGATCGCATCAAGTTCGGTAAATGGGGCGTCGTGATCACAAAACCGGAATGATCGTAGAGATCATAGTGCGAACCTGTTCAGCCCCTGGCGATCGGCGGGGATCACGTCTCCGATCACATCCTGGCGACTAAAGTCACTTTTCGGTATGTTGAGACAGATTGCGATAAAAGGTGTCGCGGATGTTTTGCATTGACTGCCAGATGTTGGCTTTCATCTCCTGCGGCGAAACGCAGGCGAACAGATAGCCGGTCCCGGTTGTTTTGTCTGTCCAGGTCTGGATGATCAGATTCAAGGTTTGCGGTTTCCGGGTGACGAACGGTTCCGTCCAGTTGACCTTTGCCGCATATTCTGTGAGATCCTGCGGGTAAATCTTCTGTGGATCGACGGGGGTGGCTTTGGTCAGTTTGCAGGTAAAGCCGCTGGTATCGATTTCCATCTTCCGGCTGTTGAAGATGGTACTCGACAGTCCCTGATAATACGTGAGTAGTTCGCGTTCAATGTTTTTTTGTGTCAGTTCTGTGCCGGGGTCGAGTTTAAATACGAAGAAGTAGGAAAAAAATGAATTCGATTTTTCCTGAAACATGCCCGGTGAAAAGCGAGCTTCTTCGATCCCCTTGAACTGCATCTCCCTGGCGAAGGAAGGGGGCAGCGGAATCTGCTCCCCCTTCCAGCCAGCAGGTACTGTGATATTCTTCGCCAACTCGGTATCAGCGGCCAGCACGGCGCTGGCCCCAGACAGAATCACCACTAAAACGGCAAGACGGCGGAGATTAAAAAACTGCATACGAGTCGTTTTCCAGATTGAGGAATACAGGAGTCTAGATCGAAGCGATCTCGAAGCCGGTGCGGTAGTCCCGTGTCAGGTATTTGTTGGCAGCCGAGTTGTTAGTGATTTTGAGGGCTTTGCCATCGAATTCGAGGGTTTCACCCGGGAAGTATGCGGCCACGTTGCCTAACTGTACGGCTTCGGTCAGATGACCGCCGTATTCAAACCCGTCGCTGGGCTGTTTACCGGACAGGCATCCATCGACCCAGCCGTGATAATGGTCGAGACCTTCTACCGGCTCGATTGTCACACCTTCGATGTTGACGAACGGCATGCCGACGTGGGGCAGAATCATGTTGCCTTTTTCACCGACAAAGATCGAACCGCCGCCTGGCAGCGACTGGCCGGGTAACAGTTTGGCAATTCCGTTCGCAGGACGCCGACCACCATCGTACCAGTTAATGGGCAGACTGCGACCAGCGGTATACTGCGTACCGGGGATGATATATTTGATGGTTTCCTGGGCGGGCCAGACTTCATCATTCATGCCGGTGTGTTCCGAGTGGACGCTGATCGGGTCGCCTGTAATTTTGAGGGCCGTGTAGACCGGATCGAGCAAGTGACAGCCGAAATCGCCGATGGCTCCGGAACCGAAGTCCTGCCAGTCTCTCCAGGTGAAGGGATGGTAAACCCGGTTTCCGCCATAGGGACGCATCGGAGCGACGCTGACCCAGAGGTTCCAGTCGAGTGTTTTCGGAACAGCTTCATTTTTCACAGGCGGTTCGAGCAGACCACTACGTCCGTGTCCGGTGGTGCCGACCCAGGAATGTACGGCCGAGACCTTACCGATGACGCCATCCTGAATCGCTTTGACTCCGGTGCGATAAGCGGAGTGCGAATGGATCTGGTTCCCCATCCGCGTGATGACGCCTGATTTTTTGGCCTGCAGTCGCATCTGGCGGGCTTCCCACACCGTACGTGTCAGCGGTTTCTGGCAGTAAACGTGCTTGCCGCGTTGCATGGCGTCCATGCTGATGATGGCGTGGGTATGGTCGGGAGTAGAAACCGAGACGGCATCGATTTTATCACCCAGCTCATCCAGCATTGCTTTGTAATCCTGGTAGATGGGAGCCTCAGGTGCCAACGGTTTGACTTTTTCTGTTCGCGCCAAATCGACATCGCAGAAGGCGACGCATTTCACTTTATCGTGGCTGGCAATGAGCTTGATATCAGAATACCCTTTGCCGTCGGTGCCGATGCCCGCAAACTGCAATTGCGAGTTCAAATTCTGTCCGCGAACAAATGCCGGAGCGGCGAAAGTGGATGCGGCTGCAGCAGCAACGGTTGTTTTCAAAAAATCGCGACGGGTCGTCTCTTTGGAGGAGGTCATGATTGCGGGCTTCCTGTTGATTCGTGTCGTGGGATGTATTGGGGGCCAGAATCAGATTCTGATTAGTGTAGAATAATGATTATAGCATAAACTGCTTGTGATACGTCAATTGAGTCTGCATCATGAAGTGTGAGCAAATTTGGATTTCATTCTGGATCATTTTAGACCAGAAAGGTGCGTCCACCATGCGATTGATTCACTTTGATGATGAGAGTGAAATCAATGGACTGTCAGAACCATTTTGAATCGCAGTTGAGTTGAGCCGATTCTTGAGGAGTCTCAAGCCCGGGTGCGCGGTTAGCAGTACTCGATTAGAGCATTGAATCAATTGATTTCATCGACACTGGTGACTGCTTGCCGATTGAGAGATTCTTCCCGGCCGGTGAGTGCCTGGATGCGGGACAGCTCTTCACTCCAATCTGATTTCGAATCATCGGTCAGCAGAGGAAGTAATTCTTTGATGGTTCTCTCAGCCGCTGGATAATTTCTGACACCGATCAAAGCGGTCGCCAGAACGGAAAGCGATTCTTCCTGCATGACGGGAGAAGCGTTGGCAATTCGTGCGTGCTGCAGTGCCTGCTTGGCCAGAGCGGGTTCTGAATCATCGGCTGTATCGAGCAGTAAACGCGCCAGTTCGCGGTGGGCATCCGGAAAAGATGCGTTTTTAGCGATGGATTGTTCGAGATCTGTTCTGGCGGAGTCCCGCTCATTCAATTTGAGAGAGGCCATGGCCCGATCAAAGAAGGCGTCGGGAGAATCGGGAAACAGTTCGAGAGCCTGCGTGAAATCCTGAATCGCTTCCGCGTATTGAGTTAACTCTGCCCGCACACGACCGCGCGTCATCCAGGCACAAAACACGGTTTCGTCCTGCTTGATCGCCTTTGTAAATGCCTGTTCCGCTTCTGCATATTCTTCCGCGTTTTGATAACACTCGCCTAATAAGAAGTACGTTCCAAAACTGACCGAGTCGGGGAATTGTTCCATCGCGACTTTCAAGACCTGCGCTGCCTTGTGATAGTCTTTCATCGCTTTATAGACGACTGCTTTGCCGTAAAAGGCGGACTCTTTTTCGGGAGCACATTCGATTGCGGTTTTGTAATCATTCAGTGCCGCCTGGTGGGCACCACAAATCAGATGCAGATGAGCGCGTTCTTCATACAGTTCAGCCGCTTTGGAATTCCTCACACACTGGCCGTTCAGATAGGCGATGTTCATTTTATTCAGCCCATCAGAATAAGAGGCTTCCTCATTCAACAACGTAAGCAGCCCCGTTGACAATTCATCGTAGATTTTGCTTTTGTTTTTAAAGAGCTGCCAGACCATGCCCTGCCTGGAATCAGCATTTCCCTGTTCCATTTTTCTGGTATAAGTAAACCGGTCAATATCGCTGGGATGGGTGTCTGATTCGTCAGTAGGTCGGTTGATGATTTGAACCAGCATATACTCGATCTGATCGAGGGCCTTTAAAGATGGACGTGCATTCACGGGCCCGAAACATTTCGATGCCTGTTGTGCCTGAAGTACTTCGGAGACACCGCGATTCATCCAGTAGTCATATTCGACTGAGCGACGGACGACATGGCGTAAACCTTTTTCAAATGAGGCGGCTCCATAGGCTTTGACGGCCACCCGATCGGCAAGTATCTCCTGCAGTCTGCTGGCACCGAAGGTAATTCGGGAAAAGACGCGGTAGTAAAATCTCAAAAATTGAAAGGCAACGTGCCACCAGCGAATCTGGCGTCGACTGGCCACGGATTGTGCAAAGCGTTGCATCGCAATATCAACGCGCATCGCTGTCGCGCCGCCTGCAGTATCCCGGTTGAGGAAGTGTCCATATTCGTGAGCCAGAATGCAGGAAAAGGCATCGACTGAGAGACCGTCGAGTACTCCCACTCCTAAATAGAGAATCCGGGTGCCCTTGTCTCTGAATCGTTTCAGGATATTCCCCTGCTCTGAAACTGCGATGGTCGTTGACTGCAGGAGACGAATCTGATCGACGGGCCGGGTGCCGACTTTCTCGGCGACTTCTTCGACCAGCGCCCACAAACCGGGCTGCTCTTCTTTCGAAATGATTTTGCCCGGGATTTCCCGATTAATGCCGACAAAACAGGTCCAGATCCCGCTGCAGGCAGTCCAGATCGACCCCAGACTCAGGATAAAGACAAGAGCCACCAGCCACAGGTTCAAGTAAGGGACATTGAGCAGGGCATAACCCAGGGTGAGAGGGACGGCGAGGGAAACGACGACCAGCAGCGGTAAGGAAATATAGTAATAGACGCTGGCGATTTGCACTAACAGCCGATAGGCGGAACGTAAACTTTGATGCCCTTCCAGTGCCTGGACTATGTTTTCCTTTTGCAGAATGCGGACGATTCTGGACGACATGAATTTGCCTGCTACGTACAAGAAGGCTAAACCAACGAGCCAGGCGAGGACCACGTATAATGTGAACCAGACGTATTCCCAGATCCAGCGTTGCTGATCGATTGCCATTTTCAGCCACTTCGCAATGCTCGCTTCAGGAACTCCCATTTCTTTGGCTTTCAGGAACTGCTGCTCAGCGGCTTTCCAGTTCTCATCCTTGAGGTCAGCGATTCCCTGAAAATAGTAAGTGTGTTTATCGTTGGGAAACTTCTGTCCCATCGAGGAGACCACACTGCGAAATTCGGTATTGTTCTTGTCTTCTAACGAAAATTTGGCAAGCGCGATCCAGGGAGTCGGATTATTCACGTTTTTCAACGTTTCAGCGCGTGCCAGATTCTGGGCACGTCTCCGGTAGGGTTGCAGCACACTGAAGGGCGCATTCCCCTGCTCCAGCGTGGAAACGGCAGACATCAATTTTGACAGCGAGGGGTTCTGCTGCAATTGGGAATCTATAATGGCCTGCGCCTGACTGGTATTTCCTTTCTGGAGCAGTTGTTTTGCATTCTGCCATTGGCCTGTCGGGGCGGGAGAGATCCCCGCATAGACGCGCGTGGTGGGAGTCTTGCCAAATTCGACTCTGGGAGGAGCAGGATTCGTATTTCGAAAGAGCGGGTTTTTATAATGCGAAATTTGATTTGCAGAGCGATTCGTTGAAACGGCGGGGTTTTGTCCAGAGTAGTTGGTCCGCCCCATGTTCGGATTTGCTGGATTTCCCGGGCGCGTCACGGTCCTGGAATTATAGCCCGGGCGATTGCCTCCCGGAGTGGGAGTGCCGGGTCGATTGACCCGCGGACTGGGAGTGCCGGGACGATTGCCGTAACTCGGTCTGGGAGAAGAGGGGCGATAACTTCTGCCTCCCGGACTCGGTGCAGAAGGTCGCGAGAACCCGCCCCCGGAAGGGCCTGACGGAGCAGATGGAGCAGACGGGCCAAACTGAGCATGGCCCACATTATTGAGTCCCAGCAAGAGAGCTGTTGCTAGCGGGATGATGATCTTGAACGAATGAACCACGCTGTTTCTCCCAACCAGTAAGATAGCAGTAATGAATCAATGTCCCCTTATACTACTGGCGAAATATATACACGTCTACACGATGTCGTGTATTTGATTCGATTTTTTGAAACTGGAAAAATGGCCTGCTCTGTTAATCTGATAATGTGAATCAGGGTCGGGCACTGATATGATCGAAGCAGGCGATCCTGATTTCCAAGGGACGTCTCTTCACCACACAGCCACCAGACAGAAAGAGTCAATGATGGGGAATCGACGTGTTTTTTCAGCAGTCATCGGAGCCGTTTTTTGTCTGTTCGTGACAGGAGTCTCCCTGGCAGCGAAGGCGGATAGTTCCGAAAAACCGAACATCATTCTGGTGATGGCTGATGACCAGGGCTGGGGCGATACCGGCTATAATGGCCACCCGTTTGTCAAGACGCCTGAACTCGATGCCATGGCGAAAGAGGGATTCGTCTTTGACCGCTTCTATGCCGGTGCACCGGTCTGTTCGCCGACCCGGGCCAGCGTGATGACCGGGCGGAATCCGAATCGGGCCAAAGTCACCAACCATGGTCGCTACATGCGTCCGCACGAGCAGACCATCGCTGAAACGTTGAAAGCCGCGGGATACGTCACCGGGATCTTCGGCAAAGTGCACCTGGGTTCGGGACAACCCGACTCGCCCTGCAATCCGAGTGGCATGGGATTCGATGAATGGGTGATCGGTCTTAACTTTTTCGACAACGATCCCTACCTGAGCCGGATGGGAAAGATTGAACATCGCCAGGGTAAGGGGTCGGTGATCCTGATGGATGACACGCTCGCGTTCCTCAAGAAACACAAGGATGGCGACCAGCCGATCTTCACGGTTGTCTGGTTCCCTTCTCCGCACTCCCCGCATGCGGAAGTACCGGATGGCCCCAGCCTTTACAAAGGCAAACCGCAGGCGGGGTACTACCGCGAAATTACGCTGCTGGATCAGCAGGTCGGTCGTCTGCGACGCGCGCTGCGGGAGATGGACATGGCGGAGAATACCATCGTCTGGTACTGCAGCGACAACGGCGGGCTGAACAAGGAGACGTCCGGCGGCCGTGAGAAAAAGGGGAGCATCTACGAAGGGGGCCTGCGGGTGCCGGGGATCATCGAATGGCCAGCTAAGAAACTTAAAGGTCGCACTGCGGTCCCTGTAGCGACCTTTGATATCTATCCGACGCTGCTGGCGATGGCCGGCGTAGAGTTGTATGCCCCGCATCCGCTGGATGGTATGGATGTGAGCGATATCATTTCGGGGGCAGTAACCGAACGGAAGAAGCCGATGGGCTTCTGGCATCAGTTACAGGGCGGGCAAGGTACCCGCAGCGACCAGATCCAGAAAGCCATCATGGAGAAGCAGCAGGCTGGGGCTCCCTTACCCCATGATCCGGTCCGCATGCGGAAAGACGTGGACGAATTCCCGCAGTTTCCAGAAGAGACCACGACCGGGCACGCTGCGTGGACGGACTGGCCCTGGAAACTGCATCGCATCAAAGGGACGAGATTTGAGCTCTACAACCTGAGCGATGACCCGATGGAGCAGACCGATCTTTCCAAAGATCCAGAACAGGCCGAACGGGTGAAGCAGATGAAACAGGAGCTGAATGCCTGGATGCGGTCTGTGATTCGCAGCATTAATGGGAAAGATTATCAGGCAACGAAGTAAGTGGGGTGCCCTTAATGATGGGCACTGTCGGGCAAGCCGACAGATGGCCCATTACCCAACTGATCTGTTAATTGGGTGAATGGGGTTATGGAGTTGCGATGCAGCATTTATTGTTGGGGGGGGAAATGAACTTTATTCGAGCTGCTACAATTCAGACGGTGTCTCACTCCTTTGAATCGTTCGGACTTTAAAAAGAGTTAAGCCGTAGCATCGAAAGATAATGTGGACCACCTGTTTCATCCGCCTGAAAGACTGCAAAAATCTCTAAGCCATCATCCTTGAAACTCAAATGGGTCAAATCAGACATCCGTTTCAGTCTTGACCTGTCGTCATCCAGTACCTGCTCAAAGGTCTCAACATCACAGTCTTTTAGTTTGTCACGCATGTCTGCCAGATCACCGACAAAGTTGTGATTCGTACATTGTGGATGCTTGAACTTTGTTTTGAAGAAAATACGGTCGATCGTATCACTCGCATCGGACCAGACCTGTACTTCATCGTAGTCCCATATTTTGCACCGTTCATCAAGTCCAAATCCCTTCACATCGATCATTTCAGTTGGGTCTCCATATCGTTGAGCTATACTGGAAAATGATCCACCGATCTTTGCTGCACCAATTGCCCGTTGTTCCAGGATCTCTCGAAGAACCGTTTCCGTTGTGCTCATTCAACTACTCCCATCTTGATATAAGTAGTTTCGTGCCGCCCCATTTTCATTTGTGGAGAAATCAAAGGTCTGAGAACTCAATTCATTTTCATTCCTATCCCATAGATCATCCACACATTTCTAAACGGTCTGTTTTATATTCAGAGCGGCTTGTAGATCATGCGTGCGCCGTAGAGGTACCAGCGTCTGGTGTCTGTCTGCCAGCCGCGGAGGGTGAATAAACCGCAGCGCCAGTAGTGATCGAATCCGCCGCCGTGTACGTAGCAGGTGGCGCTTTTGCTGAGATAGTAGTAGTCGCCGAAGTTATTCTGTCGCAGCGTGTCACTGCCGAGACGCATAGATTTCTGTGCGTGAGGCACCGAGTCCACTCCCTGATTGACATAATCCTGGGGGAGTGCCAGCAGTGGATGCGCCGGATCGAAGGTCAGATTCTTCATATAATTCCGCTCGCGATCGCCGCCGACGGTGCCGTTGTCGGTCTGGATCTCCTGCGTGATGCGGGTCGGTCGATACGTGCCGCTGGTGACCTCGCTGGCGTAATCACACATGTTGTCGCAGACGTATGCCTGGCCGTTTTTGAAGTTCAGCCCGTCGATGTAATGCCAGACGTTGCCCCACAGATTCTCCATGTAGCGGTACCTCACGGCACAGCGGTAACTGGCGTCCGCTCCGCCGCCGTTAGGTGCCGTGTGCCCCGACGGGGTCTGCAGGCTGTCGGCCCAACCGGTTTTCTGGGCGGCGCCGCCGAGCATCATGTCCGTGGTCGTGTCGAGCGGCGGTCCATCGAAGTAGATCGACGTCATCCCCTCGCGGGGCGTATCCGACTCCACTCGCACAATCGTCCGTTCCTTCACCAGTACAGAATGCTGATCATTCCAGTCCACCATTTGGATCGCCGACCCAACGAACAGTTTCTGAGACAAATACGAACTCCAGTCGCGGACGACAAAGCGGTTGGTATTTTGCTCTGACAGCGCACATCGCAGCCGGGCACCGCGTGACGGTTGCAGGATTTTTCCCCAGCCGCCGCCCACCGCAGACTGGCTGTCGCGGGTGGCATACTCCACCAGAAACAGGTTCTGCAACAGATTCAACGTGCGGAGGTCGAGAATGCCATACCCCGGCCCGTTGGCCCGCGCAAAGCTGCGATATTCGGGCCGTGTGCCATCCGCGGTAGGATAGACGCCTGAGATACTCAGCATTTTCCCATCGCGGACGTGGGCTTCATAGGCACTGACATAGATCGCCGGCAGCTCTCGCCCCTCTTCTACGAAGGCTGGATCAACGACAAAGCCGGGAAGTGGCTTATCACTGACAAAACGGTATTCATACCCGTCCTTCACATACCGCAGGGCATAGTGCCGGGGGATTTCCACGAAGACATTCCCATTGCTGCCCGTCAGGGAGAAGCCGGGCTCGCCGGCATAGGTCACCGTGGTGCCCCCCTGTTCCCGTTGCAGGACATTACAGAGCCGCATCTGGCTGAAGGGCGGAATCTGATCGAAGTCGGTCGGCTGGAGGCCCCTGGCTAATCCGATCCGTTCGCAGGGTGCGAGATAGTCTTTGACTTCGTCGTCGATGAGTTTCCACCGGACGCCGTATGCGGCGGGGCCGGCAGTGTCATCGGCCTGGGACTTTAATTGCGAGGCAGACATTAGTAGTACGGTGAGGGGCACGAGTACGTGCAGGTAGTTTTGTTTGAGCATAAAGATATATTTCAGCAGATCCACAGATCGAATACCAATCCGATACTTCTCCGGTAACTTCCATCCGGTAACAAGCCGCCGGATGTGTTCGTGAACAATTCTACCGGCCGCATCAATGTCGATCCAGTGAGCCGGTATCACTCAGGACTGAAGCGTCCTGCTTTGGAGCTTTTAATACTTGGAGTCGAGGAGCATGTAGTATTTGATGTCGAAGTAGCCGGCGTCGGGCTGGCGGTTCTTGAAATTCCAGTCGGTCAACCAGTCGAGCAGGGGCCAGAAAGCGGCCGAGTTGCGGAGTGTGCCAAATTTGTTTTTCCAGGCGGTCCATTGCTCGGTTGTGGAGATGGCGTTGAGTTCCGTGAGACACGCGGAGGCGTCTTCGATTTTCAGATCGATGATCAGATTGGGGAAGTCTCCCACGAGACCGTGGTAGGCGCTCATGGTATCCAGTTCGGGTTGCCGGGCGCCGTTTTCGTCAAAGACGACGTTATTAAACGCGTATGAACGGTTCGCGACCAGCGAGTAGACGCGGTGCTCTTCCCCTTTAGTCAGGCGGATGAACGTGTTGCTGGGTAGAAACGGAGTGAACTTGAGTTGCGTGCGCATGGTGAGCGTGGAGAGCGCGGCCTCCCAGCCGGCGAAATCCTTTACGGGGTCGGTCAGTTTGACGTCCGGTTTGTTTCCGGTGTTGAGCAGATCGCGTGGACCGCTGACTGCTTCTGTAAACTGGCGTTGAATCTGGCTGAGCACACCGGAAATGGGGTCGGTGCCTTCTACTTCGAGTCCCTCGCCCACATTTTCGCCTGGGAATGGCATGCGGAAGAGAAGTTCCTGTCCGATGCCGCGGGTCCAGAGGTCGCGGTATTTCTTCCGCGCGTCGACCGGCAGCAGACGGAGAAAGTTGTCTTCGAATTCCTGCCGGAGTCGGCTCATGAATTCCCAGGTATCGAGCTTCTGTGCGACGCTGCCGTAGTATTCGTAGTTAACGACCAGGGAGTAGTACAGACGTTCGAAGCCGCTGTAGTCGATCAGCCAGAAGGTGGGCGGAATGCCCCCCTGTCGTCCGCGGAGTACAGTCGCATTGGTTTCATTGCGAAGGATGGTGAGCCAGGCATTCGAGTTCTGCTGATTCCCGTCCCAGACATCGTTGATCTCATAACCGGTCGGTTTATATTTATCGAGGACCTTGAAATAAGCGTCGTTGTAGACGGCGTTCCCTTCGAGGCCGTAGTCCATGAAGTCTTCCCAGGACTGCAGACCGAGTTCCGGCTTGAGTACGGAGGGATCGTGTTCGGGATCGACAAAGAAGACCCAGAAATTGTCTTTGATGGCGTAGGTTGCCAGGTTTCCCACACAGACCGGGCCGCGAATCATGCCGCTGACGATCAGGTGTGAATTCTCCACGAGGAACTGCGCCCGTGATCGGGCAGGAATCGCCTGAAAGACTTCAAACGGGTTGTGGCTGCTGTAGCCGGGCTCCAGGCTTTTACCGGCGACCGGTTCGACCTGAAAGAAGAGCTCATCGAGGTGTTTCAGTTTGGCGTCGCTGAGCTGCCAGACGAAGAGTGACTTTTGCACCCGCGATTCAGTGACCTTTTTCAGCCGGTAATAGAGTTTGTCGACGCCCGGGAGGTACGGATTATGATAAGGTCGGGCCGTCTTGATTTCGTGAACCGGACTGGCGGTGACCACCTGCTTGCCGGCTGCATCGGTTTTGACCTGGATCGGCGGTGTCGTGGAGCGGACGAGGCGAAAGTATTCGCCCGGCGATTCCTCGAAGTGTAACGTCGCGAGGAAAGCATGCTCGAAGATAAAGCGGCTGACCAGGGGAGAGATTGGTGCTTGTTGATTGAGAAAGGCTTCCCAGCGGGCGATGACTTCCGGCTGTTTCAGTTGCTGGACCTGGGCCATGACCTCGGCTGTGGGGCCGGGGGAACCGGCGGAGATCCATTCAGAAAAGCGCTGATTCTCATCCGCAGTCAGGGCGGGCATTCCGAAGGGCATCCCTGCGGTGGGTCGTTGTTTCAGATAGGCGTCGATGCCCTGCTCACAGGGACAAAGGTGTTTGTTGACGGAATGGTAGATCGGTTCGAGGGACTGCAGTTCGAAGGGGGGCTGATTATGTTCTGTGCCAGCGACCAGCATGCGGAACAGGATGCTCTTCGCGGGGCGTTCTTCGGGAGGCCCCTGCTGTTCGACGACATTGCAGAAGCCCTGCTCCCGCCAGGCAGCCACGGAAGGCTGGTCGAAGAGTCGGACCGGTTTTTCCGCGAACAGGTGCGTGGCGTCGGGATTGACTTTGTGGGCACCGCGGAGCAGTCCTTCGTAACAGGTGAGTTTGAGCAGGCAGGGTGAGTCGAGACAACCATGACAGACGATGCAGCGACGGTTGAAGACCGGTTGTATTTTGTCGAGATAGAAACTGCCGGCGAGCTCGGAGCCGGTGGTCTCCGGATACGAGGTCGGCTTGAGAACGAAAGGTTGCCAGTCCGCCTGTTCGCTTGCCTGCTGCCAGACAATGCCCCCGACAATCGCTCCAGCGGCCAGAAGAAAGAGCAGTACCCCAGCCGAATATCGAACCCTGTTCTTCAATGCGCTATCCTCGCTTCATCTTGAATTAGCTTTCCGGTTCATGAATTCTTTTCATTCGGCCCAAAATTGAAGATAGGCGTGGGGAAATAAGGTGTCAAGGCACGGGTGTGGGTGGATCTGTTTTCTAATATCCGTATTGAGTGGGGGCAGCAGAGTTTCTTCCTTGTTTCGAGCTGGAGACGTTCATTCTTAAAGGATCGTTTCCTCTGTCCGTTTCCTGCTCGCTCCGCTCGGCCCGAATTTTATTCGGGCTCACCCTTGGTTTTTTCTGAACCATTGCCTTCCCTGTATGAACTGTGTCTGTACTTCGCCAGTCGGGCGGGCACACAGGCACCGCCGCTACTTTAATCTCAATTGGGTGCCGTCTATTGTTCTGTCAGGTTTCGGCTTGTTATGATGGTGAAGTCCCCGTGGGATGGCATCGTCGCTGGTTGTGAAAGCGCAGCGTCGATTCGCCAAGCGCCTCGTTTGTTGATTGTTGCCTTCTGTTTGAAATTGATCTGGTCATACCGCACAGCGGGAATTCCGGGTTGCTCGCCCTGCCCCGCCTGTCAGTCCTTACCAGCCAGGAAGCTCGTTTCCTGGCTGGTGTCGATGCAGCTTGCGGTTCCTTCATTGAACCAGCCACTGCAGATTGTCACTCTCGACAAACGAATTAAAGAATTGATTACTAAAGTTAAGGAACAGAGAGTATGCCAGCCTGGCCAGAAAAAATGTTTATTGATGGAAAATGGGTCGACGGTCATTCCAGCACGAGTTGGACAATTACCAACCCGGCGACACGGGAACCGCTGGCGGAGATTGCCATGGCGGATGTGAGTGACGTCGATCTGGCTGTGACTGCAGCCCGCCGTGCGTTTGACGAAGGTGAATGGCGGCGGATGGATGGCCTGGAGCGTGGGCGACTGCTGTTCAAGCTGGCCGAGCGGGTGCGGGAATCGGCGGAAGACCTGGCAATGACCGATACGCTCAACATCGGCAAACCGATTCGCGATACACTCGGGTTCGATATTCCCTGTGGTGCGGACATGCTGGAAAGCTACGCCGGTCTGCCAGACAAAATTGCCGGCCACTCTTATGGCGGTCTGGCCGACAACGTGACCATGCAGTTTCGTGAACCGATGGGTGTGATCGCGGCGATTGTCCCCTGGAATTATCCGTTGACCAACGCGGCAATCAAACTGGCACCGATTCTCGCTTGTGGCAACACGGTTGTGCTGAAGCCCTCTGAAGTCTCTCCCCTGTCGGCATTGATGCTGGCGAAGCTGGCGGAAGAAGTCGGCTTTCCTCCCGGCGTAATCAATGTGATTCACGGAACGGGTGCGGAAGCGGGTGCTGCTCTCGTAAAACATCCCGGGATCAACAAAATCGCATTCACTGGTCGTCACGAAACTGGTGCCCAGTTGATGGAAGCTGCCAAAGAGGGCATGAAAGGGGTGCTGCTGGAACTGGGTGGTAAGACGCCGAGCGTGGTCTTCCCCGATGCTCCGCTGGATCATGTTGTGAACGGCGTCATCACCGGTATTTTCTGTCACCTGGGACAGATCTGCGTGGCCGGTTCCCGTTTGCTGGTGCATGAAAGCCAGCACGATGAACTGCTGGAACGGATCATCGCCAAAGCCCAGAGTCTGCGGCAGGGAGATCCGACCGATCCGGAAATGCACCTCGGTTGTCTGGCGACTCCGACGCACTGTGACTTCGTACGCAGCCGCGTCGAACAGGCGAAACAGGAAGGGGCCCGCATGGTCCTGTCGGGTGAGATTTCAGATGATCCGCTGGACTGCTTCTTCCCGCCCACCATTTTCGACCAGGTCTCTCCAGACATGGCGGTGGCGAAGGAAGAAGTCTTCGGTCCGGTCTTAAGCGTGATGACCTTCAAGACCGAAGAGGAGGCAATTCGGATTGCCAACGATTCCGACTTTGGTCTGATGGCCAATATCTGGTCGACCGACGGCACCCGGGCACTGCGGGTCGCACGCGAACTGCAGGCCGGCCGGATTTCCATCAATGGCGGCGGCTACCTGCGACCAAACGTGCCGATCTACGGTTATAAGAAGAGTGGGTTTGGCGCGGAACTGGGCTTCATCGAAGCGGCGCATGAACTCTGCAATTCCAAATCAGTGATTTACTCCCTGGCGACTGAGAAATCTCCGTGGCCTGAGTAAACGAACGATTCACTGAGAATGTAGCAGGGGCAGGATGCACAGTGATTGTGTCCTGCCCTTTTTCGTCTGTTTCCCCGGAAAAGGCCCCCGTTCTCAGGATGATCGTTTTCTCTGTCAGTTTCCTGCTCGCTGCGCTCGGCCCGAATTTTATTCGGGCCCACCCGCTGAATCGAGTTCTAGAGCTGATGGGCACTGTCGGGCAAGCCGACAGATGGCACCCGATAACCGTTTATTTAATCGTAGACAGACTTGTGACAGTAGGCGCTCCCAATTCTGCATTAGTTGTTTGTGCCCTGGTGTGCGTGTAGGATGGGGCTGAACCCGTTTCAAGTCCAGCTATATTGAGAATCCCTATGCGCTTCATCTTCCGCTCTCTCTTATTCCTGATTGCCTGCACGAGCTACGCAGCCGCCCAGGAGAAAACAGGTTCTCCGATCAAACTGACGATGGGGGAACCGCATGTGATTGTGCGGGGGATTCGGCCGGAGGAAAAGCTCTGGGGGCCGTACCAGTTTCCGCGGCCCTATCGATTGAAAGATCGGTATGTGGTTTCTGTGCATGTAAAAAATGACGACATCAGTAACTACGGCTCAACGGCACTCTGGTTTGAAAGCCGCGATAAGGGCAAAACCTGGCAAGAGGTCGATGCATCGGTGGCGCAGGAGTGTGGTCTGCTTCTGCCGAACGGCGACCGGGTTTACCTGCCGCCGGAATCGGGTGTGGATGTAAGCGAGTTCAAGCAGGTCCCCTGGAACAAATACACGCCCGCCTATGATTTTTCAAAGCAGGCAGAAGAAGGAACGCTGCCGATCCCGGACGGGATGACCTTCTGGATGGGGGGCACGACGATCAATGCCTATAACGCTGATCGCCTGCCGCCCAGCCTGTCTAAAAAGGAATGGACGCTGTATCGCATCCCGGCGGGTCAGACACAACCGGTGCTGGAACAGGCCGGGGTGGACTGGCCTTACCTGACCCGGGTAGTTCACGTCAGCCGTAGCGGGAAGAAGGTGCTGAAGTCGATCTTTCCGCGGGGGAATCCGAAGCTAGGTCCCGACGGAGCGATCTGGGTGAGCGTGTTTTCGGGAGAGGGGCATCTGAATCCGGAAAATGGTCAATACAGTCCGTACTACTCGGCGGAGCTCTTTCGTTCCGAGGACAATGGAAAGACGTTCCAGCGGCGGTCGCATCTGGAATATGAAGCCAATGGTCACGAGTTTCCCTATAAGAGTGGCGGTTTCAGCGACAGCGACTTTGAATTCATGCCGGACGGCTCGATTGTCTGGTTCCTGCGATCGACCTGGTATTCTTCGACCGGCAAGGAATGGGACCCGATGTATATGACGCGTTCGACCGATATGGGGCGGACCTGGTCGAAGCCGGTGCAGTTTGACAACGTCGGTATTCTGCCGCGTTTGTGTCGACTGGAGAACGGTGTGACGCTGCTGTGCTATGCGCGTCCGGGGACATTCGTGCGAGCCGCGCTCAATTATAGTGGCACCCAGTGGACCGAACCGCTGGTGGTAATGACGCCCGGTGATCGAAGCGGGCTGGCTAACAAGCCGGTGGCAGAGCCCACCTTTCATGACTGGGACGGTTCCTGTAATAATCCGGAGATTGTCCCCCTGGATAAGAACAGTGCCCTGCTCTTTTACAGCGATTTTTATTATCCGGATGAGAACGGCGTGAAACGCAAGACGATTTTGTGTCGGAAGATTACGGTGGAGTGAGCGGTTAGCTGAATCGTATAGTTAATACCATCATCGAAAGACAAACCAGTAGAGCTCGCTGATGCAACATTTTCTCTGGGATGATTGTTTACACTGTCAGTTTCCTGCTCGCTGCGCTCGGCCCGAATTACATTCGGGCCTACCCTGAGACGTGCTTTCATTTCCCATTGGTGTGTTTCATTGCTGATGCTCCTCGCCAGGCGGGCGGACACGCAGGTACCGCCCCTACTATTCTATTAACACAGTTTTTTCACAGGTTATGTCCTGCTTCTTGTGTCCCTGTTTTTCCTGTTTCGAAATGAAATAGGATAGCACTACGGATGTGGCAATCATGCCCAGCACTGACAGCACCAACTTCAGATACATGGGCCAGGGATAGATGGGGACGGTAAAAGCTTTTTCACTTGCGTCATAATATTTCAGATCAAACGCCAGCAGTACTGCGAGCATGCCTTGTGGAATCGCCAGCAATAACATCATCAGCATATTTTGTTTTTTCATTTGTTTATTCCAGACAGTAGACAGAATTCAGAATCCGGCTTCTGTGTGGTTGATGTATTTAGCGCTGTTGTTCTTGATTCCAGTTTACCTGCCCACATGAAATGAAAAAAGCACTTTTCCATTATTCCGCATTTTTTCAGGTTCGTGTTCGCTGTCGGCCCCTGTCATCAGACACGGATATCTTATTTCGCTTTGTATTCACGGTCGATCTGGTAGAAAATATTGAAATCATTGAATTCCGTTGTCACAGTCATTCGTAGAATGTGTCTAATAGACGGGGACCTCTACGTAGAGGCCGAATCAATAGACCAGATCATGTGGATGAGACAATGTATAATCCCTTTTTAGAAGCGGATGAGGATGCCCGGCAGGATATCGAACTGGTTGAGCGGGCCAGAAATGGAGATCGTGCTGCGCTGGAAGCCCTGATTCTCAAACATCAGGCCTGGATTTACAATATCGCGGTGCGGATGGTTTTCCAGCCTCATGATGCCGAAGAAGTCACGCAGGAAGTTCTGCTCAAAGCCATCACGCGGTTGAGCACCTTTGAGGGTAAGAGTCAGTTCCGCACCTGGCTCTATCGAATCACGGTGAATCATGTTCTGAATATGAAACGTCGTGGTGGTGAAACAGAGCCGCATACTTTTTCCAGTTATGCCGCCGCGATCAACAATATTCCCGATCTGGATCTGCCTGATCCCAAGACGGTGCCTGTGGAGATTCCCCTGCTGGTAGAAGAGGCGAAAATCGCTTGTATGACCGGCATGCTGCTCTGTCTGGATCGTCGACAACGATTGATTTTTACGCTGGGTGAAATCTTCGGCGTCAGCGACAGAGTGGGCAGCGAAATCATGGAGATTTCAGCTGCCAGTTTTCGGCAGAATCTCTCCCGCGCCCGTCGGGACCTTTACCAGTTCATGCAGAACCAGTGTGGCCTGGTGAATGAAAAGAACCCCTGCCGTTGCCCGAAAAAAACGAAAGGGTTCATTAACGAGGGGCACGTCGATCCCGAACACCTGTTGTTCGTGCCTGAGCATTTCGAACGGATCAATGAAGTCGCCTCCGGCACGGTACGCGAAATCGAAGATGCCGTCGACCGGCAATATGCGGCTCTGCAGCGCAGTTATCCGTTTCTGCAGCCAGACAATCCGCCGGCACGGTGGCTGCAAGAGATTCTGGAACAACCGGGCATCCGCACGGCGCTGCATCTGAACTGATTTTTTGACGATAACTGTCACAGTCGGCTCCCACATGTGTCTCAGTGATAGAACAGACTCTGTCACTTCCAGATACATAAGGAGCAAACATGTTGAAACTACAGGATCAGGTCGCCCTGGTGACCGGGGCTTCCAAAGGCATCGGGGCAGGGATCGCCCGGGAACTGGCGTCGGCAGGAGCGGTGGTCGTCGTCAATTATGCGACCGACCAGGCTGGTGCGGAAGCCGTGGTAGAGGAGATCCGAAAATCTAAAGGGCGCGCCGTCGCGGTTCAGGGAGATGTGTCAAACGCGGCCGATGCAGCACGCTTATGCAAAGCGGCACATGCGATCTCGGGGCGGCTTGATATTCTGGTGAATAACGCCGGCGTCTATCAGCCGATGCCGCTAGAGGAGCTGACTGAAGCCGAGTTCCAGCGCGAGTTTACCATTAACGTTCTCGGACCCCTGCTGATGATTCGCGAATCGCTGCCGTACTTCAGTTCGGAAGGGGGCAATATCATCAACATCGGCTCCGGTGCGTCCCGGATGTGTCCTCCCGGATTTGCGCTCTATTCCGCCAGTAAAAGTGCCGTCGATGCGATTACCGGCGTGCTGTCGAAAGAGCTTGCCGATCGGAAGATTCGGGTCAACTCCGTCAATCCCGGAGCCACACTCAGCGAGGGAACGCAGGCAGCCGGGCTGTACGGCACAGGAGCCGATTTCGAAAAGCAACTGGTGTCCATGACTCCCTTAAACCGAATTGGTATGCCAGAAGACATTGCCAGGGTGGTGGCGTTTCTCGCGTCGGATGATGCCCGCTGGTTGACCGGCGAGGTGATACTGGCATCGGGTGGATTGCGTTAAGCAGGAATTGCAGGAGACATCTCCTGGAGAGAACTCTTTAAATCAAATTAACAAGGATCAGACAGATGAAAACACTTATGGGAATGGCCGTGTAGTCAGGTTTGCTGTCAGTAGTAAACGTAAATAATCTGCAGGCAGAAGAAAAATTGAAACCAGAAGTCAGACAGGCTCTGCAGACGTTTGCCGGTACGTGGCAGATCAAGTCCGCAGAACCCAAAGGGGCCACGCAAGCTGCCAGGCGACTGGTCTTCCGCAAGGATCTGACATACGCAGCTCTGGACAAAAACGGAAAGGAACTCTGGTCGGGAACCTTCGATCTGGACCCGACCGTCCGCCCGAGAATCTGGGATCATCGTTCCCATGAGGCCCGTAAGAAAGGGGGCGATGCGCTGGGGATCTATGAACTTGACGGTAACCAATTGAAGGTCTGTTGTGTTGTGGGAACGTGGAACAACAAACAATGGATGGGCAAACCGCGTCCTACGAAATTTCAAATACCGACGGCTGATGTCGTGCTGCTGCTGGAACGCGTCACGACGGCTCCTTAGTTTCAGGCTGGTTTCACTCTACAAAATGATATCTCTTATTCGGTTGCTGCTGTCCGCCTGACAGCCTGCAACCGAATTCCCATTTCCCGATTTCCTGACCAGGCGAGCGTTTTGCCATCGGGACTGAGGGCGCAACTCAGAACCAGATCGCTCTGATCAAACTGACGATGAAATATCACCTTCTGCACGGTCAGGTCGATGACCTGGACTGAGTCTTCAAAACAGACAGCAAGCAGGTGTCCGTCCTGACTGAAACTGAGCCGACTCTGAAACGCTGCCAACGAATGGAAGCCTGTCGGTGAGATTCGTTTCTCAGCAAAATGGATAAGCCGTTTCGGTTCCTCAGCGGTTAGATTCCAGATTGACAGACCGGCGACGCCGAGCGTGGCCAGCTGCTGACCATCGTCACTGACTTTAATCCAACACTGCTCCAGATCGGGAAGTTCATAACGCAGACTGATATCGCCGTCCCGGTAGTCCCAGACTTCAATGGGACAGCCACCTGCATATGAAACGGCCACCGGTCCTTCCACCCGATGAGAAGTACTTACCCTGAAGACCGTACCAGCATCACATCCGCCAAACTCCCGGGTAGAAGGCAGGCCCTCGGGACAGAAGGCCTGCGTAATGACCGGGGGTTCTTTTGTTGGTTGAAAATCGGCAATCAGACAGGGAGCGACAATCAGTTCATTTTTGTTGAGCAGGCTGAGGGTCCCCTGGGGGAAGAAGTCACAGGGACAGCCGGAGGATACTTTCTGCTGCTGCAGGTCGAAGAGATCGATCCGCGACTCATCCAGATTCAGATACACGATTTTAGTTCCGGCAGGACTCCAGGTGGCTCCGCTTGCGCCTGCCGGGAGAGAGGTAATCTGATTCAAGGTTCGCTCAGGAGTCTTTTCATAAACGCGGGTAGCGGTGACATTGTCGAACCTTCCCCCTGCCAGCAGCTTGTCTCCCTGGGAAGAGAACGCGAGACTCCAGGCAGCCCCTGGGGATTGTGGGGCTTCACCACAGGCCGAGAACAAGAGGAAGATCAGGAGTAACAAACTTCGGGTGGACATCACTTTTCCTTTTGACTGACACTGTCTATCAGTATATGCTATCTTGGAGTTTTCTGATACTTCACTGATGGAAGGTTATTGCGAAAGGACTTTGCAGGGATGTCGAAACGCCGGAAATCCAGGGTTTCCCAATGCATGGCAGGTACCGTTCTGTTTCTGCTGCTGGCTTATCTGTTAAGCGTCGGTCCTGTGCTTGCCTTAACGGTCAGGTTGCAGGAATCGGGATACACGCCCCGGTCGATTTGTGAGATTCGCCCCTGGTGGTCTCATTTTGAATTATGCGCAGGTCGGAAATACGAATACGCAGACCGCCTGGAGCAATTTTACGCTCCTTTAATCTGGTGTGCCGAGAATAATGACTTGTTTAAAAGTGGAGCTGATCGCTACATCAGCCTATTCAATCGCGGAGGTTGAATACTGAATATGTAAGGAGCCAGAGATGGGTGTGACCAGCGGATTTCGACGACTTTCAACAGAGGATCTTTCCCGGCTGACTGAGGATGCTGCCGCGTTTGAATCGGAGTGTCGCAACTATGATACCCCGGATTACCTGGATATGGACAAGGCGGGTATCGAGTTGATCTTCATTCTCGATCCGGTGAGTATGGAATTCGATACGACCGAGATTGAGGACACTTTTCCTGGACTGATGGATGTGCTGGCAGGTGGCGCGCCGCTACACGAGCAGATTGATCTGGGGTATGGCCCAGCCAGGGTGATCCCGGCGGAATCGATACGAGAATCGCTTGAGGAAATGGCATCCCTGACACAGGAGCAGTTTACCGAACTGGCCCTGAGCAATGAGATCCTTTCCGAGATGCTGATGTGCGAACTCGAGGAATCGATGATCCAGGAGTATCACTGGCCTTATCTGCAATCGCTGTCTCAGTTCCTGCGTGAGTCGCTTGACCAGGGGATGACTGTGATCCGCTATTGATGTATTCAGTGTGAAGTATTACAGGCGGTGATCGGACTGTTTTTTGAGAAAAGATTGACAAGCTGTTTCAATGGATTATGATCCGCTTGCGATAAAGCACTAGCATGGCCTCCAGAAACAGCCCGGGCGGCAGGAAACGCCGGGGCTGTTTCCATTTGTGACGCCGGATTTCTGCTGATCGTAATTGGTGCCTGGCTGATGTTCTTTCCCTCACGCCAGATTGAGGAACCTCCCGAGGAGAGTGTGCCGTGCCTGAAAATCCGAGGACCCGCAAGCGACGTTACCTGATTTATGCGCTGCCCTTTCTGCAACTGGGCTACCTGCTGAGCATTGAGCCGGTCGAGGCTCTGATGAAAACGCCGGCGGGGGACTTCAAGAGCGGAATGCTGCCGCTGTTTCAACTGATTTATGCCCCGGTGATCGTCGCCTCTATGGAATACCGCTGGGTGAATACGCTGCTGCAGGAGTATGACGCGTTCTGGGAACAGTTGCTTTGAGCAGATTCAGAGAGCGGAGCGTGTTTTTATCTGGCGGGCAGTGGCTCGGGTTTCGTCTCAGGTAAGTTACTGGCTTCAGTAGGGAAATGTTCTAGAGGGATCACCTTGATGACCTCTAACTTCTCAAGATCGTAATTGACCTCATAATATTTCCCATGGCATTCGACTTCGTATTTCATAATTTTCCAACGAGCTCCTACTCTTTTGATTCTGAATTGCTCGCTACCCAGATATTTTATCACGGGGTCGTATACTGGAATTTCTTCGAATACATTGCGATTGATAAACTCTTCTGCCTCCCACCACTTCTGGTTCGGTTTCGTGAATTCGATCCAGAATGCATTATTGTCCTCCATGCTCCTCTGTAGCAGCGCTGGCAGTGCGGGAAATGAGATCCTCCCCGGATAATAGTCTCCTGGGGTTAGGAGTCCATAAACTGAGGACGCAGAATCCTCGATCATCTCCAAGGAGGGGATGTCCGCAAAAGTCAGACCAGGCTCCTCTTCGGGAACGGTAGTCGGTATGCCTGAGACAGGCTGTTCATGAGACGAGAGCATATGAGAGACCACTTTAGAACGATAGTCCGGTGACGCTTCCAGTATCTTTATTGCCAAGTCGATATCAATCGGCTGCCAACCGCCTTCCCAGGGATTAGTTGACTCTACCTGCTGTTGGAATGTGTTTTCAGAAGGCTCCTGTGTCCGCAACGGTACAGGGTGATAAACCACTTTGGGTTCGGGACAGGCTGTGAGCAGGATCAGATTGAGCAGAATGAAATGTTTCATACCTGTTTGAGTTCCGGGAGAGGGAAATAGTTTCCTGAATCGGCAGTTTTTCTGATTTTTTTCTACCACGAAAGGCACGAAACATACGAGAAGTAGTGCGCGCTGAGTACTGCGTTATATTCATCTCTTGTGGTGCGTGGCAGTCTGGTAGAATTCGGGGTTGCTGCAAGTACCCTGGTTTGTGCTGTTGCTCTGACGGTTTCCTGCTCGCTGCGCTCGGCCCGAATTACATTCGGACTTCTCCTGTGGTCTTTGTTTCTGATGCCATCGGAAAGTAATCGTGGGTAGACTATCGAGAGGCGGGCGGGCACACAGGCTCCGTCCCTACGACGATTGTGATCGTTGACTGGTATGGTAGGAACCGGGGCTTGCGTCCTGCGGCTAATCTGGCTTTTCTGTTGTCATGGTGCTGGATACCAGGGTCTAATAAATGGCGTTGCGGTTTTCATGTGGTTCGCTGATTTTGTGAAAGGGCTTGGGGAGGTCAAGAGGATGTTGCGAAATTCTGCTGCTGAATCTGCTCTGATGTTCCCTGAGTTATTGTCGAGATGTACTTCAAATGCTCTGAGTGTGCTGCGAAATGCTTTGAAAATGTACGAGACATGTGGCACTGGTTCTGAGTGTTCTGGTGAAAACATTCGAAAATCGACGCCGATTCAGGTGCAGTTGACTCACTGGTGGAACAGGTTCCGGTGCACGCATCGTCCGCCTCGCGCGCGAAGCAGAATTTCACAAAATACAGATCGGGAACTGCGATTCAAGTTCAATTTATTCAGTGAGGTTCACCAGAGTGCACCGGTGTAAAATACGAAGTAGTTAACACGCTGCTGTTTTCGAGGGAGGCTCCGATCAGAAATGGTGATTCTCAAATATGAATTTTGTATAAACGTGGGAGTCGCTTCCTTGTCTCGACAGAACCGATCCCGACAATTGAGGTCTGAATTTGACCCTTCGACTGAACCTGAAAAACGAGACCTGACTGTGAAACGATTTGCGCTACTGACTGTGTTTGTGCTGTTCCTGTTCGTAACAGTTCGACCTGCCCGGGCCTGGAATTATGCAGGGCATCGGATCATCGCTGCGATCGCCTGGAATCAACTGACGCCGGAACGACGGACGGAACTGGTGCAGTTGCTCAAACAGCATCCTCGCTTTGAGCAGGATTTCCAGTCGCGGATGCCTCAGATCATCAAAGATGCATCGCCGGAAATTCAGGCTCGCTGGCTGTTCATGCGGGCGGCGACCTGGCCGGATATTGCCCGGAGTTTCAAGGATGCGGACCGCGAGAAATATCATCATGGCACCTGGCATTACATCAACCAGCCGATCTACCTGGATGAAGCTTCAAAAAACGCGTTGAGTACGCAGCTCTCGGCGAACGTGGCGACATCGATCAAAGCGGGAGACGATGTGCTGGGGTTTAATATTATTCAGGCCCTGGAATATTGTGTAGCGCAACTGAAAGATCCGCGTGTGAGCCAGGCGGATAAAGCCGTCTACTACTGCTGGGTGATGCACCTGGTGGGCGACAGTCATCAGCCGCTGCATTCTTCGGCCCTGTTCAGCCGACGGATGTTTCCGGAGGGAGACCGGGGAGGCAATGATATTCGGATTGCGAAATCGAATCTGCATTCCCAGTGGGATGGTCTGCTGGGGAACAGCTTCAAGGATTCGGAGATTGTCGGCCAGGCGGTGGGGATCGAACGGGACCCCGCGAATAAGCGACTCGGCGAGAGCGCTGCCGGGGATTTGAATTATGTGACCTGGATCAACGAAAGCCACGAACTGGCTCGGGAGAAAGGATACAGCGTGGAAATACTGGAAGCAGCCCGCGTGAGTGAAGCTGAGAGTGGGAAGTTTCAGAAACTGTCTTCGCTGCCTCAGAGTTATTATCGGCAGGCAGGTTCGATCGCGGTCAAGCGGGCGGCCCAGGCGGGCTGGCGACTGGCGGCGGTGCTGGAGAGTGTTAAGTGAGAGGATTTCTGATTGCGTTCAGATCGCTGAGTCGGGCTGGGGTGGTTTGATTTTCCACCAGACGAGTATCAGGGGCGGAAAATTGTCTGCCTGAACCAGTCCCTCGGCGACAAACAGCCGGTCTCCCTTGAGGCGGTAGATACAGGGTTGCTGTGTTTTTTGTTTGAACCCTTTACGCTGTCCGACAAGGACTTCGAGATCATAAAACACGAGTAACCTGACGTCTTCGAGCCGTTGCAGACGATATTTGACGTTGTGCTGATAGATGAGTTCTCCGTTCCGATCGGTAAGTTTAACGACGATGTGTTTGGGAAAGACTTCCTGTTCTATCGTTACCGGCCCGGCTTTGGCGTCCTGGGTTTGACGAATCCATTTTCCCTGAAGTGCGTTGTAATCTTCCTGGGGAGCGGGTTCAGAGGCACTGAGTGGTACAGATAGAATGAGGAAGACGAACAGGAGCAGTTGACGGTACATGTTCTCGATCCCGGAAGCAGTAAACGGAGCGAACTCAGTTCAGAATTACAACTGGTCAAAGGGGATCTTAGTTTGGATCAGCGGATTCGCCAATGCGAATTTTATCACTGGAGATGGTTCGAAGGGAGGCAGAAAACGGGATGTCCCCAACACAGCACTCAGCGACCAGAGAAGCACCGAACCGATCCAGGAAGCAGGTTCTTTATCTTGCATATGAATCAGTATTGTTTTCAGTTACGCATCAGGAGCATCATGAGTGGAATACAGGTCAGTAGCAGGGAGATCACGATACAGAATACAAACAGCCCCAACCCAAGCAGTAAGGTTCCCTGTTCGGGAAGTGTTCTGGCTGCAACCTGCCTGCCTTTGAGGTCTGTTTCGCAACCACAGTTCGGACAGCGATACCCGCCGACAAGCCACTGACGTCGGGTCTTATTGAAAGGAGCCTGAAGAACCGGCATCGGACTGTGACAGGAAGGACAGTTTATACCGCGAGCATGGAGAAACAGGAATGCAAAGAAGAACAGAAAGGGGATGAGGGGCATCAACGTTAACGTGAAATCCATGGTTCATCTCCTGTGATTGTTCCCGTTTCCGTGTCAAATAGTACAGACTCTCTAATAAAGTATAACGGACAGGCGTATGAATTAGATCAGGGATTGTTGCTTTAAATGTTCATATTTCTAATTTTGGCAGCAGAATGGAATGATAATTACTTATCGACTTGTTGATTTTGCATTATCCCAGATTCATCTGCTGCAGGATGCGGACGGTATCCCGGGCCGCTCTGGTTGGTTTGAGGGCGGTGGCGGCGATGCCCGAGACAACGCGGGTGATGTTATGATCGACCTGCCCCGGCTGTCCCCAGACCGAACCGGGGGGCGAGGTCATGTAGACCGAGAAGGTATGATGGCCGGTACCCGGACGTTCGCCGATGATATGCAGCAGGGCACGGTTTCCATCCAGTCCGCCGAACAGGGTTTCCCCGATGCGATAGCCCGCCCGGACGCGACCGGACTGCACGAGGATGTTCTGCTCCGCGGGATGAAAGCCGGCCGTTTTGAGCTGCGTACGGAGTTCCTGCAGGAACGGTTCAAGCTGGTCTTCGTCCATAATCGAAAGAGCGTTCAAGCCGTCGGAGATCACGATCTGCACGTTATACTGCGCGTCGTACTGCTGACGCAGCTGTTTGATGGCCGTCTGCGAAGCGGGCGCGAGCGCTTCGCCGGTGGCAGGGTGCAGAATAAATTCACTGCGGCTGGTCGACTGTGTTTTGATGGGTACCGAGGCGGGGAGCGTCGCTATAAAAGCGGGAGTCAGTTCGGCCCAGATGCTCTGTTTGGCATCATGGTAGATGCGGTCAATCTGTTGTTGAAGATCGGGAGACAGTGCAGATGGTTTCTCGCCATAACCTGTCGCGAGGAAAACGCCCCGCGAACGGACGTCAGCCAGCCGGCGTCGGCCTTCGTCGAGAATGCGTTCCTCAGGACGACTGTCCCCTTTCTTACGGCGGTACTGCAGATAGACCCAGGTCGGATCGCCGAAATGTTTTGTCGGTTTCCCCTGCGCGTCGATCACGCCGAGCTGCTGGAAGAAGGCCCACATGGCGTCGTTGACGCGGTAGCCGAACTTCTCGCGGATGCGAACATGGTCCTGAAAACCGGTCGTCAGATAGCCGAGCATCGGATCAATTTTTGTGGGGAGTGCCATCAGGTAGCCGGGGTTGGCGGGCATGATCTGCTCGAGACACCAGTCGAGGTCGTCGAGCGAGACATCCATGTGCAGGGTCGAGCAGACATCCAGGCCGATCATCAGACCGTGCAGTTTGCCCATGACGATGTCTTCCAGGCAGCAGCGTACGAGCTGTTCGCGGGTGCGGAAGACTTCAGGACCGATGAAACCGGCAACGTCGTTCAAATGCACCCAGGGGGCGGCGGCCTGGCCTGCCTGCATCTGAGCGAGGGCAACTTCGCGGGACAGTGCACGAGCGAAGCCGTACTTCCGCGATTCGTGCAGGACCATGTCGAAGCCATGACTGTGCCCGTTGGTGAAGTCGGCCCCCTGACCCGTTTCAAAATAGAGCGCATACTTGCCGGTACGGGAGCGGGCGTAGTCGCGCATCTTCTTGAGATCGATATCAAACGTCTGGTTGGCGGCGTCGCAACCGGCGATACTCTGAAACCAGAGGGCCGTACTTGCGGGCGAACGCCGTTCGACTTCGGCCTGGACGTCGATATGCGACAACACGCAGTGCGGGAGGACATCTGCGATGCCGAAGGTCTCGAGGATCTCGCGAAGCTGCAGTTCGACCGCCTGCACCGATTCGGGTTCGCTGGAAACCGGATTGGTACCGAGGACGACATCGCCGACCGCGTACGACCAGCCATCCAGAACCTGCCAGAAGATGTCGTCCAGATTGTCGGTCGGCGAGTTGGGTTGAATCCGGGCGCCGAGATAGCCTTTCGCACCGAGCTGGCTGCCGGGGAGCGGATTGAAGACTTTCGCGCCGACGGTAATCAACTCGTCGTTAGTCATGAGTTTGACGACGCATCCGATGACATCGCTGGAGAGTGTTCCGGCGATCTGCTTGATTTTCGTTTCGCTGGCTTCGAGCAGCAGTTGTTTCAATTCGCCGAGCGTCAGGTTGACGGGACGCGTGTCGGCATCCGCCATATTCTTGTTGATGTAGCGGTTCAGGTCATCTTCATAGATGGGATGGCCTTCCAGGTCGACAATCCGGGTGGCGGCGAGCAACTGGCGGGCATTGTGACGGGACTGTTCATCCACGGCGGCGACGCCGATGAACTGATCGCCTTCCTTGAATTCATTGGCGGCTCCGAGCAGCTGACGATAGAATTTGGAATCGTGTTTGCCTTTGATCCGCTGAATATAGTCAAACAGCGTTTCACCTGCATTGACGTCAGGGATGGAGACGCCTGCTGCCGAGCTTTCAGCTGCGGTGAGGCGTCTAGCCTGCGACAAAGAAACGGTGAGCGCGAAGGGGGCTCCCAGCATAGCCTGTACGAAATCACGACGGTTCCACTGCACGGTAGTGTCCTTTCAAGTGAAGCCTGGAAGGGGGCTGACGGAGACTGCGCACTCTCGCCTGTGTCGATGATACCACCGCTAAAAAACAATTATCAAGCGGGAATGGCGATCTCAAGCCAGAATGTCGTGTACAACATGACCATGCACGTCCGTCAGACGGCGATCGATGCCGGCAGTACGGAAGGTGAGGCGGGTGTGGTCGATGCCCAGCAGATGCAGAATGGTCGCGTGCAGGTCGTAGCAGTAGGTCTTGTTTTCGGCGGTCTGGTAAGCGAGATCGTCACTTTTCCCGTAACTGGTGCCCGCTTTGACGCCGGCACCGCCGAGCCAGGTGACGAAGGTCCCACGGTTATGATCGCGGCCCTCGCTCCCCTGGGCAAAGGGGGTGCGCCCGAATTCGGTGGTCCAGATGACGAGTGTATCTTCCAGCAAGCCGCGGGCTTTGAGATCGCGAAACAGCGCGGCAATCGGCTGGTCGGCGCTGCGGGCGATGGCGGGGAGTTCGGTTTTAATATTGCCATGATTGTCCCAGTTATTGACGGCGCCTTGAGGTCCGCTCCAGACTTGAACAAAGCGGGTACCGCGCTCCAGCAGACGGCGGGCGAGCAGTGCCCGTCGGCCGAAATCTTCCGTTTCTTTCTGGTCCAGACCGTAGGCGGCGTGGGTCTCTTTGGTTTCACGCGAGAGATCAAAGGCTTCCGGGGCACTGAGCTGCATCTTTGCCGCGAGTTCTCCGGCCGCGATGCGGGCTTCGAGTCGGGAGTCATCGGGACGCGTGGTCGCGTGTTGACGATTGAACTGCTGCAGCAACGCGAAGGTCGCTTTGTCAGCCTTCCCCTGTGCGAACTGGTATTGCGGATCGGCGAAGAGATCGGGAATGGGTGTTTTACTGGTCGCGTTAACCAGCGTGCCCTGATGTTTTGCGGGGAGGAACCCGCAGCTGAAGTTCCCCTTTTGATTGTAAGGCAGGCCGCGGGTATCGGGGAGGACAACGAACGTGGGCAGATTGTCGGCCAGATTTCCCAGGGCGTAGGAGATCCAGGCGCCCAGACAGGGAAAGCCCGGAAGCATGAAACCGGTATTCATCATGTAGCTGGCCGGGCCGTGCACGTTGGTTTTGGTTGTCATCGCCATCAGGAAGGCGAGGTCATCGACAATCTGTGCCTGATGGGGAAAGACCGAGCTGACCCACTGTCCGCATTCGCCATGCTGCTTGAATTCAAAGGGGCTCTGCATCACGGCACCGACGGCTCCGGTGAAGCCTTCCGGTTTCTCTTTAGGGCCCAGTTTCTGGCCATGTAGGCGTTTGAGTTCTGGCTTATAGTCGAACGTGTCCATCGGGCTGGCGCCGCCGTTCATGAAGAGTTGAACAACGCGTTTCGCCTTGGCACGGTGATGCAGGCCGCCATTCAAGTCTGGCGCGGAGGCTGCGTGCAGATCCTGTCCCAGCCACCAGGTGAGCGCAGCGGCTCCGAAGCTCCCGCCCGAGCGGGTCAGCAGTTCGCGTCTGGAGAGAGGTAGTTCCAACATGGTTCAGTCCACAAAGAGAAATTCGTTACTGTTCAACATCAGTCGGGCGACGGACTCCAGTCCGTGCGATTCCGCAAGCGAGGTTAACTGGCGTTGTTCGTCAGACGTGGGTTCACGCAACCAGGTCCAGCGTGCGATCTGCCTGACCTGGTCTGATATCACAGGTTTTGTTTGACGGGCACGCTCGGCCAATTTCAGAGAATGATGGAGGACGAAGCGATTATTCCATAAGACGAGCGACTGTAGCGGCGAAGCAGAAAAGCCACGCACGGGTGAGAGCAGTCCCAGATCCGGGAAGTCGAGGGCATCCATCAACGGATCGGGTATGCCCCGCCAGACGACGCGGTAGATGCTCCGCCGGTACGCACCAGGGCTGTCGAGATCGAACTGATCGTAGTGCAGCACGGGTGTGGCCTGCGGACCGGGAGTCTGTGTGAAGTTCTGAATCCCCGGGCCGCCCATGGTGAGGTCGAGAGTGCCATTGACGCGGAGGACGGCATCGCGATAACTGTCCGCATCGAGACGCTGCCGTGTCCAGCGGGCGAGGAGGCGATTCTCGGGATCGATCTTTGACAATTCGGAACGAAATGCAGAGGACTGCTGATAGGTCTGACTGTTGCAGATCAATCGATGCAGATGCTTCAGAGAGCCGTTATGATCGCGAAGTTCGCAGGCGAGCCAGTCGAGCAGTTCGGGATGAGAGGGAGTCCCCCCCATGCGACCGAAATCGTTGGGGGTGTCGCAGAGACCTTTTCCGAAATGATAGTGCCAGATGCGGTTGGCGATACTCCGCCAGGTTAAGGGATTCTGTGGATCGGTGAGCCAGTCCGCAAGGGATGCACGCCGGGCGGATTCGGCATGCGGGTCGGGCAGATCGAAACGGGCCGGCAGAGAGGGGAGAACAGAGATCGCGCCCGGCGCGACAACGCCGCGGGGCTTTTCCAGATTGCCCCGGGCCAGCAGTCGGATTTCGCGGGGTTGAGTGAATTTCACCATACCTCGTTCGTTGGCCGCTTCGGCGGCAGCGGCGTAGACTTTCGCCTGCTGTGGTAGTTGAGCCAGTTCCTGTTCGGCCCGGTATTTCAGGATGACGGCTGCTAACGCGGTCTGTTGCGCGGGTGTACGGTCTTTCGCGGGAATCTTGAGAGCGGCGGCTGCGGCTTCCGGAAGTGCGATCACATTCAACTGATCGGCAGCGGTAGCACTCAGTTTGAAACGGCCGATGAGATGCGCACCGCCATGCACCTGTTTCAGTGACACGACCAGTCGGGTGCCCGGTTTCAGAGTCAGAGGGGACTGCAACTCGAAGACAGCGTAATGTCCCACACCCACCTTGGGATAGATGCCCCAGGCGGTTTTGGGATTGCCATCCAGAGCGTGCTGAATCGTCCAGCCGGCCTGATCGAAGTCGGCGGTGGCCCGGCTGATGGCAAGCTTCTGTCCTGTTAGGGCATCCGGCGGGAATACGCGAATTTCCACTTCGTTGAGATGCAGATTCCCGTTATGAGCCCGACCTGGTCCCTGATGGGGAAGCGAGGGATCGGTCAGCAGATCCAGACGTACTGCGGTGATTGTTTTCAGTTCTGGCTGAACGGTCACCAGAATGGATTCCTGTTCGGGCGCCGGACCGCTGGCCAGAATCGACTGATCCGGCTGTCGCTTGAGGTCGGCTCCCCCATTGGAAACGAAGGTCTCAGGTGGAAGGACCTGCCACTTGGGTTCGGGGCCACGCTGTTGCTCCCACGCGGCGACCAGTTGCGTATATTCAGGTTGCAACAGGATCGAAGCATTGCTCTGGAGGGCTGCCTGCTGGAGTGTTTCCCATTTTTTTCGTTGGGCCGCGACTGCGGAGTCTGCATCAAAGCTGACGTCCCCCTTTCCAATACCGGCGAAGACGGCCTGCAGGGCGAAGTAATCAGACTGGGTAATGGGATCGAACTTGTGCGTATGACAGCGGGCACAGTTGGCGGTCGTACTGACGAACGCTCCCATGGTCTGCGTAACCAGATCGTCACGGTCGAGATATTCGAATGATTTGGGCGCTGTGGCTGCGGCACTCTGATCGTAGGGGCCGGCTCCCAGAAAGCCGAGCGCGACGGTGAGCTCAGTCTCTTCAGGATAAAAGTAATCTGCGGCCAGTTGTTCCCGGATGAAGCGGGACCAGGAAATGTCCTGATTCAAGCGATCGATGACATAATCACGAAATCGCCAGGCATGCGGGCGAAAGACATCGTGTTCGAATCCGTGCGAATCGGCAAAGTGAATCGTGTCCAGCCAGTGGCGGGCCCAGCGTTCTCCGTAGCGGGGGGAGGCGAGCAGTTGATCGACGAGTCGAGCCCAGGCATCCGGACGCTGGTCCTTGATAAAGGCTTCCAGTTCTACGGGAGTGGGATGCAGGCCATGGAGATCGTACATCAACCTGCGAAGCAGTGTGCGTTGATCGGCCTGGGGAGCGGGTTTGAGCTGCTGCTCACTCAGTCGCTCCTGAATAAAGGCATCGATGGGATTTAAATGTCCTGCGCCGGGGACCGCGGGACGGATCAGCGGTTTGAGAGACCACCAGTCGAGTGCCTGGCTTGTGTCGGCCTGTGGCTGACTGATGCGCGGATCGGGGGCTCCCTGCCCGACCCATTTTGTGAGAATCGCGATCTGCTGGTCGGACAGTTTTTCATCAGGCATTTTCAGATCGGGGTCGGTGTGGCGAATCGCTTTGATCAGCAGACTCTGCTCCGGCTGACCTGGAACGATGGCGGCCCCGCGCGATCCGCCTGTCTTCCAGCCACTCTGCCAGTCGAGGGTTAGCTCCCCTTCCATCACACCCGCTGAGTGGGAATGACAATCGTAGCAGTGTGCTTTCAGAATGGGTTCGACAGACTCGCGGAAAAACTGATCGCCGTCAGCCGGGAGTGATTGATGAGAACAGAGCAGGATTAACAGCAGACTCGTGAGTCGAATTCCATTCATGGCTGCAAACCTCCGTTGATCTGCTCTGCACAGTCGATTACCTGAGCTCCCATGCTGGGAAACATGCTTTTGGGCAGGCGTTTCGCTGGAGCCGAGACCCAAAGTACAGCGATCAGCTTTCCTTCTGGACCGGTCACGGGAGCGGCGACACAGTGAATGCCCTCGTCTGCCTCTGCATGATCGGTGGCATAACCACGGTTCAAGACCTTCGTGCATTCGGTTTGCAGGGCTGCGGGTTTGGTCAGGGTGCGTGGGGTATCGGCGGTGAGCGGGATCCGGTTCAAAGTCGCTGCACGCTCGCGGGGCGACTGATTCGCCAGCAACACTTTGCCGGGGGCGTTATTATGCAGGGGAAAGCGGAGCCCGATATCGACGGCGATGCGGAGTGGATGCAGGCCGCTGACCTGTTCGATAATCACGCCTTCATCGCCGACCTGAATTCCCAGCTGTACGGTTTCCCGTGTCAGGTCGCGGAGCTCTCGCATTAGCGGGAGAGCGACTTCCACCAGGCTGACTTCTCCCGTCTGAGGCAAGCCCAGAGAAAGCAGACGGGGAGAGAGTCGGAATTTTTTGGTGAGCGGATCGCGTTCGAGATAGTTGCGATCCGTCAGCGTGTGGGTAATGCGAAACACCGCGTTTTTATTCAGCGACAAGCGTGTTGCCAGCTCGCTGATTCCCAGCCCATCGGGTTCCTGATTCAGCAGTTCCAGGATATCGAGTCCCCGTTCCAGGGCGGGAACACTCGTGGCAGCAGTACTCATTCTTGGCCCTCGGTTAACAGCAGCCCTTCGTCACATATACATAACGCGTTCTATCAGAGTAATTCAGATTGATTTGGAAATCAAATTAATTATCCCATCATCCCGCCTTTATGGTTCGAGTGACCGGGAGCATCTATTCTTAAAAGCCTTTTTAAAGCAGATAAATCGATCAATTTAGTGAATATCAACGAGGCAAAATGTGTTGAATTCTTTATCAGTGAAGTAATTTGTCACAGGATTGCACGAGGGCGCAATTCTGTTGCTTCGTTTTTCATTTCAATGAAATGACGTCTCTTTTCTGTGCAGTTTCGTTGCCTGAGTTTGCATTTGATTCACGATGAAGTTTTTCAAATGGGGTTTAAACTTTACCCAGAGTCAAATCAATAACACTTCTCACTTGAATTTGATTTCAGACAACGAACACTGTCCAAGGAGCACTTCATGCATCACTTTCTGATTGAAAAGCTGTCTGAAAAAATCCCAATTGTCCGCAACGAACTCTGGAGTGTGTATGTGGATCAGAAGCCACGCTTCACCGGCACACTTCAGGAATGTTGTCAATGGGTCGCAGCGACACAAAGCCAGCCGCGCGGTATTCTGAGCTCACTGTTCAGCAGCAGTTGAAGAACTGAAAACATTTATCCCATCAGTAACCCTGCACTTCATCAGACCGGGCCTGCAGTAAGACTGATTTTATCTCGGAAATAAAATCTGCACTTCAGCAACGACACTTCAAGAAAACTGGCCGGAAAGGGGTATTCTGACATGTATCAGAAAACACTTCGTTTTAATCAGCAGACACCAGAGCATTTACCCATTGAGCTTGTCGCCCTGGGAGACAAACTGCGGGCGATCAAGCATCCCGAACAGCAGAATCTGCTCGAGAGTTATCATAAAGTCGTGAACTACTCCCGACAACGGGTCAAGATTGTCAACCTGATGTCGGATACACTGGCCCAGTTGAGGCTGGATGTGAAATATCTGCTCTTCGATCTGGAGGTCACACAGTCGGAACGGGATTCGGCGATCGCCCAGTTGAAGGAGTTGCAGTAGCAGTTGGAAGGAACGAATCAGACTATCCTCTCGTCTAATTAATCCTGTTCAGGAACTTCAAGCTGATGTCAGGTCGCCCGTTAATCTGGATCACAGGCATTGCTATGCTTTTCTGTTCTGGGGAGGTTTATCACTGCCCTGTGCGATCAGTACCAAACCATAAGAATCTAAATACTTCTACTATTCTGGTTTGGACAACGCATCAACCCACTAACATGCGACTGGACACAAATATCGTACAGTCGTCAAAGGTGGACTGAATCGGTTGCAGAAAATGAAAGTCATTTTATTTCTCTGCCCGAAAAACCGGATTGTAGCGAGATACGTGGTAGAATTGTTTCGTGTGTGAATCATGATGCCTGGCGCAGGTGTAAATATGTATGCCAACGACGAATTGTTGAATTCAGACAATGACCGGCAACAACTTACCCCGACTGTAACTTTGGATCTGTGCGTGTTATCCCGGGGTTATAGTCAATTCACCTTTACCGGAGATCAGATTCAACTGAGCTCTCTGTCCCAGAACTCCATCCCGGTTGTCGATTGTCTGCAGAAACTGCAGGTGATGTTTCAACCGGCTCTCATTCTCAAGCTCAGTAACATGATTCTATCCAGATGCGGCGCCCTGGTTTCATTTTCAGAGACCAGCCGGAAACAGAAGGAACAGGGCCAGCAAAGATTGATCACGTTATGAACTATTTCACTGAGAAACCAGACCAGTCGTCTTTATCAGACCGGGATCGTTCCGATTTCAGCCTGGCAGAGCAAGTGGCCTGTCTCATTCATCTCGGAAATGAATGCGGTGAATGTTCGAGTATGAGAGCTAGAGAGTACACGAGACATGAAACACCAGTTAGATTTACCAACCGATTATGAGCCTCGCGTCTTCGTGGTCGATGACGACGAATCCGTGAGCGCCTCCATAGCCGAGCTCATCGGCAGCATGGGCTTCAGAGCGACTACCTACACGTCCGCTGAAGAATTTCTGGCAGACACCGATAATCGCATTTGTGGATGTGTCATCGCGGATCTGCGTCTGATGGGCTGTAACGCTATCGAGATGTTGCGGAAGATGAAAGCAGCCGGATATGAAATCCCCCTCATCATTCTTTCGGCCTTTGTGGATGTGACGACAACCGTTTCAGCCATGTCGGAGGGAGCCTTGACTGTACTGGAAAAACCGTACGCCGAACAGGAGTTGTGGGACCAGGTCATTGCTGCGATCCTGCTGGACTCAGAGCAACGGTTTGCCCGGCGCTGGCTGCTGGAATATCACGAGAAAGAGCATCGCCTGACCGAGGGGGAAACCGAAGTCATGCGAATGCTATTGAAGGGGCTTTCCAACAAAACCATCAGTCACCAGCTGGATTTGTCTGCTCGAACTGTGGTCATGCGGAGAAAGTCCATTCTCAACAAACTGGAAGTGGATAACGTAATCGATCTGGCCAAGCTGATTACCAAGGCACAGATCATCGAACAGCATCTGACTACGGATAATGTCGTCTCAGAGATCAAATGCCAGCTGCAGGAGTAGCGTCTGACGCGAGTACAGAGCACCACTCCTGCTGCTGACGGCCTGCTTCCTACTCGTCAGTTTCAGGTACTTCCCCTTCCTTGATTTTGGGAGCAAACCAGGGATAGATGGCCGGAACCACCATGGAGGTCAACAGGGTAGAGGTAATCAGACCTCCAATCACCACACTGGCCAGCGGACGCTGCATTTCGGCTCCGTCACTGGTCGAGAGCGCCATCGGCAGAAAGCCGAGGCTGGCTACCATCGCCGTCATCAGAACGGGACGCAATCGCGCCATGGCAGCCTGGAAAGTCGCATCCTGAATCGGGACCCGCTGTTTGAGACGCAGGTTTTCAGCCGCAGAGACCCATACCAGACCGTTCAATACCGCCACACCAAACAGCGCGATGAACCCGACCCCGGCTGAGATACTGAAGGGCATCTCTCGCAGTGCGAGCGCGTAAATTCCGCCGGAAGCTGCCATGGGAACCGCGAGAAAGATCAACAGCGCCAGTCGAACAGAACGAAATGTCGTATGCAGCAACAGGAAAATCAGCATCAGCACGATGGGCGTAATAATCACCAGCCGTTTACTGGCTGACTGCAGATTTTCAAAATCGCCTCCCCAGCGAATCTCGTAACCATCGGGAAGTTGAACCTGCGTTTCCACCGCGTGTTGGGCATTAGCGACGAAGCTGGCCACATCCACTCCTCTGACATTCGCCTGGATGAAGGTACGTCTGCGGTTAGATTCGTGTTCGACCGTAGGCGGAGTCTCTTCGAAAGTGATGTCTGCCAGCTCACGTAACGGAACCGGCTTTCCAGTGCCATCCGCGACGGGAATCTGCTCCAGTAAGCTCACCTGTTCCCGCCACTTTTGGGGAATACGAACGATAATCGGGAACCGGGCCCGACCTTCAAATATCAAACCGATTGGATGACCTCCCAGTGAGGAGACAACGTCCATCACATCCCGGGCATCCATCCCGTAACGTGCCAGCGCATCCCAGCGGGGCTGAATGCTGATCGTGGGCAGGCTGGACTGGATATCAGCTTTGACATCCACGGCACCAGGAACTTTTTTCAGAACCCGTTCGATCTCTTTTCCCTTGGTGCTGAGCACTTCCAGTTCATCTCCATAGAGCAGGACCGCTACGTCAGCCTTTACACCTGCCACGAGCTCATCCACGCGCATCTCGATCGGCTGGGTAAATCCAAAGGCTACGCCAGGCACCTGAGAATTCAGCGCATCCGACATCTCTTCAATCAGTTCATTCCGTGTTTTCGGATCGGGCCAGTCCAGCGGAGACTTAAGAATCACCCAGACGTCGGTCTGGTGAACCCCCATCACATCGTTGGCGATTTCAGGACGACCGGTTTTACAGAAGACTGTTTTGACTTCAGGGAATTTGACCAGCACCTTCTCGATCTGAGTCGACATCTCGACGGAGCCTTCAATGGTGGCACTGGGCAGGCGAACGGCTTCGACCAGCAAGTCCCCTTCTTCGAGGCGAGGCATGAACTCCGCTCCCAGATTCCAACCGACCGGCAGACTGACCAGAAAGACCAGCAGTGCGATCGCCACGGTGAGGATGGGGCGACGAATCGTCCAACTGACCATGGGACGATAGATCCATTTCACCCAGCGGATGAGCCAGATTTCTTTTTCGGACATTTTCTTCGGCAGTGCCAGTGAAGCGAGGGCTGGCATCAGAGTCAGCGAGAGTACCAGTGATCCCGCCAGGGCGAACAACACCGTCAGTGCCATGGGACGGAACAGCTTTCCTTCCGTTCCCTGCAGAGCGAGAATCGGCAGATATACGACGGCAATAATCAGCTCACCGAACATGGTTGGTTTTCGAACTTCAATGGCGGCATCCCGAATGACTTCCCGGAAGGGCTTGCCTGACTGATTCAACGAGAGACGACGAATACAGTTTTCGACCATGATCACAGAACTGTCGACGATCAAACCAAAGTCGATCGCCCCCAGACTCATCAGGCTGGCGGTAATGCCTGTCGCCGCCATCAGGTTGGTTGCGAACAGCATCGACAGAGGAATCGCCAGCGCCACAATCACGCCGGCCCGGAAGCTGCCCAGCATGAACAGCAGAACCACAATCACGAGAATGCCCCCCTCAATGAGGTTCGTGAGCACGGTTTTCAAAGTACGACTGATCAAGGCAGATCGGTCGTAAGTGATTTCCAGAGTCACGCCTTTAGGCAGACTTTTCTCAATATCTTCCAAACGTTCCTTGGAGGCAGTAACGACCTCGCGCGAGTTCTCACCAATCAACATCATCACCAGCCCGGTCACCGCTTCTCCACGTCCATCCCGGGTAACGGCCCCCTGGCGGGTCATCGGGGCAATTTTGACGTCAGCGATATCACGCACCAGAATCGGTGTGCTGTTGGGATCGTGTTTGACGACCAGGTTTTCAATGTCTTTCTCATTTTTCAGCAGAGCCTGCCCCCGGATGAATCGCTGTTCGTGATTGTGCACCACGTAACCGCCGCCGGCGATCATGTTGTTATTTTCCAGCCGCTGAAAAAGCTGGGCCATGGAAATTCCATAGCTGTTCAATCGATCGGGGTTGGGCTGGACCTCAAAGGTCTTGTAGTACCCGCCGTGGGTGTTGATTTCGGTAACGCCCTGCACTTCGCGCATGCGGGGTGCGATTTCCCATTCCAGCAGGGTGCGGAGTTGCATAGGCGTGTAATCTGCACCGCGAACTTCAAACTGCAGAATCTCGCCCAAAGCAGTGGTCAGCGGGCCCAGTAAGGGAGTGCCGTAACCTGGTGGAATATCGGCAGCCGCGATTGTGATGCGCTCAGTCACCAGTTGCCGGGCCCAGTAAATGTCAGTTCCTTCTTCGAAGACAATGGTGACGACCGAGATGCCGAATTTGGATACACTGCGTACCTCTTCCACAGCGGGTAAGCCCCCCATGGCAATTTCGACCGGGTAAGTCACATAGCGTTCGACTTCCACCGGCGACAGAAAACCGGCATCGGTGACGACCTGCACCTGCACGTTGGTCATGTCGGGAACAGCGTCGATAGGTAAGTGGATTGCGGAATAGATCCCCCCGGCTGCCATCAGCAAGGTCAGCACGAGAATAATAAACCGATTCTCCAGCGAAAATTCAATCAGGCGGGACAGCATTCAGAAACTCCCTCAACGAAAAAACAGAGATGGTAGATGAAAATGAAATGGTCGCGGGAGCGTTATTCTTCCCGTTCCAGCAGCAGTTCGGACTTAAGGGTAAACGCCCCCTCATCCACAACCTGCTCACCTTCCTTAAGACCATTCTGAACTTCCACCCAGTCTTCTGTTTTCAAACCGGACTGAATATCAACACGTCGAAATGAACGATCGGATGTTTTGACGAAAACAAATTCCTGTTGCGCGTCATCCAGTACTGCCCGGGCCGGGACCGTAATCACATCGGACTTCTGCTTGCCGGGAATCAGAACCTGGACGAACATGCCGGGACGCAGTTTGCCATCCGGATTTTTGATCTCTGCGATCAATGGAACCGAATTGGTCACCGGTGAAACCGAACGTCCCAGGTAGTACAGTCGAGCCGGGAATGTCTCATCGGGAAACGAATTGACTTTCACCTGCAGATCCTGGCTGCCCGTCAGTGAAATCGCTGCCCAGTCCGATTCACGGATATCGGCTGCCACCCAGAGCGTGTCGGTCTGCGCCAGTGTAAACAGTACATCGGACCGATTGACGCGTTCGGACCTGCTGAAAGTACGGTCCTCAATGGTTCCACTGAAAGGGGCGATGACTTCCAGCCGGGAGAGTTTCTCCGCAGCCTTGAGCTCTTTACTGCCGGGATCGACGGCCGATCCCAGCAGGGCTTCCAGGTTCTGACGACTGATGGTCATGCGATGTTCGGCATCATTGAGGCGTGCCTGTTCTCGATCGCGTTCCAGTTTGACATCGTAGATCGACTGTTCGCACAGAGATTTCAGATCGGCCCGTGCATCCTGCATTTCGGTTTCGCGCCGCTTCAATGACTGTAATGAAATTGCTCCCGATTTCGCCAGGGGAGCGGATTTCGAATTGATCATTTCAGCCAGCAGGTAGCGTGAATAAGCGGGGAGCAGCTGGGACCGGTAGTCTCCCAGTTTCTCGTTCGCGAACTCTTTTTCGATCTCCGGCATCGGTTGCTTACTGAGCAGAGCATCAACCAGTTTCTGTACGTTGCTCTGAATTTCATTTTTCCAGCCGAACTGTTTCTGGGCCAGTTCGTACTCAGCTCTCCGCTGCAACAGATCGGCACGCGCGGTTCCGATCTCGGGACTGTTCAAGACTGCCAGCACCTGACCTTCTTTGATCTTATCTCCCGTTTTCACGCGGACTTCCACCAGCACGCCGTCAGCGGGTGCTTTAACTGAAACATGTTTGCGGTCGTCATACTGCAACCGTCCGGGAACCATGCGTATCTGACTCAGTGGCTGTCGTTTCACAGGGGCCACAGTCAGTTGAATATTCTTCAGTTTCTCTTCAGAGAGGGCCACCTCCGAGGGCGTCTCCTCGTTTGCAGTTTCGACTGCAGAACCGATGTCAGGAGCACCTGTTTCTGCCTCTGTGTTTGTCTGATTCTGTTTCCAGTAAATCCCGATTCCGACGAACAGAATCAGAATGACCATGATGGTAATAACTCGCGATTTCATGAAAATTTCTCCCGAATCGTCGGAAATGAGAGAGGAGAATCATGCGCAGCGCAGTTTCAAACTGCATTCAACTGTGCATAACCCTGAGCGCAAAACGAAACTCGTTCACACAGGGAGCACAAACTCAGCAGCGTGAAACGCAGGTCAGGTCGCGAGGAGATCCCGTAAAGCAGGCCTGGGAGACAGGGGGACCATGCTGCTGGTCGCCAGTCCCGGCGGGGATCATCCGGAGGGAGCAGGAGTTAGCGGAAAAGGCAGCACAAATCAGGAATTGTTCGACAGAACTCAGTGTCCCTGTTTTTCCGGCAGAAGATGTGCTGGCGGTTTCGATGAGAATCAGTTGATTCTGCTGCGAGGGCAGGTTCTGTTTCAGCGGATCTTCGCTTTGTTCTCTGCCCAGGTAAACAAAGTGCAAATGCCAGCCTGCTTCGGGAGCTTCAATTCCATCGTGAAACCGATTCAGGTGAGCCGGCAGCTGTGCACTGCTGTTCTCCGCGACGGCATATGCTTCGTGATTGTGCAGCCAGGGGAAGGGCAAATTCCACAACGACAGCAGCAGGCAGGCACGTATCATAACACGTGCAGTCCAATGCAGTTGTGATTCATAGTCTATGAATGTGGAATGTAATCGCACAGGTCGGAGCCCACTCAGGTAATGAAATATGAACAGGAATTCAGGCGGGAAATTGTTCATAAACAATTCTATGGGTATTATCTACCGCTACGTGTGAAAGTGTCAAGGACTTATTTCTCGAGACTTCCCAAGTTCTTTAACTCGACATCCGGTCTCAGATGAAGCTGAGATTGTATCTCGCCGGTCTGTGGCTTCAATATGGTTTCAAGATGGTCTCTGACCTGACTGGCATTGTGGAAAATCGACGACTACCCACAATCGCTGGCTCCTTCGTTAAACTTGACGGTCCTATCCAGATGCGCATTCCTGTCCAACTTACCGGATCACACCTTGCCCAATTCCCCTCTCAGTTACTAAACTGTGCCGCAATAGCTCAATAACTGACCGGAATTGAAACCCCTCAGCTAATTCGAATTGATTCAATAAAGAAAATAGACGTCTTATGTTCTGTCGTTCTCGTTTGTGGATATCCTGCCTGCCTGTTTTCCTCGTGTTGCTAGCACTGACTGGTTTCCTTTCCAGTTCCTACTCCCAGGTCCCCAAGAAACCGTCTCCCGCTAATGGTAGCGATTCTACGTCCTCAACCGAGGAACCGCAGATCACCAGTGAGTCGATTCAGAAACGGATCGACCAGATCAAAAATATTAAAGATCTGACTGAGGACAACCAGAAAAAAGCCGGAGAGTTCTACAGCCAGGCACTGGCCAACCTTAAAAAGGCAGAAGACCTTAAGGTGGCTACCGGTCGTTATACCGAAGATGCCAAGAATGCGATGCAGCGGCTGAATCAGGTCAAGCAGGAAATTGAAAAGCTCAATAAACAACCTGCGCCCTCGTTCAACCATATACAGGATCTACCCAAGTTGCAACAAATGCTGGTTCAAGAGGAAGCCAATCTTGAGCAGTTCAAGCAGCAACAGTCCAACTGGGATGAACAGATCACGGGCCGGGTGAATCGGCAGAAAGAAATCCTGACCAGAATTTCTGAGATCGATAACAAGATCAGCGACCTTGATAAACAGCTGGCACTCCCCGCTCCGGCTGACGAACCTGCTATCGTCACCGACGCCCGTAAAACTGAGCTGAAAACCCGGATCAGCCTGCTGAAAACTGAAAAGCCGGCACTGAGAGCCGAACAGTCTTCTTACGAGGCTGAGGAGGCCGTCGGTTATCCCCGCGTGAGGCAGGACTTTCTGAAACTACAGACTCAGGAGCAATCTGAAGCGGTAGAGGTCCTCAAGAAACAGATTGCCAAACGCCGCAACATCGAATCGGAAATGCGGGTACAGGAAGCCCGGGATGAAGTCTTCGCGACCAATCCGCTGCTGCAGCCCCTGGCAGAAAAAAACCAGCAATACGCCGAAGACATTCAAGCCCTGAACCACAAAATTCAGTCGGTCGATCAGAAGTATTCCCAGACCAGTAAAATACTGGATGAGCTCAAAAAACAGTTTACCCAGACCAAAGAAAAAGAGACCTCCATCGGTCTGACCGGTCCGATCGGGTTACTCCTGCGGAATCAGCAGTCCTCCCTGCCTGACGTGGAAACGCGGAAACTGAGCATCGAGAAACGCGCCAAAGAAATCGACGAAGTTCACCTGCGGCTGTTTGAGCTGGATGATGAGTGGTCAGAATTTCCCTCAGCTGAAACCGTTACAGACAACATCATCAAGGACAGCAAGCGAAAGCTGTCTGATATCGAAAAAGCAAATCTCAAGAGCATTGTCGAAGAGACACTGGCCAAACAGAAAGAGTACCTGGATACGCTGATCCGCAGTAATAACGCGTATTTCAACAAGCTGATGGACCTCGACGTTGCAGAAACGCAACTGGTTAAGCAGACGGAAGGATATGCAGATTACATCCAGGAACGGGTCTTCTGGATCAAAAGTTCGCCTCCGATTTCGTTTGCCGAAGCGAAGCAGATTCCGAACTCCCTGAGCTGGTTACTTTCTCCTACACACTGGAAGCAGTTACTCGAAGCCATCCAGGAGGATATCATCACCAATCCCATCATCTATGTGACCGGGATTTTCTGTTTTATGAGCCTGCTTTATCTGGCGTACAATGTGCGCCAGCAACTGCGGATCATCAACAAAGAAATCATTCGCAGCAGTTTTCGCAAGTTTGGAATCACTGCGCGCGTCGCATTCCTGACCTTGTTCATCGCGATCGTCTGGCCGGGATTCATCTGGTTTTTCGCCTGGCGTCTGGGGAGTGGCCCCGAGACGGCCCCCTTCGTCAAAGCAGTGGATTCCAGTTTGCGGCAGATCGCCTGGCTGCTGTTTTTCTGGGAATTGATCCGCCAGATCTGTCGCCCTCTGGGCCTTGGGGAATCACACTTTGGCTGGTACAAGCAGACCGTGCTCTATGTCAGGAAAAATATTCGCTGGGTGATTCCCATCTCTGTTCCACTCCTGTTTGTGACGCTGGTCCTGCATGGCAAAGAAGTCGATCGCACTCAGGATCTGCTGGAGCGGCTGTTCTTCGTCGCATTACTGGTAACGTATACGATCTTTGCCCGCCGGGTATTCCATCCCCGCTCCGGTCTCTTCCAGTCGATTATGAACTACAATCAGGAAGTCTGGTATGACCGACTGAAATATCTGGTCTATTTCCTGGCGCTGGCCGTTCCCTGCGGCCTGATCGTTTTATCGCTAATCGGTTTCTATTTTACAGCGATGAGCCTGTTCCACCTGATCTTCCTGACGCTCTGGCTCTTCCTGGGCGTGATCCTGTTCCGTGCGATCCTGTTGCGCTGGATCCTGATCCATCATCGCCAGTTAAGCCACAAACTGAACCAGGAACGTCTGGAAGCACTGCGTAAGGAGAATCAGGAATCCTCGACGCCCGAGTCCAACATTGCCGGGATTACGACAGAAGAAGAAAACCCGGCCGACCTGACCAAGATCTCCGCCCAGATCAAGCGACTGGTCAATGCGTGTATGCTGGTGATCCTCCTGCTGGGCGCCTTCGGGATCTGGGGGGACGTAATGCCCGCCTTCAATCGACTCGACTCGTTCAAGCTCTGGTCCACACAGGTCCAGACCGAAGAGGAGATCAAAGATTCTGACGGCAACGTTACAACGAAAGTCACAGAACGACTGGAACCGGTCACTTATCTGGATGTCGCCCTGGCACTGATTTATGCTCTGTTTGCCGTGATCGCCACCCGGAACATTCCGGGACTGCTGGAGTTCCTGGTGCTGCAAAGACTCCCCCTGGACTCCTCTGTGAAATATGCGACGACCAGTCTGGCTCGTTACGTCGTGGCGTTGATCGGTATTTTTGTCGTCTTCAATGCACTCGGCCTGGGCTGGTCGAAACTGCAATGGCTGGCGACCGCCCTGACCTTCGGCCTCGGTTTCGGTCTGCAGGAAATCTTCGCCAACTTTGTTTCGGGTTTGATTCTGCTGATCGAGCGGCCGATTCGAGTGGGTGATATTATCACCGTGGATGAAATCACGGGCATCGTTTCTCGAATCCGCATGCGGGCGACCACGATTACCAACTGGGACCGCAAGGAATACATCGTCCCCAACCGGGACTTCATTACCGGCAAACTCCTGAACTGGACGCTGACCGATTCGGTCAACCGTGTGACCATTACCGTCGGGGTCGCCTATGGAACCGACACGAATCGGGCCACCGATCTGGCTATGAAGATTCTGATGGACCATCCACAGATCCTGGAGGATCCGGCTCCGAGTATCACCTTTGAATCATTCGGCGACAGTACGCTGAATCTGATCCTGAGAGCCTACCTGCCTGACCTTGATAACAGGCTGCTGGCGATTCACCAGATTCATACCGCCATCCACGAACAGTTCAATGCCGCCGACATTGAAATCGCCTTCCCACAACGGGACGTGCATCTGTTCTACGGTGATAAACCGGTGATGATTCCTCCGCCGGAACTACCGGGTCCTGAAACCACTGAGAACACGGAAACCAGCTGAGGGGTTTCAGACGCCTGACAATTCCCGAATAACGAAGTTCCCCTTAATGGTCGCGGCAACCTTGCCGTTGACCATTACCTGGGGGTTAAGTTCTATCCGGGCTCTGCCTTTCCGTTGCAGAGACGCCAGGAACGTTTCCCATACGGGCTCCTCCGGGAACAGGCATGCCCCTTCAAAGTCGGCCTCGATGGGGCGCTGGAACTCAATTTCACTTTTGTGAATCACGATTTTATATCTGCGTTCCTCGCAGTGCAGACGCAGATGGATCAGGGTCCAGCCGGCCAGGATTCCGAGACTGGCAATACTGCCTCCAAAGGCGGTCTCCTGGTGATTCAGGTTCGGCTTCAACCGGGCCAGCAGCCGCAGGCGATCCGGTTCAGGAGGCATGACTTCCAGCTGCATGGCGCGGGTGATTGGAATATGCTCATGCAAATAAGCGGTCACTTCCTCAGCATCATAGTCAAGCATACTTCCCGTTCCTGATTAAACGTCACGTCAGTCAGGAACATGTTGACGCATCCTCTCCGAAAAGACAAGTGGCTGAAAATTCATATCCACTCTGGCTGAAGTACAGATCCTTATTCCGGCATCGGCAGTGGTGGCAGAAATTCGGGTCCTTCCAGAGCCGGTGGTGTGGATTTCTGCTGCGGAGCAGGAAACACCGGTGCGGTCTTCCGAGACGGCTTCCAGTCGGAATCGCGCTCTGGCTGACGTGGCTGGAGCGGTTGGGACCGCTGCGGTGTCCGGTTGGCAGGAAACTCAGGTTGCAGATCTGAGTCGGTTCCTGGCACCGGCGCCGGAAACGTCCGTTTCCCCGGCACCGAAACAGGAGGTGCATAATGAGCCTGTAACTGTCGAATTGAAAACTGCATCCCCTGCAAGGTTCCGTAGACTTCCTTGAGGCTCTGTTCCGGAAGCATCTGGTAAGGAAATCCCTGACAGCGAAAACAGGGATCCGGATATCCGTTGCCGCCGTAGAAGACATATCCGTTCGGTCCGGTCGGTTTGATTACCGGACTGGTCAGGACCGGTAACCGGGCCGATTTCAGCGTCTGCTCCAGATCCGTAACCAGCAGTTCCAGATCGACCAGTGCCTGATCCATCCCCTGGACGGGTGCCTTCAGGATGATCATCCGCTGAATGTCATCCGCCAGCGCATGGATCTCACGTGCCTTCGAATAGTACATGCGCTGTCCACGAATCCCCCGAAACCGGCTGCGGATTTCCCGGCAAAGCTGAAACGAATCACGATTCAACTGGCTTCCCAACACTTCCGGCCCCGGCGACTGGGCATACAGGCCCCTCTCCTGCATGAACCACAGTCCCAGTAATAGAACTATCAGGCCGAATTGTCTGGTGCGCTGAAACATCGTGATTCTCCTTCGATCAGATGCCAGAGAGTCTGATCCCCCTGGCATACTCCTGCATCAATCAGTGTGCGTGCATCAGGAAGGTCGCAAACCATGTTCCAGAATGAGTAGATAAGCTTCAGATCTACAGTAACTCTTGAATTTGCAGGGTTTTAATCATACCCGTTTCTTTGAGAGCTCATCACAGCCGCTACCAGATGACGACAGAGTGGTGCGGTTTCGATGACAATCGTCACAAATTGATTCAGACGGCTGGCTGCGCGATTGATAAAATGGCTCTGCGCAGACACAATCAGTGCTGTAAATCAATAACTCATAACTCTTTTAGCGTTTTCATACTGAATCGACGGTAATCTCATGGCTCTCACAACGCGTACCTTCGGTCCTCTCAGCTGCCAGATCTATGATCAGCTTCCCGCTGAGACGAAACCTCAAATCATCGCGGTCGTCTCACACGGTTTTGGTGCCCCTGGCGACGACCTGGTTCCCCTGGGTCCGGAAATTCTTCGACAGAATGCGGAACTCGCGGACAAAGTTCAATTCGTCTTTCCCGCAGCCCCCCTCTCTCTGATTGAGATGGGAATCCCCGGTGGACGTGCCTGGTGGATGCTGGATGTCGCCGCTCTGAATGAAGCAATCGCAACCGGAAAAATCCGGGATCAGCGCGGTCAGACTCCGGATGGACTGCTGGAAGCGGGTCAACAGTATCGCGCGATGCTTGATGCACTGCTGCAGGAAACAGGCGTCCCACTGTCTCAGTGTGTGCTTGCCGGGTTTTCACAGGGTTCAATGGTATCCACTGAAGTGGCTCTGCAGTTACCCGAGCCCCCAGCCGCACTGGCGATCTGGTCAGGCACTCTGCTTTGTGAAGAACGCTGGGGTGCTCTGGCGGATCAATCAGCCCGGTTTCCCGTTCAGCAGAGCCATGGCACTCAGGACCCGATTCTGCCTTTCGATGGGGCGATCTGGCTGAAGGAGATGCTGGAACAGCGGGATTATGCAGTCGATTTCACGGAATTCGTGGGTCCACACACCATCCCACAGCCCGCACTGGACAAATTTGGCAGTCTGCTTGCTGATCTGACGAGCAGTCTTTGAGTGAAGAACAGGTTAATCCTCGGAAACCCTTTATTTGTCAAGGCCTTGTATTGAGACTGATCTCCACTCAGGACATAATAACAACAGCGAATTCACGTGATACATTCCAATTGACTTTTGAGTTCTTCAGACGACTCAAATCCATTACCAGAACTGTTTTCGGGCCTCTGTCCCGGCTTCCGGGGACAGAATTAAGATAGCATGAAATCACCTCTCGTATTCCGAACTCCACTCATTTCCATGCTGCTGATACTGCTGTTCTGGACGCAGCCTTCCCTGTCGCCTGCAGCGGAGCAGTCTGGTGCTGTTGAAGTCGAGCAGGTCCAGGTCGGTTTTGACGGCATCTACAAAGTGGGACGCTGGGTTCCTGTGACGCTCAAAGTCGCGACGAAAAAAGCCACCAGTCTGCAATTCACGGTTACCGCCCTCTCCCCGGACGGAAACCCGACGGAAGTCCCCTCGCAGGTTTTTGAATGTCCGCAACCAGGTGAGTACCAGTTACGCTCCCTGTTCAAAGCAGGTCTGCTGGACTGCCCCTTACGGATCCGATTGAAAGAAGCGAAATCCCAAACGGTCCTGCAGGAGTTCGCTTACACACCCCGGTCTGCCCAAAATCAATTCGCAGGCATGGGAATCAAACAGTCAGTAGAGCTCTGGGCAACCATCGGAGAGGTAGCTGGATACAACACGATTTCTGAAACAGAACTGGAGACACTCGACCCAAATCTGGATCAGTACAGCGTTCAGATTTCCGACCAGGCACTCTTGCCCGAAGACGCCTATGGCTACGACACCCTTGACACTCTGATTGTCGACAGCGACTACAGTGTGGGTGGTGTGAAAAACAGAGCGATTCGTGACTGGGTTGCTAGCGGCGGTCACCTGGTGATCTGCGTGGGTACTGATCAGGAGGCGTACCAGCAGAGTGATTTCGCCAAATGGATTCCGGTCAAGATTCTGGGAACCAGCCGCGTACGTGAGCTGAGCAGCATCGAACTGTACGCAACCGTCCGCTCGCGAATTCGCGGTGTCGCCACTGCTTCTCGCATTCAAATTGACGCCGGCGAAGTGCTGGCCACATCGCTGGATGGTCCGCTACTTGTCCGTGTTCCTTACGGACTGGGTGTGGTCACATTCCTGGCACTGGATCTGAATACCAGCCCGCTGTCTGGCTGGGACGGGTTGGAAAACCTCTGCCCCAAACTGGCACTCCGTGGCAATCAAGTCACCGCCACGCGCAGTAAAAATGCCGAGCTGGGCAAACGGATTTCACAGACTGGAATATCCGAGCTCGAAACACAGATGTTTCATTCACAGCAGAATTTTCTGGGTATCAACCGTGCTTCACACTGGTGGGTCATGGGATTGATTCTGGTCTACCTGCTGATTATCGGCCCCCTCGATTACCTGGTCGTGCATCGGATCCTGAAGAAACCGCATATCACCTGGTTCACTTTTCCAACAATGGTTCTGCTGGCTGCCGGCTGGGGTGTGTTGACCGCGCAACAGAACAACGGCTCCCAGTTGCATTCGACTCAATTGAATCTGACAGACTACGATGCCACCACCGGGCAACTCCGCGGGCGGTTTTACCTGAATCTCTACAGCCCGGAAACGCGGCGTTACCAGGTTCAGGTGATGTCTGATATTCCCACAACCACAGCCCAGTCTGACAAGTTTCCGACACACCTCTGCTGGAATGGACTGCCGGAAACCACGTTTGCCGGCATGTATCGCTCTGCCGAAGGAACGATTACCGGACCCACGTATGCGTTCACTCCGGATTCCACCGAAATTAAAAATCTGCCTCTGCTGAAATGGGGCACCAAGAGTCTGCTGGGAGACTGGTCACAGCAGCAGCCAGACCTGCTCACTTCGGATCTGACAGGGAACAGCCTGGGGCAGCTCTCCGGGAATCTGACGCATCATTTTTCCGGTCCTCTGAAGGACTGGGTGCTGGCGTATGGCAATCGGATTTATCTGCCTCTCGTGAATCCGGAACAGCTGGAAGACTCATATATACCTGCCGACCAGGCCTGGGACATCAACGGCCCATTGGTCGAATCGCGCAATATCAAAGGCTACCTCACCGGGTCGGTCTCGCGACGGATCGCCGCCCGCGGCGCTAACCCGGGTAATGTGGTTACCGAGCAGACAGAATACGATGCCTTCTCCAAAAACGCCTATCAGATCCTGAAGATTCTGACGTTCCACGAAAGCTCAGGGGGGTTCGGCTACACAGGGCTCTCCAATATCGCCGCCGAGCAACTGGATCTCACCGAACAGTTGCGGCTGGGACGAGCAGTGCTGTTCGCTCGACTGGATCAGCCCCTCAGCCAGGTAAAGCTGGACGACACTGAGCTGCCCCAGGATCAGCAGGACACCTATCTGCGTGTCGTAATCTCCGTGAAACGCTCGCGGGAAATTCAATACGAGTTACCTTCGCTGGACGAAAAAGAGAACAAAGAAAAAGAAGAACTGCCCCAGCAGCAGGACACACCTACCGGGAGTGATCAAGAGTGATTGAAACACGTAATTTAACCAAACGCTACGGCAACCTGGTTGCCGTGAATAATATCAATCTGAACCTGGGTGAAGGTGATGTCTTCGGTTTTATCGGCCCCAACGGTTCCGGCAAAACCACGACCATGCGGATGATCGCCACGTTGCTCAGTCCGGACTATGGCGAAGCCTACGTCTGCGGGAAATCAATCTATACGCATCCCGAAGAAATCCGTCGTCTGGTCGGCTTCATGCCCGACTTCTTCGGCGTCTATGACGACATGACCGTGATCGAATACCTCGAGTTTTTCGCTTCCGCGTATCGCATCAAAGGGCCGCAGCGCCGCAAGGTCTGCGAAGAGAAACTGGAACTGGTCGATATGACCTTCAAACGGGACGCCATGGTCAATCAGCTGTCCCGCGGTCAGACTCAGCGAATCGGGCTGGCACGCGTGCTGTTGCATGAACCGCAGGTACTGCTGCTTGATGAACCTGCCAGTGGTCTCGACCCCCGTGCCCGTATTGAGATCCGCAATCTGCTCAAACGACTGGGGGAGATGAAGAAAACCGTGATCGTTTCCAGTCACATTCTGCCCGAACTGGCAGACGTCTGTACGCGGGTCGGCATGATCGAAAAAGGAAACCTGATCGTCGACGACAATGTCGATGAGGTCATGAAGAAAGCACGTCAGCGGATCCTGCTGCATGTCGCGGTAACCGAGAACACCGACAAGGCAGCTGCCCTGCTGGAAAAACATTCTCAGGTTTCCGAACTGGAAATCAAGAAAGGTGAGATGCTGGTGACGCTGCAGAATGATGTGAAGGATTACACCTTCATTCCATCATTGCTGATCGGGGAAGGCTTCCAGCTCAAATTGTTCCGCGAAGAGGAAATCAACCTGGAAACCGCCTTCATGGAACTGACCAAAGGTCTCGTTCAATAAATCATCTGTTTCAGCGGTCAGGTTGACGCAGCAGTCTACGTCAACCCGATTCACTGATCGTGATTACTGCTTCTTCTTTTTCGCTGCTTCACGCTTTGCTTTGCGCTCCGCTTCTGCTTTGGCTTCCGCGGCTCTGACTTCCTTTTCGGGCTTGCGTTTCTGCTTCAGCAGCCATTCGTAAACCTCCGGGTTGTTGTAGGTTTCCGTCCAGGAATCGTGTCCGGCTTCCGGATAGATCGTAAACGAAACATCGGCCTTTTCTTTCTTGAGCACATCGACCAGGGTCTGCGAACGATCCAGCGGCACAGCGCCATCTTTGGCACCATGGAAAACCCAGATGGGAACGTGTTTGATTTTCTTGACCCAGAACTTTTCACCACCGCCGCAAATCGGCACCAGGGCGGCGAACCGGTAAGGGGTGTAGGCGGCCAGGGACCAGGTACCGAAACCTCCCATACTCAGGCCCGTTACATAAATCCGGTCTTTGTCGACCTTGTACTTCTTTTCAATGTCATTCAACAGAGCCGTCAGTTCCACCGGCTGCCAGAGTTGCTCGTCAGGACACTGGGGAGAAACCACGATGAAGGGGAACTGCTTTCCGTTCTTGATCAGCTTAGGAGGACCGTGGACCGTCACCAGATCCAGATTATCTCCCCGCTCACCGGCACCGTGCAGAAACAGCATTAAGGGCCACTTTTCTTTCTCATCATAATTCTCGGGCAGATAGATCAGGTAATCCATGTTGACCGGAATCGTGGTTTTGAGCTCTGCAGCACCCTGCTTGCCCGACTGTGCTTTTTCTTCCGCCTGGATGGAAGCCCCGCTCAGCAGCATGAGCAGTGCCAATGCTCCTGGTAACATTTTTCGCAACATAGGTCTTTTCTCTCCGTATCCTGATTTGTGGTTTTGAGAAGTTAAGCAAGATAGATCCTGAGCATGACATACCCGCAGTCTCTCCGCAAGCGAACCATGGACGCGAAACAGGGACTGCCCTGCCGTCAAATCAGGAAATATACACAGCCTCCACAAACAACAGCTCATCCCATTTTAACAATTTCAGTTCCTCGAACAGCGACCTTCGCAGCGACCAGACAATGGAGACTGCTCTTCACCTAAATTCAGTCATCTGTTATTGTTCGGTCCTCAACTCCCGCTTCTGTTCCAGAAGTGAATCGTACTCATATCCCAACCTACCGATCTGTTTCGCGCATGAAATCTGCTTCCCCCTGCGGAATCAATTTAGCCCGAGTGTCAGAGGTTCGTCGAAGTCATCAAAAATGGCTGTCGTGGACTCTCCCGCTTCTGGTCTGCGCGGCACTCTCTGGATGTCAGAAAAGTCTGTTACAGAACGTCAGCGAAACACCGGTCGTGACTGCCTTCAAAGAGGTAGAAACCTTCAAACCAGAGATCCCCGCCGAACTGGAAGGCTTAAACGTTTATCTCTCCCAGGATCTGTGGGTCAAAAACCATCACTGGTCTCCGTACGACGAATGGAAAACGCTTCACGATTTGAAAACAACGGAGCTCTCTACACCACACAACCATCGCTGGCTGTTTGGCGTCAAACAGGACAGCTCTCCTCTACAGCAGGTCGCGCAAGCTGTCGAAACGACTGATAAGTCAGCAAAAGCAGAACAGGTCGCAGACGATACCACACCAGAGAAATCAGCTGGGACAGAGAAACCGACTGCTTCCAAAAACAAGTCAGCTACAGAGAGCTGGTCGTTCAATGCCCTGCACGACTTCTTCCACCGGGAAGAAGACAGCGAACCGACGCATAATTCACAGAAAATTGCCGCCCTGCAACAACTGGCCGCACATGATACACTGGCAGGCTGGAACGCAACCATCCTCTGGGCCACACTGGCCCCCCGGACTGCGGCCGACACCATTCCGACGCTGGAGGAGCTGGTCTGTGAAGCGGATAAGCGTTCGGACTCCGAATCAAAATCTGACAAGAAACAGAAAGCCAGCGTTTCGCCAGGCATACGACTCGCTGCACTCAATGGTCTCTCACTTGTGCTGGCACATGCAGACGCGCTGCCTATTGGGACTAAGCAACGCCTGACCCAACTGCTTTCGCGTCCTGACATTTCTCTCAAACTGCGGGGGGAACTGTATCGCAGCCTGTCGCGTTTCATGCCGCCTGCACAAATCATATCCATGAATCAGTCGATGGACATTGCTGACAGCAGCGCGTTACCCCCTAAAGAACTCCGCCGGGCTGCCCTGGAAGGCTGTATCATGCACGGTCTCTGGTTCTATGCAGAACCGGATCAGTTTTCCCATCGCAGTGCAGCCTCACAACAACCGCGTCCTTACCAGTCTTCTGCCTGGCCTGAGAATATCATGCAGGTTCGCTGGGATCCGGATGCCATCATTCGCTGGAACTTCGGCTACTGGGCGGCCGTGGTTCGTCATCCCGACGCCGAAGCTATCCTGACCGCACAACTCAAAGACGCTGATCTGCTGGTGCAGAACAAAGCAATCAGAAACCTGGGACTGCTGGGCAGCGACTCTGCCCTCCGCATGTTGAAACAGCAATCCACCCGCCCCCAGGAAACAGTACGTGTCGCCGCTGCGACGGGCCTCAGTTCATGGGGTCCGGTTTACCTGGCAGGCCTGAGAGATGACAGCTCCTCTGCCGTACGCCTGGCGGTCGCCGAAGGTCTGGGACAGTCTCCCACGGCTGATGCCGCTTTGCAACTGAAGTCCCTGATCAACGACCGCAGCACCGAAGTGCAACTCACCGTGATTGAATCGATCCGACACTGGCCAGACGAACTGGCAATCCCACTCCTGCTGGAAGGGATTAAGGAAGGCGTCTTCAAAACACGCCGCGCCAGTGTGCTGCAGCTGACCGAACGGACGGGTGTCGGCGGGATCATCTCCATCGAAGCCTCACGTGAAGAACGGGCAGCCGCCATCCAGTCACTGGTACAGTCGGGACAACTTCCCGGCGGATTCTGGACGCAGTTGATGCAGCAGGGAATCCATCAGGAATCCCGCGTGAATCAGGGACGTGTCGCAGAACTGCAGGCTTACTTCCAACAGTTGATCAACCAGAGCCCTGATGCTCCCGGCTGGCAACACGCTTTCCAGGAGTTGACCCAGTTGACACCCGAGGAAGTCAATCAGCTGGAGAAGATGATTCTGGAGACATCGGTTGCCATCCCGGATGAGGTATACAGCGACCTGCTTCCCAAACTCGATACAAATTACGCCGCACTCCAGCAGTTGAACAGTTCGCATGTCACCGACCGTCGTCAGGCGGCCCAGCAACTGTTTATGAGCTCACAGAAATCTTCACTCAATCCTGTGATCGTTAAACGTCTGCGTACATTGATGGCCCGGGAACAGGACCGGCTCGTCTGGCGGATTGTGATGGAATCGATCTCCCGAGACAGCTATGAAGAGGCCGCTCAGCTCGCCCTGCTGGCAATCAATCACAACTGGCCTGACATTCGGGTGCTGGGCTGTGAGTATTTTGGTGCTCACGGAATTCCCCAGTATGCCCCCTGGGTCTTACCCCTGTTGAATGACAGCAACCACTCCGTGCAACTGGCGGCAATTCGTACCCTGGGACAATGCCATAATCCCATCGCCATTAACGGTGTCCAGACGGACGAACAAAACCCGTCGCGACCGGCATCGCTACGGAACCTGCTAACCCATTCGAATCAACGTGTCCGCTTTGAAACTGTGGTCGCTTTGAGTCACCTGGGCGACTTCCAGGGTATGCAGGAACTGGTGCGTCTCTCCAACGACACCCGCAGTGCGGTCAGGCGGGACGCAGTACGGGAAATGGGAGAATCGGGCCAGACGCGGTTCGTAGAACCACTGATCCAGATGGGATGGACCGAACGCAACTCGTCTACTCTGGAAGAGATTTTGAGCAGCCTGGGCAGACTGGTTCCCCCATCCGATCGACCAGCAGAATTGAAGACGGTTTCCAGCCCCAGCGAGCAGGCGAAAATCTGGATGAACTGGTGGCAAACTCAGCACACGGGGTCCAGTTCGCGGCTGTTTACAGGGAGTTAAGTGTGAAATCTCGTTTTTGGGCCTCTAGTAGCCTGTTCTCGCCTCGGTGTTCACAGTATTATGGGCTGTAATTGCACTCATTTTCAGTATCCAGAGAATCACATCTTCACCGCGGAACGACTTCATGACGAACTACCACGACGATTTTCAATTGGAATGGCATGGAAACACGGTTGTAATCATTCCGGCGAGCAACGTGGAATCTATGAGCTGGGACCTGATCGAACAGGCTGCTGATATCGTCATGGCTCCACTGCAGGAAGTCGAAATTCCCATGGTTGTTTTTGACCTGAGTGATGTGAGTTACTTTGGCTCGGTCTTTCTGGCCCTGCTGCTGCGATGCCACAAACATGTCCGCAGTCGTGGAGGCGAACTGGTTCTGTGCGGTGCCAGTAAAATGGCCAGCGAATTACTCCGCATTACGGCGTTAGACACTCTCTGGGCCATATACGAAACCAGGGACGAAGCCCTCGATGCCCTGATGGGTTAACAACTGTTACCAGCCTTCATCTCGACCAGCTACATTAAAGGATTAATTGATCATGTCGAGGAAATATCGAAAAACCCGCCCCCGCGTTTCTGAGTCTGACGTACTGCCAACGGAACACTGTACCGAGCTGTATCCGCACGAATCGATTATCGCCAGTATCAAAGACACTGCCGACAAACTCAAGCAGGATCAGGCGACGCGCGGCGACCTTAAGATTCTCGACCGGGCTCTCAAAGAACTGCGCTACGCCTTCAAGGTTTTCACACCTTACCGCAAGCAGCGAAAAGTGACCGTCTTCGGTTCAGCTCGAACCCTGCCCGACGACCCCGCCTATCAGCAGGCCCTGCACTTCGGACGCAGAATGGCGGAAGAAAAATGGATGACCGTTACCGGAGCCGGCCCGGGGATCATGGAAGCCGCCCATGTCGGTGCCGGGACCGATATGTCGATGGGCGTCAACATCATGCTCCCGTTCGAGCAGGAACCAAATTACGTCATCCATAAAGACGAAAAACTGGTTAACCTGAATTACTTCTTCACTCGCAAACTGCTGTTTGTGAAGGAGGTCCACGCGATTGTCTGTTGTGCTGGTGGGTTCGGAACCCAGGACGAAGCCTTCGAAACCCTGACGCTGGTTCAGACCGGCAAACGGGATCCAATGCCCATCGTCTTGCTGGAAGCGCCGGGAGGCACGTACTGGAGTGACTGGAAAGCCTACATTGAAAACAATCTGCTGAAGCATGAACTGATCTCTCCGGAAGACTTGTCACTGTTTCATATCACCGATGACATCGAAGATGCCGTCGACGAGATCATCGGATTTTACAGCGTCTATAACAGTATGCGGTACGTCAACGGACGCCTGGTTCTGCGTCTGCACGTCGAGCCCAGCAATGAATTCGTGGAACAGCTCAACATCGAATTCAAAGACATTCTGGAATCAGGCATCATTACCAAGGTCGATGCCCACGATCTGGAAATGGACGACGAACACCTCGTGGACCTGCCTCGCATCTCGCTGCTGTTCAACCGCAAAAACCTGGGACGTTTACGGCAGATGATTGATCGTATCAACTCGGAACTGGCTCCCGCTCCCGGTGAAGAGGAAGAAGAATAGTCAGCTGCCCAGCAGACTTTTAAATTCATCTTCCTGTCTAAGCTGCTCCTGCAGCTTCGCCATCGCACGGCTGACGAGCACCCGCACAGCGACATCTGATTTACCCAGCTGGTCAGCAATTTCACTGGAATTGAGCCCTTCGACATATTTGAGTCGAATGGCCTCGCGACTTTCCTCGGGAAGTGACTCCAGTGCGGTCAGAAGTTTCATTTCCCGGGCACCGCGGGAGAACGCCTGGCTGGGGCTGGTCATACTCGCTACCAGCAGATCCATAAAGCCCTGCCCTGCTCCATCACCGCCAGCCGGCTGACGAACCTCTCGGCCGGCGGCTCGTTTCTGCACCTGGAAGTATTTGCGGTGATTATCAATGATCCGGCGTTCTGCGAGATGACAGAGCCAGTTGAAGGGTGTTTTCTTTTCAAAATCAAATTCAGAAAATGTTGAGACAGCATTCAGCGAGACTTCCTGCAGAATGTCGTTCGCTTCCACTTTGGATTTCAGCGCATCGCTCATGTTCTTGTTAATGAACGCCAGCAAAGGGGCGCGATGGATTTCGAGAAATTCCAGCAGCGCCGGTTCGCTGCCCTGCTGAATCTGTTGGATCAATTCTTCAATATCTGCCGCCATGCCGCTTCTTACTTCCTGCCTGAGTTCAACCATTTACGCACAGCATTCTGCTTTCATAGCCGTGCAGGATTGATTACCATGTGGACTGTATCATCGATGACATAGACATTTTATAGCACGTCCAGCGCTTGTCAGCCACATAAACCTGCTCGTTTCCAGGTCTGAATCCGCCAAACCATTACCCGGGAGTTCACTGTTGTCCGAAGCTACGCCAGGTCTTGAATCAACAGAGAGCCAGCTTGCGCTTGATGCGTTGACTGAAGCCATGGAACAGTTTGTTTCCGACTGGGAATCTGCAGAAGAACCGCCCGAGTTACGTGCTTATCTTTCACAAACGCAGCCGGTCCCGGTCTTTCTGTTGAGCGAGTTGATCAAAATTGACCTCGAATATCGCTGGCAGCGTTTTAACTTCCCTAAACGCCTGCAGGAATACCTTGAGGAATTCCCCGAACTGCAGACCGCGAGCCTGCCCGTCGATCTGCTCTATGAAGAATATCATCTCCGGCGGCAGAACGGGTTTGATGTCGATCCCGACGAATACCTGGGCTACCTCCCCACGGGTAGTCCACAACTGCAGCAACTCTTCGATCTGGATCATGCCTACCAGACCACCAGTCTGTTTCACAAGACCCGACCTCAGACATGGCATCAGTTTCAGCCCGGACAGACGGTAGATGATTTTGATCTGCTGACCCTGCTCGGTCAGGGTGCATTTGCCCGTGTCTTCCAGGCACGCCAGAATTCGATGCAGCGTCTGGTCGCTTTGAAAATCTCGGAGGATTCCAGCGACGAACCACAGACCCTGGCTCAGTTCGACCACGAAAATATCGTGCGAGTGTTTGACCAGCGCATCCTTCCCGATGAAAAACTGCGTCTGTTGTATATGCAATATCTGCCGGGAGGCACTCTGCAGTCAGTGATTGAACTGATTCGCAAAACGGCGCCCGCAGAACGTTCAGGCAGCCTGCTGGTTTCCGCTTTGAACCAGTCACTGGAATTGCGGGGAGAAAGCCGACCGACCGAGTCGGTCACCTACCAGACCCTGAATTCACTCACCTGGCCCGAGACGATCTGCTGGATCGGCATCCGGCTGGCCAAAGCGCTGGACTATGCCCATCAGAAAGGGGTCCTGCACCGCGACATCAAGCCTGCGAATGTGCTGCTGACTGCGGAGGGGGTTCCCAAACTGGCCGACTTCAATATCAGCTTCAGCTCGCATGTGACAGGGACGACGCCAGCCGCCTATTTCGGGGGCAGCCTGGCTTACATGTCGCCCGAACAGCTGGAAGCCTATGATCCCACGCATACACGTCTGCCCGAAAGCCTGGATGAGCGCAGCGATCTCTTTTCGCTGGGGCTGATGCTGGCCGAGTTGCTGACCGGAAAACGCCCCTTTGATAATCCTGCGATGACCGACAGCTGGTCCAGCCTACTCAGTCAGATGATCGAACAACGTAAAGCCGGTCAGAGCCTGCAGGCATCGCCTCAGCACCTGCCCCCTGATTGCCCCGAGCATCTGATTACCGTGCTTCAGAAATGCCTGGCTCCCGATCCTGCAGAGCGGTGGAGCTCGGGCCAGGAACTGGCCAGCCAGCTCGAATTATGCCTGAATCCACGTGCCCAGCAGATCCTGTTTCCTTCATCGAAAAGCTGGTTTGCCCGCTGCACCGGCTGTGAAGTATTGATCGTAATTTTGATCGTCGCTATACCGAACATTCTGGCGGGACTGTTTAACTTTTTCCACAACCAGAAGCACATCATCGAACAACTGAAAAATTCCCAGGACGCCTTCTGGAATATTCAGACCGCCATCAACCTGATCGCCTACCCGACCGGCCTCGGTCTGATGGGCTGGCTTACCTGGACACTGGTCAGAGAACGCGCGCCGAAACGAACACCTGCGCAACCCGCTGCGCCACCAGATACGATGTTGCAGAAACGCTGTCTGCGACTCGGGCACTATGCCGCCCTGATCTGTACCACGCTCTGGATCATTGCAGGGATCGCCTACCCGGTGAGCATGCATTACGCCATCGGTTCGCTGCCGGTCTCTGCGTATCTGCATTTCCTGGGATCTCTTGTACTCTGCGGTTTGATTGCCGCCAGTTACCCGTTTTTTGGCGTCACCTATTTCAGCCTGCACACGATTTATCCGCAGCTGATCGAGCAGGCAGATTTCAGCCAGCAATCTCCTGAACCACTGGAGAGACTCAGAAAATTGAGCTGGGTCTATCTGATCCTGGCGTTCCTGGTGCCGATGTTCAGTATCGCCGCCCTGGCGATATTAAACCTGGATGATAAACTCGCCATCGTGCTGATCACAGTCGCAGGCACACTGGGAGCGGTCAGTATCTTTCGCGTTTTTCAGTCGCTTCAGGCTGACCTGGATGCGCTCATCGTACTCTACTCCCGGAACCAGCGTGGTCCACAGTCGGCTTCGCTTTCCGGAATCAACTGAAAGACCTGCTCGTAGCAGGTCTTTCGTGAGCTGCTACCGTTGCAGACTGGAGAAGATTCCGCCGCCATGATAGGGGGCCCGATCCGCCAGCAGTTCTTCGAGCCGCAGCAGCTGATTGTATTTGGCGAGGCGTTCGCTGCGTCCCACGGAGCCCACCTTCAGTTGGCCGGCGCCGGTTGCCACAACCAGATCGGCGATGGTGGTATCTTCGGTTTCTCCGCTGCGTGCAGAGACGACGGGCCAGTAACCGTGATCGATGGCCATCCGCAGAGTTTCCAGCGTTTCGGTCAGAGTGCCGATCTGGTTGAGTTTGACCAGCACACTGTTCGCAGTCTGACTGGAGATTCCCTGCTGCAGCCGCTGTCGATTGGTCACGAACAGATCGTCGCCAATCAGCTGCACGCGATGCCCCAGGCGTTCGGTGAGTTTCTTCCAGCCTTCCCAGTCATCTTCGGCCAGGCCGTCTTCGATACTGACGATCGGATAGGTGTCGACCCAGCGTTCCAGCATGTTGATCACATCGTCAGCTGAGAGTGCTTCCTCCCCCGTCGCATTCAGATGATAGGTGTTACTCTCCGCGTCATAGAAGTGCGTACTGGCGACATCCAGACCGATGGCGACATCATCGCCCGGTGTCAGGCCGGCGGCTTCGATGGCACCGACCACGTATTTGACTGCTTCACTGTTGCAGGAGAGTTTGGGACCATAGCCCCCTTCATCGCCGATGAGGGTGCCTTCGTGTCCGGTCTTGTTGAGGATCTGTCCCAGCCGACGGTAGATAGTCACGATCCATTCAAAGGCCTGACGATACGAGGTCGCTCCGACCGGCAGAATCAGGAAGTCCTGGAAATCAAGATTGCGACCTGCGTGCAGTCCTCCCGAGATCATGTTAACCATCGGGAGCGGCAGTGACATCGACTGTGCCAGGAGCGAGGTTCGCGCCCGCTGTGCCGATTCAACACCAGTCTGCGACTCAAGGTAGTCCGACCAGATTTCCGCAAACCGTTCCACGGGGCTCTGCTGCTGTGCCTCGGCAGAAGCATAAGCTGCGGCCAGGGAGGCCCCCAGAATCGCGTTTGCCCCCAGTCGTGATTTGTTTTCTGTTCCGTCCAGTTCGCGAAGCCGATCATCAATGGCCCGCTGGTCAGCGGCATCCTGACCGATCAGTGCATCCGCTATATCGCGGCGGACATTCTCGACAGCGCGGGTCACTCCCAGTCCGTCAAAGCGGGCAGGGTCTTCATCTCGCAGTTCGACGGCTTCAAACTTTCCGGTACTGGCGCCACTGGGAACGATGGCCCGTCCCGGACGACAATTGGCACAACAGATTTCGACCTCCACCGTGGGATTACCCCGACTGTCAAAAACTTCGCGTGCCTGAACATACTCGATTTGTGTCATGACAGAATACTCTCCCGTCTGCCTTTGTAGTTCCGAATGACTGCCTGACGCTCTCAGACAGTTCCTTATTTAAACATAACAGGATTCTCGGGCCGCGTCACCCGAGCGCCCCTCAGGAGATCAGCATCTCGCGCAGTCTTTGAAATGCCTGCGGCAGTGATGCCGGTGCGTCCAGAATCAGCGATAGTGCGAAAGATCGAACCTGATCCTGCTGTGCGCTGGAGAGGTAATCGACCGTACTCTTGCCATCGACGCGGGCCAGCATGCAGGCTGCCAGATGTTTGATGGTCCGCTGTCCGATCTGTGGTTCTTCCATTTTAGCAGTCTCTGGTCCCGATTCCAGAGGCACGACGACCTCAGTGCTGAGGTAGGACTCCCAGAATGTTTCTGCCAACTCAATACAGCGTGTTCCCTCTGCCTGAAAATGAATGGCCTTGAGCAGGAGATGACTCAGAAAGAATCCCAGGTCAAAAGCCGGATCACCAAAATGGGCCGTCTCAAAATCGACCAGATGGATCTGCTCGTCGGTGATCAGGATATTCTTGGGGCTAAAGTCCGCCAGTACCAGACAGAGGCGATTCGCGGACATTTCCTCGATCAGTTCTGCAACCCATTCTTTAATTTCAGGATGTGAGCGAACAATGAACCGGTAAAAAGGATCGATGCGCAGCTGGTCAAAGATCTCCCAGTCCCCCCACTGCTGCTGATAGCGTTCCTGGAGAAACGACTTTCTGTGGATGGCGCTCAGAAAACTCCCTAATTCGCGGGCCACCGTTTGTTCTACTCGGCCGTCCAGCAGCTCTGCTTTCCAGACTCTGTGATCCGCAGCGATGGCTTCCATGGCGAACAGGTAGTTGTCCCGATCCTCGAACAGCACCCGCGGGACCACCCCCGCGGGTAAGAGTTGCTCCAGTTCCTGCATCACTTCCAGTTCGCGCCAGATCCGTTCCAGCTGACTGAACCACTCTGCCTGGGTCCGCAGCTGTTTGCGGGACTGCTTGATCACAAAATCGGCGTCCGCTGCCCGATCTATACGAATGACGATATTGGAGACTCCCCAGGCCAATGCCTCGGCATCAGCCTGCTCGTCAGGTTTCAGCTGCCCTTGTTCCCTGAGATACTCAATCACGTTCTCCGCAGTGATCTCCCGCTCCATGCTTTCTTCCCATAAGTTGATAACTGGTAAGCGTTAATCGTGTTTTGACCGCTTCATCATAATCTGAGATTCCCTCTCTTAACAGGCTTAGAATACGCTTCCCCGGAGGAAATCAGCAGGCGGTTTGCTCAAGGTCCTTTCCGCACGAGCCGCATAACCTGCATAATCCGCTGCTACGCAGGAATTACCTGACCGGTTTGACTTTAACAGCCGGCAGGTTGAGTTGTGAAAAACTTGGTTTACCAGCAACTTTTTGTTGCCAGAACCAATTTGTATGCTGTAAGATGATAATGTTGGGTTAGTTGTAATAAATAGCTGATTCAGCGACTTCTCGTCTTACACCACACGAAAGTGGTATTTTCTCCGTGAACCACAGGAACGTTTTCTATGTTGTCCACAAAAACCGCGTCCCGATTTTTGACAATTCTGACCGCTGGCTGCCTGGCTCTCTGCCTGAGCACAAACGTGGAGGCCGGCAAAAAATCGATCCGTCCGCAAAAATATGATCCCTCTGCAGAAAAGGTAGACGATCTGTTTGACGCCATGGAATCCGGTCTGGTCGATGTCGAAATCATCGCGAAGAGCTCCAAAGGTGGCAACGTTCTGATTACGAACAATAACGATAAACCGTTGAACGTAAAATTGCCGGAAACATTCCTGGCAGTTCAGGTTCTTAAACAGGGTGCTCTCGGCGGTGGCCTGGGTGGTGGCGGTCTGGGCGGTGGCTTAGGCGGCGGACTCGGTGGTGGCCAGGGTGGTCAGGCACAGACAGCAGGCGGTGGCGCCGGCGGTCTGGGTGGTGGCCTCGGTGGTGGATTAGGGGGAGCCGGTGGCGCTGGTGGTGCCGGCGGTGGTTTCTTCTCTGTTCCTCCTGAAAAAACGGTTTACGTTCCTTACACTTCGGTCTGTCTCGAACACGGTAAAAAAGAGCCTTCCTCACGGATGGAATACCGGATGGTCAAAACTGAAGACATGGTCAAAGATCCTGCTCTGCAGGAACTGCTGAAACTGGTCGCAACCGGTCGGGTTAACCAGCAGGCCGGTCAGGCAGCAGCCTGGCACCTGGCCAACAAGATGAGCTGGCAGGAACTCGCTGCAAAATCAATCAAACACGTTGGTGGGCTGCCACCTTCGCCTTACTTCAATCGTGCTGAACTGCAGTTCGCCGTTCAACTGGTCGGCATTTCTCACGAACGTGCCCGCAACCGGAAAGACGTCGACAAAACTGAAGAAGCCCCTGCCCGGGCTCAGACAGAAACAGTCCGCAGCTTTTCCAAGTAAAGCAATGCAAGACATCACAAGGCTCGCTTCGGCGAGCCTTTTTTTATGCGCTACACTACCATCTGGTCAAGCGGTCCGGTATTTTGGATACATATCTCAACATTGATCTGAATCCCCCCAACCGGAGCTTTCAACCATGATGCTGCTACTGCGAAACGCCTTCACCCCCCTGTTACTACTCGCGTGCCCTCTGCTGATTCTCCCCTCCGCGCTTTCTGCAGCAGACAACGAACCGCTGCGGATTATCTGCTTTGGTGCGCATCCGGATGATGCAGAATACAAAAACGGAGGCACCGCGGCTTTGTGGGCCGAACAGGGACATAAAGTCAAACTGGTTTCAGTCACGAATGGTGACATCGGTCATTTTGAAATGGCCGGTGGTACGCTGGCCCAGCGTCGTAGCGCAGAAGTCAAAGCCGCGGGTAAAATCCTGGGAGTGGAAACAGAAGTTCTGGATATCCACGATGGCGAACTGCTGCCGACTTTGGAGAACCGAAAAAAAATCGTCAAACTGATCCGGGAATGGAAAGCGGATCTGGTCATCTCACATCGTCCGTGGGACTACCATCCCGACCATCGTTATGTTGGTGTGCTTGTGCAGGACGCCGCGTTCATGGTGACGGTCCCCTACTTCTGCCCGGATGTCCCGCGGCTGAAAAAGAACCCTGTGTTCATGTATTCGAGTGATGGCTTTCAGAAACCCTATCCATTCCGACCGGATGTCGTTGTCGCCTTAGACAATGTATTTGAAAAGAAACTGAAAGCAGTTGCCCAACTGGTATCACAGTCTCTGGAAGGAGGCGCAGGTGGCAGTCCAGAACGCGCCGCTAAGGTACCTCCCGCGAATCCCCCGGAACTGCGTGTCGAACACCTCCGCCCTTCCTGGACACGACGTCAGTCGAATGAAGCCAACAAGTACCGCACAGAGCTGATTAACATTTACGGCGAAGACGTTGGTAAGCAGGTCAAATACGCCGAATCGTTCGAACTCTGCGAATACGGTTCACGCCCCAACAAACAGGCGTTACTCAAACTGTTTCCGATTGAAGCATCGATTCCCAAGACAGACGAATAACCTGCGGCAAATAATCTGCGGTTCCGTTGTCTGAACAGCGGATAATCATCAATCAGACCTTGAGAGACGAGATTTGCTCTTCTCTCAAGGTTTTTCGCGTTATGGTCTGGTCAGGAGCATACGTGGTGAGAATAATTGACAATAGTAGTCAGATCCGATTACTATTATCTGTAACAGCGATCATCAAGGGGACTCACCTGTTCTCCCATGTTGCGATGGCGTAGCATTGGCCTTCCAGAGACGCACCCGGATCGTTGCATTGCCTGATAACAATGAGGGCAAGTCTATGAAATTCGGTCTACTCACATTTACCGCTTCTCTGTTTCTGCTCTCCTCGTCGCTGCTTCCGCCTGCGATGCTCTCTGCGAATGAAAAATCAGAGAAGGCAGCGGCAGTTGATTTCCAGAAACAGATCCGTCCACTCTTCCAGGCCAAATGCTTTTCCTGCCATGGAAGTGAAGTTCAGGAGGGGGGATTCCGCCTCGATCTGAAAAGCCGCGCCCTGGAAGGGGGCGACAGCGGAATCGCCATTAAACCGGGACACAGTCACGAAAGCGAACTCTATCATCGCCTCGCCGGAACCGGGGATGGAGATAAAATGCCCCCCGAAGGTGAAGGCACCCCACTGACGAAAGAGGAACTGGCTCTGGTAGAAACCTGGATCCAACAGGGCGCCGTCTGGCCTGAAGTCGCGGGACAGAACAAGACGCCCGGATCCGACCACTGGTCCTTCCAGCCGATCAAAGACGTACAGCCTCCCGAGGTCAAGCAGTCAGACTGGGTCAAAAACGGTATCGATGCCTTTATCCTGCGAAAGCTGGAACAGGAAAATGTAACGCCTGCCCCCGAGGCAGATCGCAGCACACTCATTCGCCGCGCGTATCTGGATCTCACCGGTCTCCCCCCTTCCGTGGAAGAGTGGAAACGCTGGAGTTCCGAACCGAGTCCGCAGTGGTATGAAAACATGGTCGATCAACTGCTGGATTCACCGCATTACGGAGAACGCTGGGCCCGGCACTGGCTGGACCTGGCTCGGTATGCAGACAGTGACGGCTATGAAAAAGACAGCAAGCGTCCGCATGCATGGCGCTGGCGTACGTGGGTCATCAACGCACTCAATGATGACATGCCGTTCGATCAGTTCTCCATTGAACAGATTGCCGGCGATCTGCTGCCGAATCCGGACACGCGGCAACTGGTGGCAACCGGCTTTCATCGTAACACGCTGATTAACCGCGAAGGGGGTACTGACCCGGAAGAGGATCGCGTCAAACGCACCGTGGACCGAACCAACACCCTGGGCTCTGTCTGGCTGGGCGTGACCGTGGAATGTGCGCAGTGTCACACGCATAAATACGATCCGCTCACACAACGGGAATATTATCGACTGTATGCATTTTTCAATTCGCTTACTGAGCCGGACATCGGCGCACCACTTCCTGAAGAACAGGCGGCGTTTGAGAAAGCGAACCAGGTCTACCTCAAAGCACATGCGCCGCTGGTCAAAGCAGTCCAGGAATACGAACAGCATAAACTGGTCGGCTCGATGGAAAAGTGGGAACAGCAGATACCGGATCAGAATCCGGTCTGGAACATCCTGCAACCCGAATCACTCCAGGCAAAACAGAACACCACCCTCAGCGTACTGCCGGATCGTTCTATTCTGGCATCCGGCGAAAACCCCGGACGGGCAGAAATTTACACGCTGACCTTTAAGACAAATCTGCAGGACATCAACGGTATTCGACTGGAAGCCCTGCCCGATCCGAGTCTGCCTCGCCAGGGACCGGGACGCAGTCCGACTGGTGATTTTGAACTGACAATGCTGACACTGAAAGCAGCACCGTTAAATTCGCCCGATAAAGCGAAGGAAATCGATCTGGAGAAATCTCAAGCCAGCTTCGAGATGGCGGGTTATAAAGTCGACCGCGTGATTAACAACAGCCCGCACACAGGCTGGTCAATCAGTCCTCAACAGGGGAAAAAACAGATCGCCACCTTTGAAACCAAGGAGAGCTTTGGTGATGAAAAAGGGATGTTGCTCACCGTCACGCTGCAGCAGTCGACTACCCGCAAACTGTATCACAACCTGGGCCGGTTCCGTTTGTCGCTGACCACCGGCAAAAAGCCGCTGCCACTGACCGGGATGACGGATCTGATCGCCGAGACACTCAATACGCCCACCGATCAGCGGACCGAGGTCCAGAAACAGGAACTACGCGAATACTATCGCACGATCGATCCCGAGCTGAAGAAACTGAAAGACCAGGAACTGGCGCACAGGAAAAAGGCACCCCAGGATCCATCCGAGACGACGAAAGCCCAGGTCGTCGATCATCTGAAGACGCCACGCAAGACACGTCTGCTGGTGCGAGGTGACTTCCTGAATCCTGCGGATGAAGTTCAACCGAATACCCCCGCCGTGCTGCCTCCGGTGCAGTCAGAAAACCCATCGCGTCTGGATCTGGCCCGCTGGCTGTTCAATCCACAGCATCCCTTAACGGCCCGAGTCACAGTCAACCGGATCTGGAGCCGCTATTTCGGACGAGGTATCGTCCCCACGATCAACGACTTCGGCACACAGGGGGAAGCCCCCTCGCATCCCGAACTGCTGGACTGGCTGGCCACCCAGTTTCGTGAACAGAACTGGAGCCTGAAACAGCTGCACCGGCTGATCGTGACCTCCGCCACTTATCGCCAGTCTTCCGAAAAACGTCCGGAACTGGCGGAACGCGATCCCTACAATGCCTGGTTGTCACATCAGAACCGTTTGCGGGTCGAGGCGGAAATCATCCGCGATGAGGCCCTCTCGGTCAGTGGTCTGCTCAAGCATAAGATTGGCGGCCGGAGTGTGAACCCACCACAGCCCGAGGGTATCGCCAGTCTGGGATATGCGAATTCCGTCAAGTGGCCGACCAGTAAAGGTGACGACCGTTATCGAAGGGGGCTTTATACGTTCTTCCAGCGAACAGTGCCCTACCCGATGCTGATGACCTTCGATTCCCCTGATTCCAATTTGAGCTGTACTCGACGCGAGCGTTCCAATACGCCATTGCAGGCTTTGACTATCTGGAACGATCCGGTCTTCTTTGAATGCTCCCAGGCACTCGGTCCGCGGATTGTGAGTGAAACACAGGGAAAGAACAGCAGCCTGGAACAGCGGATTCAACATGCGTTCGAACTCTGCCTGACCCGGGAACCTGCGGAGTCAGAAGTCGAAATCATCAAACAGCTCTACCAGGAACAGACCCGACTGTTAAAGTCCGATCCCAAACTGGTAAGTGAACTGACCAGCAAACAGACGATTCCCGCGGGCAGTACCCCGCAGGAGGTCGCGGCCTGGATCATCATCGGCCGGGTGCTCCTGAACCTGGATGAGTTCGTCACCCGCAGCTAGTTTTTCCACTGACAGCTATCATTATCTGAAATCATTTTTTGAGTCTGGATCATTGCCATGTTGAATCCTCCCACTGAATCGTTGAATCTGGCCCGACGTCGGTTTCTGATGAATTCATCCTGCAGTGTTGCCGGTTATGCCCTGGCTGCCATGATGCAGAAAGAAGGATTGCTGGCCGGGGAAGACTCAGGCAGTCTAACGAATCCCCTGGCTCCGAAAGATTCTCATTTTCCCGGAACCGCAAAGAACTGCATCTTTATTTTCCTCGCCGGCGGTCCCAGCCAGATCGATCTGTATGACCCGAAACCCAAGCTGCAGGAATTGAACGGTCAGCCGCTGCCCAAAGAGCTGACAGAAAAAGTCCGGTTTGCTTTTATCAATAAAGAATCAGCGACGCTGAGCGGCAGTTCGCGCAAGTTCAAGAAATACGGGGAATGTGGGACCGAGTTCTCAGATGTACTGCCTCACATCGGTTCCTGTGCAGATGATATCGCACTGGTCCGCTCCATGTATACGGAACAGTTCAACCATCATCCGGCGCAGCTGATGATGAATACCGGAGTAGGTCGGTTCGGCAGACCCAGTGTCGGGTCGTGGTTGACCTACGGACTGGGAAGTCAATCCAACAACCTGCCCGGTTATGTCGTATTGACGGCAGGTCGCGGTGCCAGCGGCGGGGCTTCACTCTGGTCGAGTGGTTCTCTGCCTTCGACTTATGCCGGCGTACTGTTTCGTAATCAGGGCGAGCCGGTATTGAATCTGAATAACCCACCGGGAATCAATTCCGCGATTCAGAAATCGGGGCTGGAAGCCATCAAGCAGTTGAACCAGGAACAACTGCAGCGCACGGGTGACGATGAAATTGCCAGTCGGATTGCGAGCTACGAACTCGCGTTCCAGATGCAGTCCTCTGCTCCCGAACTGATTGATCTCTCCAGTGAAACAAAAGAGACGCAGGAAGCCTATGGCGTGAATCGCAAGGGGAATACCAAGGAGGGCAAACGGGGAGGTGGCTCGGATACAGAAGCAGCCTTTGGACGTAACTGCCTGCTGGCACGGCGACTGGTCGAGCGTGGTGTCCGCTTTGTGAATCTGTATCACGCTTCCTGGGATCACCACAGTGGTCTGGATGCGGGAATCGAGCGGAATGCAGGGATCGTGGATCAACCCGTGGCTGCTCTATTGAAAGACCTTAAACAGCGCGGTCTGCTGGATTCCACACTGGTCGTGATGGCCGGTGAATTTGGCAGAACGCCTCTCGGTGAAAACCGAACGGGTTCTAAAGCGGTTACCGGACGCGACCACCATCCCAGTGCCTTCAGTCTCTGGATGGCCGGCGGTGGCGTAAAGGGGGGACAGGTTATCGGTAAGACCACCGAACTGGGTTGGTCGGTGGAAGAGGATCCCGTACACATCAACGATTTCCACGCGACCCTGTTGCACCTGTTCGGTTTAAACCATCTCAAACTGGCACAGAAATTCGGTGGCCTGGATATCCGACTGACCAACGTGGGTGGCAAGGTCGTAGAGAAACTGATCGCGTAGCCTGATGCTCTTAACCTTATTTCTCTGAAATCTACACGCCTTACGGCCAGCGGATTTCACCCCCCAGAACCAGACCGTGCAGCTTGTAGCTGTCCAGGCTGTCTTGTGCCTGCAGGGAGACGTTGCTGACGGTGCTGGTGTTGTAATAGACAATCGTGCCGGGACGGGCAATCTGATTGGCCCACAGGAAGTTATACCCCACGTTGAAGGTGAACCACTGGTTCAAATGGAAGCGGGCATTCACGCCGAATTCAAAGGTGGGAGAGAAACGAGTCTGTGAGATCTGTGTGAGGTGTGTGGGGTCCGTCGGTCCGAAGAACTGATCGGTCAGGACACTCCCCTTGTAATGGTTGACACCGAAACCGAATTTGGGTTCAGCTGAGATCGTGAACCAGGGATGTACAAACTCCATGCGAATACCAGCCTGCGGAACATACAGTTTGTTGTTGGTGGACGACTCAATTGTTGATGTGAACAGAGGAACTTCGGGGGTGGTATTAAGCTCTTCAAAGTCCCCGGTGACTTTCATATCTTCTGCGATTTTTAAATAGCGGAAACCTAACAGAGGACGCATCTGAAATCCACCAACACCATAGATTGTCTTGAAAAACAGTCTGTCTGTATTGACGACATAATTACTTTCCGCTCCCCAAGCCTGAGAGCGGTAATTCACGGCAAACTTCTGATTGAAGTTTCTACCGGCAATTCCAACCTGGCCATCGACGAGGGTATTGATCGAAATCAAGTCTGTCTGACCGAACTCAGGCCCCAACAGATCCGCCTGACCGTAGGAGAGAGAACTGACGTCCGATTGAGTTCCAAAGAAGATGGCTTCAAGGGTACCGCTTTCGAAGTCGATACCAAAGGTTCCACGCAGCCCGTTGGTTCCCTGTGTGCCGATCGAACTCAGATCCGCCTCCTTAGTAGATAGAGTACCCAAGCCGTCGAAATCAGCGGTGGTAAAGGGCAGACGCGGATCATTGCCAGAGGGAATTGGTGCACCAATCAGCTGATTTCCTGGAGGGGATTTCACCAGCATATATTCGACGCGTAACCAGCTGTTTTCAGCCAGGTTCTTGAAAAAACCATCCCAGGGGTGATCGTAGCCCCAGCCCCGGTCTTCCGGGAGCACCCGCATCACTGTCCCCGAATTACTCGTGGCGCCGTAATAATCGGGTGCATAATACTCTGAAGCATACTGATCGGGAGATGCGTAATATTCTGGCGCTGGTTCATAGACCATGCCCCCTTTGTGACCACCACCATAGGACGCAGTCGCGTACGGATTACCCTGTGCGCCGGGCTGCCCCATGGCAGGAGAATATTGTGCCTGCGCAGTACGGAAGCCCACTCCCGACAGGAGAACAATCATCCCAATCATTAAACGATAGGCCGGATTAACCATGTTGTACTTCAATCTCATTATAAAGAAGTCGACAAGCCGGATACTCTACGAAACCGCCCTGAAACACGGGACAGTTCAGTAAATCCCCCCCCTCTCGCGCAGGATTTCCTGCGTGATGGGTATTAGATATATCAAAGGTATCGGTTATGAGGGTTATTCGACTTGTAGGAATCCTGCGTTCTTGGACAGAAAGTTCGGAAGCCGAACGTGAGAACGCATCAACTTAGGTAAGATGGAGGGATATGGCAGCGCGTAGCCGGATCCTGTAATCAGAGAGAAGAGCGAGATCACTGCAGAGGGAGACTCAGGCGTTTTTCCAGGCCTGTTTGAGTCGCGCTTTTCTGCCGGAGCGATATAAGATGAAGAGCGGGACGATTCCGGCCAGCAGCATCAGTGCCCCGAAGACGGGTCGCGCGACCATCCAGACGGCTGATATCAGGAGCAGGGTCAGGCTTAATGAGCTGAGCAATGCGAAGACCGTGATCCCGCGTCCGACGAAATTGGCGATCAAGGGAATCTTATCAACGAGTACGACCAGTGGTTTAAAGAGTGTCGCCAGCCCCAGAAACAGAATCACCCAGCCACCAAGTCGTAAGGCCCAGCGAAAGGGAGTGGTGACCTGAGTATCCTGGGGAGCAGACTTTGTTTCTGCTCCAGATTCTGGATCGGTGCTGGCTTCAGAAAGAACTGCTTCCGCCTGAGTGATACTCTGTTCCCGTTCCAGAATTCTGCTTTCGTTATGCCAGAGTAAAAACAACCCCGCAATCAGGAACACAATGCCGATCCCCAGGTTTTTCAACGCCGTTTTAAAACGAGTACCAAATGTCGGATCTGTGGATTGTTCAGTCTGCTCACTCATGAAATTCTGCTAACTATTGAAAGAGGGGACTTGAGTCCCGGTTTGGTATCAGTGTGCCGGGGGCTGACTGGACAGACTTTCCAGGACTTCCTGAGTACGCACTACCTGCTGTGGCGTGACGGTCAGAAAATAATGGTTGCCTGCTTTTTCTGTAAGGTGTTCCAGTCTGCCAGACTCATTGATCTTCAGTTGTCCCGGCGCCGACTTGCCAAAGTAGCCGCGATCGGGACGTACTGCATACAGGACACTGGTCAGGTCATAGGTGGGACGGTCGTAAGGCATTTTGTGCCAGTATTCGTACCCCAGTTTGACCGGGTGATATTTCACATAGTTATAGTCATTGAGAATGCTGGTCGACCGGTTCTGAATCGCCCTGCCAATTTCCCAGCCGCTGGCTACCACGGGAACATTTTCCGGCCACAGTTCAAACAGGGTACGAGCGGCGGGGACATCTTCCCTGACATTATATTCGTGGAAGGAGGCTGGCTTGCCGGGTTCGAAGCGCCCGATCATCTGTGAAAGCAGTTTGACTTTCTGGCTGACCAGTTCTTTTCCTGTCAGCGGACTGATGTCATCTGCAGGAGACTTGAGCAGGCGGGCGATGTTCGTGGAAAAACCGACCACGACCAGAGCCACCGAATGATCGGGTTGAGCGGCCAGTGTCTTGCGGAGCAGGCTGACGGCTTCCGGCAGTCGATCTGCAGAGTCATACTGTCGAGGAAAAACAGGCTTCCCCTCGGACGCGTATTCGACCACCTTCCGCACGTAGGATCCGTCTTGGGGAGTTTTCCCCTGCTCCACGCGTCCCAGTGGGATTTCTGGGCGACCGTAAAACGTATTCACAACATCGCAGTATAGCACCGAATACGGATTATCCTTACTGCTCGTGACGGCCAGCAGTTCGCACTCCCCCCGGCTCTGCAGTGCATGAATGACGGCCAGTGCCAGGGCATCATCAATGTCATTTCCGATATCGGTGTCGAAGATCAGTTTGACCGGTTCAGCCGCGGAGGCGTTATTCTGAGTGAGACCGCAGGCGGCGATCAGGAGAAAAAGTATTGATAGCGCTTTCATAGTCGATGTCTCTCAGTCGTATCAGTCGATGTGAGTCCAGCCAGGGATGTCCCGGCGATCAGAATGATTTCGGTTGTCTGGCTTATGATCGAGAATTCTTTCAGCAGGGACAACCGGTAGCCAATGAAATTCCCGCGAACTTTTTGTAATATGCAGTTTCAATTGTGAAGCATTAAATCCTAGTTTATCAACACCGCTTTTTAGAATCAAAAGGGCTGATCCATGCCATCACAGTGTTTTTTGGGAGTCGATCTGGGGGCAGAAAGTGGACGTGTGCTGGCAGGCATTCTGGAGAACCAGCAGATTCGCCTCGAAGAGATTTACCGGTTCAGCAATGGGCCGGTTACGGTTGCCGGTACGAAACGCTGGAACGTCATTGGCCTGTGGTCTTCGATCCTCAAGGGCCTGTCACTGGCTGCACAGAAATACGGGGAGCAGATCATCTCCGTCGGTGTGGATACGTGGGGCGTTGACTATGCCCTGCTCTCAGAGAAACAGGAACTCCTGGGACAGCCTTATCATTATCGAGATCCGCGCACAGAAGGTATGTTAAACCTGGCCATCTCCCGGGTGCCCCAGCAGGAGATTTTCGATGCCACCGGCGTGCAGTTCATGGAAATCAACACACTTTACCAGTTGCTGGCGATGCAGCAGAGCGATCCGGAACTGCTGAACCAGGCAAACGTGTTACTGCTCATGCCGGACTTTTTCCACTGGCTGCTCTCGGGGAGTCAGGTCGTTGAGTTTACCAATGCGACCACGACCCAGTGCCTCAACCCTGTGACAGGCGACTGGTCGTATGAACTGTTACGCCAACTGGAGATCCCCACCGCAATGCTGCCCAAGCTGGTTCAACCCGGAACAAAGCTGGGGACCTTACGGGAAGAAGTGATGCGGCAGACCGGTCTCTCTAAAATTGAAGTTGTTGCTCCCGCGACCCATGATACGGCTTCCGCGGTCGCTGCGATTCCCACTGCCAATACAGGCAACCCCGACTGGGCGTATATCAGTTCAGGAACCTGGTCCCTGATGGGGGTCGAAGTCAACCAGGCGGTTCTCGGCAAACGGGCCTTCGAATTGAATTTCACGAATGAAGGGGGCATTGATGGAACGTATCGTCTGCTGAAAAACATCATGGGGCTCTGGCTCGTACAGGAATGCAAGCGGTGCTATGAGCGGGAGGGAACCGAACTCGATTACACGGAGCTGACCACGGCTGCCACGGAGGCAGAGCCATTCCGGTCCCTGGTGGATCCCGATGATCCCCGGTTCCTGAGCCCGGTAGACATGCGTGAAGAAATCAAAGGGTACTGTCAGGAGACCAACCAGCCGGTCCCCGAGACTCCGGGACAGTTTGTGCGTTGTGCACTGGAGAGCCTGGCTCTGAAATATCACAAGGTGCTCGACTGGCTGGAAGAACTGACGGGGACCCCCATTACCGTTCTACATATAGTCGGCGGTGGAACCAAGAACGAGCTGCTCAACCAGTTTACCGCGAATTCCTGTCAGATCCCGGTCATCACGGGACCTGTGGAGGCGACCGGGCTGGGAAATGTACTGGTCCAGGCTCGAGCGGCAGGTGCTGTCAGCTCACTGGCTGAAATTCGTGAGATCGTCAGGAATTCGACGGAAACGACAACATATGAACCTCAGGATCAGGCTGTCTGGTCAGAGGCGATGCAGCGGTTCAATCAGCTGCTGGATGCCGCTGGTTAGAGACCATTCCGCCCTTTAAAAGTGAGTAACTTGCCGTCTGTTCCGCTACACTATATTATCCCAGTCGGTAATCACATTTGATTCATAGCTAAGTATCATCCAGTAAGAAAGTATAATAATGGGTCTGTTTGACCGCTTGAAACGTGGCTTGGAGAAAACTAAGGATGTCCTGCGCACCGATGTTCGCGACCTGTTCAAGGCGGGGGAGATTCTGGATGATCAGAAAATTGAAGAATTCGAAGCGCGACTGATTAAGACGGATATGGGCGTTGTCTCTTCGGCAGCCATCTGCAATGAAATCCGCAAGAAACATGGTGGTCGTACCGTGATCCTGGATGAAATTCAGGAAACCGTGAAGGAAAAGATCCGGACGCTGCTGGAGGGAGAAGGTGATACCCGCTGGGACCTGAATAATCCCCTGTCCCCCCTGAAACACAATCCGGATGGTGTGACGGTCATTCTGGTTGCTGGTGTTAACGGGGTCGGAAAGACAACTTCGATCGCCAAACTGTCAAACCTGATTCTTAAACAGAATAAAACGGTTCTGCTGGCTGCGGGTGATACGTTCCGTGCGGCCGCTGTGGAACAGCTGACCATGTGGGCCAGCCGCCTGGGTTGTGAAATTGTGACCCGCCCCGACGGCACCGATCCGGCCAGTGTTGCTTACTCCGGTTGTGAACGGGCCCTGGAAACCGGCGTTGACTATTTAATTATTGATACTGCGGGCCGTCTGCAGACACATACCAACCTCATGGAAGAGCTGGAAAAGATTAAACGTGTCGTAGATAAGAAGATCCCGGGTGCACCACACGAGAACCTGCTGGTTCTGGATGCAACGACTGGGCAAAATGGTCTGAGCCAGGCAGAACATTTCTCGAATGCAATCGAGTGTTCTGGAATAATTTTAGCAAAATTAGATGGTACAGCCCGGGGTGGAGTGACCGTTGCGATCCGCCAGAAGATGGGGATACCGGTCAAATATATAGGCGTGGGAGAGCAAATCGACGACCTTGAACTCTTTAATCCACAAGGTTTTGTCGACGCTTTATTCGCCTGATGCCTGTTAATTAGTCTGCATACAAACTCTTATATTCCCATTACTTTATATGAGTATTGAGGGTTACTGCGCGTTCAGTGCATAATATTCGCGCAAGTTTAACATTCTTCAGCAACTGTTAAACTATTCCGGCTCCGCAATCTGGCGACAAAAGTCAGACCCTCCCGATCAGTCAGAATATTCTTGACGTATCTCTTTTGATCAAAAGCACTACTGAGAATTCCGATATTCCGAGTTAGAGCCATCGTTAAGTTAGCGCTCAATTTGTGGACCATTACTGGTTCTCTTAATCTAACGATGGGAAATTGAATTTAACCGTCAGTATGGCTTCAACCAAACTAAATTACCGGAAAGCATGCGCGCTTCCCTTCTGACGGTATGGAGACCAAGCACCCAAGAAGGTGTACTCAGGAGTTAAAATATGCGAAAACTGAAGGAATTGAAACGAAAAGCCAGACTGACTGGGCTCCTGCTGAGCGGGCTGGGTCTCATGGCTGTTTCGCCAGCATTTGGTGGTGATGCCGGTTGTGCTCCCTCGTGCGCCCCCGCATCAAACCCTTGCTGCACGAAAGTGTTCGAGGATGCTGGTGACAAGCTGGCTGTCGAACTCGAGCGGTTAACCGCTGAATGTTGTGCCCCTAAAACCTGTGCCCCTACCTGCACCACTGATGGCTGCACCGATCTCAACACATGTTGTGGTGAAGAAGCCGGTGATGATGGTGATTGCTGCAGCGGACGTCTGACTCGTCTGTTTGACGACTGCGACGGCTGTGGAAACATCCTGGAAGATAACGGCTGGAAATTGAGTGGCTGGCTGGAATTCGGGATTACATTCAACGGAAACCGTCCTGCAAACAATCTGAACACCCCGGGTGTTGGATTCAACCAGGCTGACAGCCAGTTCATGCTGAACCAGCTATACTTTGTTTTGGAAAAAGACGCTGCCGCCAACGAAGACTGCTTCGGCTGGGGTGGTCGTGTTGACCTGCTCGTCGGTTCAGACGCTGCTGATACTGCCGTATTCGGTGGTCCAAACAACACCCCCAACTTCGATGGTCGCTGGTCTGACAACGACATCGCCACTGCCAACCAGATCGGCCTGGCTATGCCGCAGATGTACGCTTCAGTCTATGCTCCTATCGGGAACGGCGTTACCGTTAACGTTGGTCACTTCTACACCGTTATCGGTTACGAAGTTGTACCTGCTACCGGTAACTTCTTCTACTCACATGCTTATACCATGCAGTACGATGAGCCGTTTACCCACACCGGTGTTCTGGCCAGCACTGACCTGAGCGACAACATCTCACTGACCGGTGGTATCACCACAGGTTGGGACGATTTTGAAAATCAGAACAATGAGTGGAGCTTCCTGGGTTCTGTAGGCTGGACCAGCGACAGTGAAGACACCTCAGTCACATTCGCCATCAGCTCTGGTGGTGAAAACGACGCTTTCGGTGGTACTTCCAACCTGACCATCTTCAGCCTTGTTGCTCAGCAGAAACTGTCTGAAAACCTGAGCTACGTATTCCAGCACGACCACATGTTCTACCCGAACGGTGATGCTAATGCTGCTGGCGTAACAGCTGAAGCTTACGGTATCAACCAGTACCTGTTCTACGATATCTGCGATTCAACCCGTGCTGGTATGCGTGTTGAATGGTGGCGTGACCACAACGGTACCCAGTTGGGTGCTCCGGGCACGAACTACTACGAAATTACCGCTGGTATCAACCACAAGCTCAACTCCTGCATTCAGGTTCGTCCTGAAGTCCGCTGGGACTGGGCTGACGGTTCAGATCCCTGGCAAACCTCTAATGGTGGAACCAAGGACAGCCAGTTCACCGTTGGTACTGACGTAATCCTCGTCTTCTAATACCGACGATCAAGATTGAATCACCCGTCATTCCCAATCCCGAATGATGTGGTAGAAATCAAAGAGAGCCTTCCTGATTCGGGAAGGCTCTCTTCTTTTGCGCAGTGTGGCATGCGATTTTGCTCTGATCCGTCGCTGTTTATTCAAGCGAAAATTGACGTTTCTGAAATCAGTCTGGTAAGATGAGAAACAGCGTCTTACATGTCTTCTGTTCCTGTTCTCGCCGTATCTCAGCCTGATTGACTCGCCATGAACCGAATGTTGCTCCGCTCCTGCCTGTTGTTAGCTCTGCTCCTCAGCTGTTCTGTTTTGTGGGGATTTGATAATTCTGATCAGCGTCCCAACATCATACTTGTCATGGCAGATGACCTGGGCTGGTCTGATATTGGCTGCTACGGAGGTGAAATCGATACGCCCCACATCGACAGCCTGTCTCGTGACGGCATGCGTTTCACTCAGTTTTATAACAATGCCATCTGTGGCCCGACCCGAGCTTCTCTGTTGACAGGGCTTTACTGTCAGCAGACAGGTCATCGTGGAGACCGCTGGAACGAACCCAAGAATTTTGACGTCTGCGTGACATTTGGTGAAGTCCTGCAACAGGCCGGGTATCGGACGATGATGGTCGGAAAGTGGCAGGGCAGAGACTCCGCCCTCGATCGGGGATTTCATCGTTTTTATGGACCAATGTGCCAGGGTAAAATCAGCTACTTTCATGAAGTTGCTCAGAATCCGTATTACCTGGATCGCAAACGAATCGAACTACCCGACGATTTTTACCTGACTGATGCCCTCAATGATCACGCACTGCAGTTTCTTCAGGAAGGTCTGGCTGGCGAACAACCGTTTCTGCTGTATGTCGCCCATATCGCTCCACACTGGCCCCTGCATGCCCGGGAACAGGAAATCGCCCGCTACCGTGAACAATACCTGACACTGGGCTGGGATCAGGTTCGTGCCCGTCGTTTTGCACATCAACGGTCAACCGGACTGATTCCACAGGAATGGGAGTTAGCACCTCAGGCAGCCAGCATTCGCAACTGGTCCGAAGAGCCAAATCAACGCTGGCAGGCAGAACGGATGGCCGTGTATGCAGCCCAGGTGAAATCGATAGACCGTGGCCTGGGACAATTGCTGCGTGCTCTGAAAGAGGCGGACGCAGCAGAAAATACGCTGGTCATTTTTCTGTCTGACAATGGTGCCGCCCCCGATGGTGGACTGGCTCCCTCACAGAGTGGCATGGGATTCAGTGAGAAACGACCCAACAAAAACTGGCGACGCGACCAGGTGCCGATCAAACCGGGCAGTGGTCCTGATCACATGCCTGGACCCCATGATACCTTTGCCGCCTACGGTCTGGCCTGGGCGACGACCAGCAATACGCCTTTCCGGGGAACGAAACTGGAAGGTTACGATGGTGGTATCCGCACGCCACTCATCGTACGCTGGCCCAAGGTCATCCAGCAGGGAGGTACCGTCACCAGACAGACGGGACATGTGATGGACTTTATGCCCACATTTCTGGATGTTGCCCGAGCCGAGTATCCCCAGGAGTTTCAAGGGCGCCACCCTCTGCCCATCGAAGGTCACAGCCTGTTACCTATTTTTGAGGGGAAACTACGTAAGCCTTATTCGGAACTCTGCTGGGACCTGCCCCGCCAGCAGTCGATTATCAGTGGTGACTGGAAAGCAATCCGACCACGCCAGCAGCCGACAAAGTGGGAACTCTACAATCTGAAAGACGACGGCACAGAGACCACTAACCTGGCAGCCCAACATCCGGAGAAAGTCGAGTCTTTATCCCGGAGGTATGCTGCCTGGCACAAACGTGTAAATGCGAAATAAAAAACGCCGTGTGACAGGTTCAAGCCCATCACACGGCGATATTATTTCAGATACCTGCGTCAGCAGTCAATCTCAGCGGCTTAATGTTTGAAATGACGGCGACCGGTAAAGATCATCGCGATGTTGTGCTCATTGCAGGCCGCGATGACTTCTTCATCCCGCACGGAACCACCCGGCTGAATAATGGCGGTCACGCCTGCTTTGGCAGCTTCATCCACACCGTCGCGGAAGGGGAAGAACGCATCTGAGGCGACGATTGAACCCTGGCTCCGATCACCGGCTTTGTAAGCGGCGATGTAGGATGAATCGAGACGACTCATCTGCCCTGCTCCGGCTCCGAGCAGCATTTCATCTTTGGCAATGACGATCGCATTCGATTTCACGTGGCGGCAGACAACCCAGCCAAAGCTCAAACTGTTGAGTTCTTCTGGCGTGGGCTCGCGTTCTGTGACGACTTTCCAGTCGCTCTTATCGTCACGCAGTTCATCTTTTTCCTGCACCAGCAGACCGCCGGATACACGACGATAGTCCAGGCTGGGTTCAGCCGGCTCCTGCATCATCGGGCACTTCATCAGGCGGACATTCTTTTTCCATTTAGGCTTTGTGGTCAGCAGTTCGAAAGCCGCGGGTTCATAATCCGGGGCGATGATGGCTTCGATGAACCGATTGGGTTCGCAGAGTTTTTCTGCCGTCGCCTGATCGACGGGACGATTGAAACTCAAAATGGAACCGAAGGCACTGACCGGGTCTCCAGCATAGGCTTTTTCGAATGCTTCAGCGAGCGTCTCTGCAGTGGCACAACCACAGGGATTGGTGTGTTTAATAACCACAGCGGCTGGCTGATCAAAATCACTGGCGATCTGCAGGGCGGCATCCAAGTCCAGGTAATTATTATAGGACAGTTCTTTACCGTTCAACTGCTCTGCCTGAGCGACGCTGGCTGCCGGCGGATTCTGTTCGGCGTAGAAAGCGGCTCCCTGGTGAGGGTTCTCGCCGTAGCGCAGCTGATCCCGCTTCTCCAGGCTGATGCTGACCGATTCGGGGAAACGGCTTTGTGAATCTGCTTCTGCAGGCAAAACCGAAGCCATGAAGTTGGCAACCGCCCGATCATAGCGTGCAGTCATTTCAAACGCAGCAGCAGAGAGTTCCAGTCGAAATTCGGGAGTCAGCGGACCAGATTTGAGTGCATCAAGCACGCGATCATACTGCGACTGATTGGTCACGATGCCGACATAGGCATGATTCTTAGCAGCGGAACGAACCATGCTGGGCCCGCCGATATCAATCTGTTCAATGGCCTCGGACAGGGTCACATCTGGTTTGGCAATGGTGGCTTCAAAAGGATACAGATTACAGACCACCAGTTCGAATGGCACGATTTCAAACTCTTTGATCGAAGCCGCATCGCTGGGGAGATCGGGACGTCCCAGAATGGCACCATGGACCTTGGGATGCAGAGTCTTGACGCGTCCATCCATGATCTCAGGGAAGCCCGTGTAAGTAGAGATGTCAATGACATTGACTCCCTGCTCTTCGAGGTAACGGCGTGTGCCCCCCGTGGAGATAAACTCAAAACCCAGTTCAGCCAGACCTTTGACAAAATCATCCAGACCCGATTTGTCACTGACACTGACCAACGCCCGACGCGGATAAGAATCGCTCATTTGTTTCTAAATCAATTTCCGAAGAATACAGAAATACAGTATTTCTGAGAGAGAAAAAGCGTACCTGAGTGCGCGGCAAAAGGGGGCCTGCGCGACACAGGCCACAGAATCATCCTCTCGGGCACTCAACCAGAGGTCAGTTTAGCCACTCTCTGGTCAGAAAACAAACGAGGCATACCCTGCTTCAGCAGAAGAGGCGAACCTGACTACTGCACAGGGTTTTCAGTCGCCGGAGCTTCAGTATTCGCATTATCCGCAGCAGGTTCGGGAGCCACTTCGGGCAGAATCGGGTATTTATCCTGGTGCTTGAAGCGAATCGGGAACGGCAGATCTTTCTGTTTGAGACAGAGAATGACGCCTGATTCAGAAGCACAGAAAATACGGTCGTTCAATTCGTTCATGAGCTTGACCTGATACTTTCGCAGAGGAACTGCAGAGAGCAGTGCTCCGTCCTTGCGGGACAGCACGAGCAGATTCCCCAGTTCATCCGTCGCATAAACCCGAGTGGGTGACATGGAAATAAAGGTCGAACCCAATGGCTGCCACCATTCTTCCATACCGGTTTCACTGGAGAGCTGGAACAGGCCGCTCTTGCGTGAAGAGAGATAGACTTCGTTCTCCAGAACCATGACCGGAATGCGGATCGGAAATGAGGTCCGGATTCTCCAGCGGACAATACCATTCAGAATATTCAGGCAATACAGATTCTGATCCTCGGAAGCGAGGTATACACTATTTTTATTTTCTGCCAGATCGGTGGCAATCGGTGCGTCGGTTTCAAACTGATACGTCAGCTTCCGATCGGACAAGGTGACGGAATACAGCGATCCATCCTGACTGGCAAATACGAGAGCGCGAGGAGTCACAAGCGAAGGAGTCGTAATGGCATCGCCTGTCTGGAAGGTCCAGCGAATGGCAAGATCACGCCAGGCAGGTAATTTGGATTCGCCGCTCAACTCTTTCAGTTTTCGCAGATTCCAGGCATAGACACGACCATCCAGTGTGCCAACGTAAAGTGCGTCTTCGTCAACGGTCGGGCTGGTAGAAGCTGATGTGGGAAGTTGCAGTTCCCAGTCGATCTCACCATTCATCCGATCGATGGAATAGATCTTCGTTCCGACCGTGATGAACACGTATTTTGAATTGGAAACCGGCGGATAACTGGCGTTATTCCCCCGCCCCATCTGTGTCGACCAGAGCTTCTTTCCCGTTTCATTATTGAACGCAGTGATGATCCCGGAAGTGGAAATCGCGTAGATATTAATTTCATCCAGTGTCAGATGCACGATGCGGTCCCGGTGAGGGTCCACTGTGGCCTGGCCCCACCAGACCCGTTCCAGATTATGCTTGACCAGCGAACGCTGGGTTGGAACCGTCAGTCCCACGGATGATTCGTTTAAGCGTTGCGCCTGCAGATTTTCAGAGCACAGCCCCATAACCAGTAGCGCCAGAATCAAATACTTGGGCATCTTCCAACCAGACATAGTCAATCTTTTCCAGAATGATTTAGGAGAACAGGTGATTCAAATTCGCGGAGAATGATCTCAGTCATCAGAAGCGATGCAAGACCTCCCTCTCTCAAGTCTACATGATGGAATCATCAGACACCGAAAGAGTCTTTAAAAACAGGCAATATTCTGGTCTGCTCCTGACTCCAGAAATATCACACTCACCCTATTCTACCTACACAACCAAGCTGGAATCCAGCATTGATCCGCCGAGATTAAAATAATTTTCACCATCAAAACTGAACAGATTTATCAAATTGGTTGATGCAAACAGGTCATGCACGTTATTTGTTAACAGGCAGCTCCCAACCAACTATTGATACTGGCGGATTTACTGATTAAGCGGTTCCTGTCGGATGCGGCAGTAATCCTGCGTTCCTGCGAAACAGGAACTACTCAGCCGGTCCTGAATGTGATAAAATAACAGCAGTTTTCCTGTCTGCAAATCAAGCTTTGATCCTCTCACAGCCTGAAAGGGAACTGGCATGAAACTCCCCTGCTCCGCTTCGATGTTTCCAGGTGTTTTCAGACTGGCGGTGGTCCTGTGTTTGACACTGGGACTGTGCCATTCAGCGCAAGAGGTTCGCGCTGATCTGATCAAGCTGAAACAGGGGGGAGAAATTCGCGGTAAGCTGCTGAAAGAGAGCGCTGGCGGTGAGACCACACGCACCATCGAAACGCTGAGCGGAGGCCGCATCAGCGTTGATGCTCAGCAGATTGAGTTCGTTACGAACCGTCCCCTGGTGATTGAAGAATATGAATCCAGGGCTCACCAGATAGAGGACACTGTCGAAGCCCATCTGGAGCTTTCGGAATGGTGTCGCGAAAATTTCCTGACGACGCCTCGTCTACAGGAGCTGGAAAAAGTGATCGAGCTTGATCCCGATCATGAGCAAGCACGAGCAGCCCTGGGATATACCTTACGTGATGGCCAATGGATGACCCGCGACCAGATCATGCGGAAAAACGGCTATGTGAAGTACAAGGGCCGCTATGTTTCATCTGCAGAACTGGAACTGCTGGAAAAAAATCAGGCGGACCTGGAAGCAGAACGTGCCTGGAGCAAAAAAATCAATCTGTGGGTTACCTGGCTCACCAGCCAGAATCCGCAATATCAGTCCGAGGGACTGCAGAACATCCAGAATATCAACGACCCTAACGCGGTCGCCGGTCTGGCCAGGAACCTGGGCAAACATGAGAATCTGAGCCTGCGGTCACTGCTGGTGACGACTTTGCAGCAGATCCCCGGACACCTGCCGTTGCGACCGCTGGCAGAACTGGCACTGACAGATCCGCATCAGGCCATTCGCGATGCGGCACTGCAGGCGCTTTCCGCACGCGATGCGTCTCAGGCGATTGTCTTCTTCATTGAAGCGTTGAAGCACAAATCGAATCTGATCGTCCAGCGGGCTGGAGCGGGACTGGCGGCGATTGGAGATCGGGAGGTTGTCCCTGAACTGATTGACGCCCTGACGACCAGCCATACTTACCGGGTTCGTGTTCCAGATGCCACTTCGACGTACAGTTTCAACAGCAATGGATCGTTCGGCGGTTCAGGTGTTGTGCTGCCACCTGAGATAGAAGCGGGACTACTGGCGGGACGTTATCCCAACGGGGTGATCGTCCTGCCCTCACAGCAACCCAAGGTCCGCATGCGTACCGTCTCAGTCAAACATGTCCACCAGAACAGCGCGGTGCTGGATGCCCTGCAGAAGTTGACCGAACAGAATTTCGGTTATAACCAGCGGCTGTGGCGACTCTGGTGGTCATCGGTTGAAAACCAGACGGGAATCATCCCTGCAATTCCGTGAAACGCCCTGGATTAGTTTCCGGTTTTCAGTTCTCTTCGCCGGTGTTTTCTTCACCGGCCAGCACCTGACGTAAGCCGCCCAGATACTGATCGTAATTCTTCCACCGCTCCAGGCCGGAACGGTTCATGGGACGCCTTACCTGCCAGTTACTTGCGGTCGTCACAGGACGCTGATTGGCATGAAAGTCCAGGCACTGATCATCCCAGTCGACGCCGATGAATTCAACCAGTTCCCGCGAGATGGCTTCCTGATTCTGAACGAGGTCAGCGTATGCCAGTTCGTAAGGCTTCTGAGGTAGAACCTGTTGCCAGTGCTCCATCAAGCGCTCGTACTCGAGGTAGTATCGCCCCAGATCTTTGAGATCATGTGAGTAGTCGTGCCACTGGCGAAACCGCTGAAAATAGCAGGAGAGACAGGTATCGAGGGGATCGCGCCGGCAGTGAATGACTTTCGCCTGAGGAAACAGAATTGTAATGAGCCCGAGATGAAGAAAATTCCCAGGCATTTTGTTGATGATGCGACTGGCATGTGAGTCGAACGTGCGGAGACGCTTCAGATATGCCTGTCCAAATCCGGAGAACGCATTGGTGGGCAACTGATGGATGCACTCGGGATACGGTGTCTGCCCGGGAGTATGTCGCGGCAGGGTACTGGCGATACTGGAGATGTCACTCAGCTCGCCTGCACCGTGTACTTGCGGATGACTGGAAAGGATCTGCTCGACCAGGGTCGTCCCTGTGCGAGGCATTCCAATGATGAAAACCGGCAGGTCTGTCTGCAAACCGTGTTGAGACAGCTCCCGAATTGTCTCTGCAGAGAAGACTTCGATTGTGCGGTCAATTCCCTTTCGAAACTCTTCTACATCAAACTTCGCATTTCGACAGCGATTCCCCATTTCATAGTAGGTGAATGCCTTTTCGTAATCTTTGATGTCGTTAAAGATCTTTCCGCCGGCAAAACCGAGGAAGCAGCGATCTTCGTCACTCAGGTCATTTCGGGCTGCCTGCTGTTCAATCAGTTCGATCACCGGATCGTCGGCGGTAAATTTCCTGGTGGCGGAGTAATTGAAATAAGCCTCTGCATAATCGGGCTTCAGCCGCAGGGCGGTCAGGTAGTGATCTTCAGACAGCTGGAACTCACCAATCAGTCTGTAAATGGCAGCCAGGTTGTGATGGTATTCGGCCACCTGCGGTTGCAGTTCGATGGCTTTGTTGAGTAGATCCACCCCCACACGGTGCTCGCCTGACTGTGATTTCGCCAGGGCATAGAAATGCAGGAACCGGGGGTTATCCAGATTCGCATAATAGTAAGGGCTTAAGATTTCCGCTGCTTTTAACGGCTGATTCTGCTGCAGTAACTGGACCGCTTCCGCGATAATGCTGTTCATACTGTTCCCGAAATCAGGTTCTGAAGAGAATTCCCTTTTACTAATTCTTCCCCGATCGGATCAGAGACGGAAGTGGAATGTTTTTCGGAAGTAGCGCCAGAGCCACTGGCCGGTCGTCAGCTGACTTACCAGGAATCGCGCTTTACCCCGCATGTTGGTCCGGAACAGGAAGACATCCTCTTCCAGCGGTACGATCGCCTGGTACGCAGTACTGGTCAGTTTTTCGTTGCCGTCTTTGTCCGTTACCGTAGGCAGTTCGCCTCCCATTTTATTCGAGAGCGTGGGAGGGACATAATCCCGGTGCCCGTGAGCGACCCGTTCGATTTTCGATGTGTAGATTTTCTCCGGCAGGTGTTCCATTTTGAGTTCCACCTGCTGGTCGATCTGGAAATCGTTGCGGTATTCCTGATCGATATAGAGCACGGCCTGGAAACGTTCTTCCGGAGCAATACTCAGCATATGCGTCCCTTTGTCGAGATAGCAGTCGGCATTGCGGGGATCAAGGGGAGTCCCGTACCAGCCGGAAAGCCGTTTGCGGGAGTCCGATAATTTGGGCTCCGGTTTGCGAGCCGGGGCGACCACTTTCCCACTGATGGGTGCAATGACTTCCATATGTTTGAGCTGTTCTTCGATCTCGGCAATCTGCTCATCAATGGTCGCCAGTTTTTCCTTGGCAACCTTGACGCCTGCCTGATCTCCCAGTGCGCGATATTTGTAGATCTCGTCTTCCTGAACTTTACGTTCAATTTCTTTCAACTGGTACAGTTTGTCTTCTTTCTCGATGTTGACGATCCGCGCGAGCAGTTGTCCCTGTTTGACCTGCTGTCCGGGTTCGACATAGACCTGTTCCAGTCTGCCCGGCTCAGTGGTGTAGACATCTTTCACATCGTAACCTTCGACAACGAAAGGTGCCTCAAAATGCATGGGAACTGGGATCAGGAGGATTCCCAGGATCAAAGCGACAGCCACAGTCACAGTCGCTGAGACTTTGAAGTAATTCATGGGTTCGGTCCTTGGAGCTGCAATGATTTTGTAAATGTTATAGATAATCCCACCAATGAATGAGACGACAGAGATCACTGCCAGAGTGATACCGATACTCTGCAGGTCGTAGGGTTTCAGGACGGTATACAGGAACAAAGTGATCCCGAACATGATGAACCAGCGGTAGACCGCCGCAGAAACCGCATACAGGATGAACCAGAATTTACCGGTTTCCGGCATAAAGGGGTCCCGCTGCGATTCAATTCCCAGGCAGTACCAGGCGAATGTATCGCGGAGGTGCTTATCAGCCTTCTGCCTCAGATTGGGGATTTCCAGCAGGTCACTCATCATGTAATAACCGTCAAACCGCATCAACGGGTTCGCGTTGAAAATCACGGTGGTCACGGTGGAGATAAAGAACAGGTTCAAAGCCAGGTGATTCAGGAGGCCCGGTTTGGTAAACCACCAGATCCAGACCGCGATGGCGGACATGATGACTTCGATATACATCCCGGCCCCGCCGATGATGATTCGCTGCCATTTATTTCGCAGCATCCAGGAATCGGAGACATCACAATACAGGCAGGGGCTGAAGACGAGGAACATGATCCCCATCCCGTGACATTCCCCGTTATAATGCTTGCAGGAGAGACCGTGCCCGAACTCGTGAACGACTTTCGCCGCTCCAAGCACGAACCACATGTAAATCAGGTTGGGCCAGCCAAAAAACTGCTGAAATTCCGGGAGTCGACTGCGAAACGCTTCGAACTGCACGCCGATCAGAATCCATGAGGACAGGATCAGCAGAGCGAACATGGTTGTCGCCCAGGGTTTCCACATCCATTTCACATAGGGATACATCTTCTGCAGCGTCGTTTCCGGGTCCCAGCCAGGCAGCCGGAGATAGAGCAGGTTTTTCGCGGTGGAGAAGAATTTCTTCTTCGTCTCTTCACGATACTGCTTGATCAGGGTCACCCCCTGTCCCGGACGTCCGCTGGTCAGCAGCCCTTTACGATACAGGTCCGAAATCAACTGCTGGATTTCAGAGATGGAAAGTAACAGGGTGGGATACTGTCGGTGAACTTCGTCACGAATCTCTTCCGGACTGCGTTCTCCATTGAGTAGATTCAGAATGTAGTACTGCTCGGGATGCAGCCGCGTGTATTTCAGGGAGACCGGGTCTTTGATAACCCAGTAACCCAGTCCTTTATAATGAATCCACTTGCTGATTATATCATCGCGCACGCTCAGCGGAATCGGTCGTTCCGTTGAGGATGTCATGGATTCGCTAAGAGTACTCATATGTGGTCAGGATTCCTGGCAGATTAAGAAATATCGCTTCTTCTTCAGTCTACGAGAACAGCTTAGTCCTCAATTGTTTTTGCCGGGCTTCCCTGCGCCACTTTGGGTTCTGATTTATCCGGCAGAATCTTCATCGTGGCCATGTAGCCTGCTTTGAGAATGTTTTCCGGATTTTCGACTTCGGCCCAGACCCGAATTGATTTACCGTGAATGGGTTCGACTTCGACATCGATAAAGGTAATTTTGCCGTTGAAGGTTTCGTTCTCAACCGGCAGACGGACACCATGAATGTCCAGCTGGACTTCGACGGGCGTTCCCACATGAAACTTCCAGGTATCCTGGATATTCACATAACCTTCCACTTTGACCCGGTTGGTGCTGACCAGTTCCAGGACTTCATCGCCGTGACGGACGACTTCGCCAGTCGAACGGAATTTTTTGGTGACGATGCCGTCAAAGGGAGCGACCACTTTCATTTCTTCCAGTTGGGCGTCGATTTCATTGAGTTGCAGCTTATTCATATCGAATTCCAGCTCTGCCTGTTCGATCTGCAGATCGCTTTTTTCTGCGTTCAGGGTCAGGCGTTTGATATCGAGTACGGAAATCGTGTTGGGAACCCGTCGATTGATATCCTTGTTCATTTCCAGTTCGACGTAGGCGGTGTCCCGCGCCTTCTTGGAATAGCGAATTTCAATATCGTTGGTGGCCTTCTTCTCTGCTGTCCGGCGGGCTGCCTTCAGGGCATCGCTTTTTAAGCCTGCGATCACCTGGCCCTTTGTGACTCGCTCCCCTTCGTTGGGTTCGACAAACTCGAGCACGCCGGGACGATCACTACCGAGGATGACGCGGTCGATCAGTTTAATCCGGCACTCACCAACGGAGATGGCGGCTTCGGGGTTTGCAGTCGGTTTCTTTTCGGTGGCTTTCTTTTCGGTGGCTTTGTCTTCGGCCAGCAGGGTCGTTCCCGCATATCCGAGACTGCATCCTGCGGTCAGCAGCATTGTGTACAACACGTGTTTCATTTTGAAATTCATATCCTGATCCTAAAACTGAATCTTAAGGTTCCCGAAGCAAAAAGCCTGCATTTCAACGCTGGTCGAGACTGGAGAGTCTGACATATATAAATATAGACACTTCAGTGCCTCATATCTAACGCCCGGTTCACACTACTCACAAGCAATTTCTGAAGTGGAACAAACGTTTTTCACGGGCTAGTTCAGAACATAACGACATGTTGAACTCCCGCAGCAGGGCATCACAACCGGAATACTTTACCCAGCTTATCCTGTTTTCGATTTCTGAGACGATTCCCAGATTCCGTGCCAGTCAATGCCTGACCGTAAGTCATGTTCTATTTTCCAATTATAGCCTGTTCTGATTCTACGCATGTTATACTTCAAATATTTGACCGTCTCTTATAACAGGGTATGTTTTTACGGCTCCGGTCTACTGGACCGATTACTCACTTTGTCCGTTTCTTTTCCGCAACATGCGAAAAAAAAGAGATTTACGACAAATTGTCTTTTTGCATTCGCCCTTCCCCCCGAATAAAATCAGGGTATGTAAGATTGTCCACACAGTGAAAATCGCGTGTGGAACCAGCAAAAAACCATAGTTTACGTCAAACATACCGTATAATTTCTGAAAGAGTCTCGTTTCAGAAATGGAAAACGGAAATCCATCGATCGATCAAACAGGTAAGTTAACTCTATGACCAGCACTCAATCGCCCACTCAGACCCGTGAACGTGTCATTCGTATTGCACGGGAAATCGAAGAGTTTGCTCATTCCAACGTCGCCCCCGAGACATTCTTCCGTGAATTTCTCAGACGGGTGGTAGCCGGACTGGGAGCAACGGCAGGTGCTGCCTGGCTGATCGATGAAAGCGGTCGGTTGACGATCAAAAGCGAAGTCAACCTGGCAGATACCGGTTTCTACGAAGAACCAGAGGCGATTCTGAAAAACCAGCGTCTGCTCTCTGATGTCGTTTCTACGGCTGAAGCACGCATCTTTACCGCCGACGGTGAGAGCGATGTCCACCTCCCCACAGATAACCTGATCGTGGTGGCGGCGCTGACGATTCGCAAAAAGCCGGTCGGTGTCATCGAAATCTTCCAGCGTTCGAATGCTCCTAAACAGGCTCACTCAGGTTACCTGCAGTTTGTCGAGCAGATGTCGGGCTATGCCTCGCATTATCTGACAGAGCGCGACAAAGCCAATCAGTCGGATGCATCCCTCGAAGTCTGGGAAGAAGTCGACCAGTTCGTTCAGCAGCTGCACCGCAGCCTCGATTTGTCTGAAGTCGCGGCAACCGTCGTGAATGATGGTCGTCAGCTCCTGAATGCCGACCGTGTCAGCCTGGCGATGCAGTACGGCAGAAAAACAGTCATCGAAGCAATCAACGGACAGGACAAAGTCAACAAACGGGCCAACACGGTCCGACTGCTCTCCAAACTCTCCAACAAAGTTCTGGCGATGCGTGAGACCTTCATCTACTCAGGGTCGGTCGATGCCATTCCCCCGCAGATTGAAGAACCCCTGGCCGATTACCTGCAGGAAAGCGGAACCCGCATGATCATGATCGTGCCGCTTTTCGAACCGGAAAAAATTGTCAAAAATGACGACGAAGCCCTGGGGCGTACCAGCGATAAACCTCGCAAGCTGATTGGCGGCCTGATCGTCGAACAGATCACCGACAGCCAGCCGCGGCCTCACCTGGAAAGCCGCGCCGATCTGCTGTCGGGGCACATCGCCAGCGGAATTGCCAATTCCCGCAATTACGAAAGTATTTTCCTAATGCCGCTCTGGCGGATGGTCGGACGCATCTTTGCCTCGCTGCGTGGAAAAACTCTCGTTAAAACCCTGGTCGTGATTGCACTGCTCGTTGCTGCCGGTGTAACACTGGCGATGGTTCCCTATGATTATCGAGTCAACTGTGACGGTCGACTGATGCCGACCATTCAGCGGGAAGTCTTCACCAACTGGGAAGGTGAAGTCGTCAAGATTCATGTAGAGAGTGGTCAGCAGGTGAAAAAAGGTGATCTGCTGGTGGAAATCCGCAACGAAGACCTGAAAGCCCAAGCCGTGGATGCGGAGAATAAACTGAACGAACTCCGCCTGTCGATGCTGGCAGTCAATGCCCAGCTTCAATCGGATTCCAACAATAAACGCCCGGTGGAAGATATCATCAATCTCCGCGGGAAACTGAATGAAACACGCACCCAGATCGCAGGTACCGAACGTCATCTGCAGATTCTGAACGAGCGACTCGACAAACTGAATGTGCGGGCTCCCATTGATGGCGTCGTCACCACATTCCAGGTGGAACAGTTGCTGATTAACCGTCCGGTGCAGCGGGGTGAACTGCTGATGGAGATCATGGATCCCAACGGTCCCTGGCAGTTGGAACTGGACGTCGAAGAAAAACGAATGGGGCATATCCTCCGAGCCGCTGAGAAGAAGGGCGATATCGAGTTGCCCGTCGAATTCATTCTGGCAACGTCCAACGAACTGACCTACGAAGGGGAAGTCACCGAAATCTCAACACGGGCCAATCACGCCGAAGAGGTAGGATCTATTGTGGAAACCTACGCCACATTCGATGAAGAAGCACTGCCGATGCTGCGAATTGGTGCGGAAGTGAGTGCCAAGATCGACTGCGGTGAACGCAGCCTGTTCTATGTGCTGTTCGGTGATGTGGTGGAAACCGCCCGTCGTTACTTCTGGTTCTAACAGCCGATCGACAATACTGAAAACAAAAAACGCCCCGGGATTAAATTCCAGGGGCGTTTTTTTATCGATTCAAAGACTGCGACTATTCTTTGTCAGCTGGTTTGTCTTCAGTCTTTTTCGGTTCTTCTTTTTTGGCTTCCTCTTTCTTCGGCTCTTTTTCATGTGCATGATCGTGATCATGATCGCCATGTTCATGGCCGTGACCATCGTGCTTCAGGTCAACATGAAAATGATTTTCGCCGATATCCAGGTGGAAGTGCCCATTCAGATCGGATTCTTTTTTGATCGATTCCGGAATGGCTTTGCCTTCGGCTACGAAACGGGAGGACTTGCCGTCCTTTTCCCCTTCCAGAGGCTTGGCAGCCAGCGGAATTTCGTGTTCTTTGTCGCCAACTTCCATATCAAAGTCGATGGACTCTGCAGCGATTGGAACAGCAGCTTTCGCATCCGGCCCCAAAATGAACGCGGTCAGCGTGCGTTTATCGCCATCAAAGACAACTTCCACGTGATACTGTTCTTCACCCACTTCCAGCAGATGACCGCCGTTGGGGCCATGGGCGTGATCGTGCCCATGGTCATGTTCTGCTTCCGCGGAAGCCTGAGAGTCTTTTTCATCGAATGTACGGGTTTCATCCTGTCCGGCACAACTGGTAAACAGGGCGAGCGCCCCGCTGCAACAGACGACAGCCAATAAATTATTAATCCGCATTTTCATTCCTTCCCGAATTATATGAAACAAAGTGTTTTGATAGCGATTTCAATTCGCCCTGCCAATTACATATGCAAATCATATGCAGAATGGCTCATAAAGAAAAGCGATCTGCTGAAGTTTCGCACAGAGATCAATGAATCCCCTCTTCCTCAGCCTGCGCCTGATCTACGGCGTCATCCTGAATATACGTTTTCCCTTTATAGCGTTGCGCGACAAATACGAACAGCACGGCGGCTACGAGCATCAGTCCGGAAAAGAACCAGAAGTAGTCGGCACCTTCCAGATGGGAACTCTTTTCGTCAATCATGATGACCTTATTCACCCCCGCGGTCAGCAGATTCCCGACGGTAACAGCCAGCCAGAACAGGGACATGATGAACGATTTCATTGATTTGGGTGCCTGGGTGTAAGAGAACTCCAGGCAGGTGATCGAGACCATGACTTCCGCAGACGTTAACACCAGGTAGGGAAGTGTCTGCCATAAAATGTGCGGCGGGTTCTCAGGGGAATGAGTAATCCACGACTCAAGCACGGCACTGATGGCGAACGAGGCTGACGCCACGAAGAAGCCGATGGAGATTTTCCGCAAGGGGGTTAAAGGGAAGACCTTTTCGATCAAAGGATAAATCACATAAGTGAAAATTGGTACCAGCAGTAAAATAAACAGCGGGTTGAGTGCCTGCATTTGTGCTGGATTCAGAACATGATCACCGACTTTTAAATTCATTCTTTGCCCCTGAAGTACCCAGGAGGAACCTGTCTGATCGAAGAGTGACCAGAAGACGGGTAGAAAGACATAGAATAATACACAGAGATTGAGCAGTGCCTGCATACCTTCCCGACTGAAGGTTTCGGCGCGGAACTTCTCCCAGCCGGAAGCGGGGATATGTACGAATTCGTTGCGTCCCAGCCAGAACAGAATGGTGGCAATCAGCATCAGTACCCCGGGCAGACCAAATGCATAATGAGGTCCATACTCTTCCAGAATGACCGGAATCAGCAGGGAGGAAATGAACGCTCCCATGTTGATCGACAGGTAAAACCAGCCGAAGACCCGACTGAGCAGATACTGATTTTTGCTGCCAAACTGGTCGCCGACATGTGCGGAGACACAGGGTTTAATCCCCCCGGCTCCAATAGCAATTAAGGTTAAGCCGAGCAGCAGTCCCGTGCGCGTTTCATCGATGGCCAGGGCAAGATGGCCAAAGCAGTAAACAACCGAGAGGACGAGAATCGTGCGATATTTTCCCCAGAAGATATCAGAAATAAGAGAGCCCAGCAGCGGAAAGAAATAACAGGCGGCCACGAACAGATGGAAATAAGTACTCGCCTGCTGGTCGCTCATGTGATCTTCCATGCCTTGTGAATTCAGCATGTACTGCGTCATGAAAACCACGAGAATGCCCCGCATGCCGTAATAACTAAATCGTTCGGCTGCTTCGTTACCGACAATGTAGGGAATACCGGTCGGCATTTTTTTGGTAGGGACAGGAGCAGTCTTATATGTTGGCGATGTCATCAGTGGGTCTGGTCCTTCAATGGTGTCTCGACTTCGGTTCAGGTTGATTCATGTTGCTGCCGATCCGTTTCCACGCGTTCTACCTTTACTCCTTCGGGAGAGGGGGTGAACTGGAAAATGGTGTCGGCATAACGTTCAAACATAACCGGATCGTGGTGACTGATCATGATAATCTGGAAGCCGAGTGCCTGCCCCGCCTCATGAATAATTTTCACTAACCGTGGTACCAGATCGGGCCGCAGCCAGCAATCCTGTTCGTCCAGTACCAGTACGCGTCGGTGTTCTGTTTCATCCAGCGTCATGAGCGCAAACATCCGCAGGCCGACCGAGAGGATGTTGGCCACCGAGCCCCCCTGCCCCCGCATGATGTCTTCCGTATTGCCTTCCCGTTCGATCTGAAATTCGACCGTGGCGGCGTTGCGTTTCCATTCAGCGACTGCCTTGAGTTTGAGTGGCTGTTCCAGAACTTCCTGGAGGGCGATCGTCAGCTTCTCCTGAATCATCTGCAGTTCCTGCTCGAACAGCTGACCGCTTAAGGTCTCCAGGGCTTCGGTGACCTGCTCGGAGATCCCCAGGTACTGTTCCGTTTCCTGCAATTGTTGTTTGAGCTGGGCCTGGTCTTTCTCTTTCTGTTTGCGCACCGCGGAGAGTTCCCAGCAGCGGCGCTGCAGGCTCAAGGGAGACCGCAGTTCCCCGGGCTCGGTCTCGGAATCAGATTGAGAAGTCATGTCGCTCTGCATGGCTCACTTTCCATTCGGCCGGTTCAGGAAGCGTCTGCTGACTGATGTGCGGTTTCAATTTTGGAGAGTTCGGTTTCGATCTTCGCGAGATTCTGATGATACTCGGCCCGCTTACGGGCATTCTCATCCTTGATCTGCTGCAGCTTTGCCTTCAGCTCTTCCAACTGATCGGTACCGTACTCTTCCTGCGCCTGTTGCTTGAGCTCGTTCAGATTCTGCTCGGCATTCACCAGGTCGCGTTCGGATTCAATTTTGCGTTTATTCAGTTTCTGAAACTGTTCCGTCAAAGCTTCGATATCGGGAACTGCTCCCTGCTGGTCATTCGTCATCGCGGGAAACCTCATCTGCTAATTTCTGTATTTCTGCTGCCACGGTCGTTTCAAACTGCGGCAGATTTTTTTCCAGGAACAGTTTCAGTCCTGCTCCCGTATCCGTTCTCCGAGACTGTAATTCGGCCAGCCCCGAAATAAAAGCGGACGGCACGCCTTCCTCGGTTTCGTCTTCCATTTCCGGATGAAAGACTTCATCAAAGGCGGCGTGGGGGATTTCCACCTGCGAGCGGCGCCAGCCGTCTGCGGTCGCCTCGAGTTTCAGGACAGAAGGAATATGCGCCCGGGTCGCATCGCTGCGCGAACGCCGGATGATATTTCCCGGGGTCACCCAGGTCGTCTGCCCTTTCTGTACATCTTCGAGCCGACGATGGATATGGCCGTTAACGACATATTCCACGCCAGTAATTTCATAGGGACGCAGGTGCCCCTGTTCTTCGTAGCCGGGGACGAGCAGATCGTGGTGGGTCACCCAGATGATCAGCGGCGAATCGGTTTCGTGCTCAAAGGCGTCTGCCTTGGGAAGTTTGTGTCCCCAGGAAGTGCCTCCCACAATCACCGGACGACCTGCCATGGTGCCTCGCCAGGGATTTTCGGTTGAGAGTAGACGATAGCGGCCTGCCTGGATCAGGATGCTGAGCGTGTCGTGTTCGTTCAACTGGTTTTCACGGCAGTCATGATTGCCGTAGATGCCGTACACGGGTGTTTCGAATAAGGTCAGCAGTTCACATAGCAGCCAGTTCTGATTGTCGCGGGGCACATGAAACAGGTCCCCCAGGATCACCGGTAGCAGGCTTTGCTCTCGCGCCGTCTGCAGACACCATTTGAGCTTCTCCAGCACGACGTTGGGATAATCGTCTCTGCGAAAGCCGGGAACCCGTCCTTCCACGTGGGGATCACCAATCAGCAGCACACCTTGATATTCTTCAGGCGTCATGTGTGTGCCCCTTCAATCCGGTTTCGGCTGACTGAATGAAGCGATCCGGCTCCAGCTCTCCGCCACACGTGGGGCAGGTGGGATTCTCTTCCACCCAGTGCAGCAGTTCGACGCGTGCCTGTTCGTATTCGGCTTCGACTTCAGCGTGTCTCTGCTTCCGCTCCAGAAGCTGTGTCTCCGCGGCAGTCCACTGCTGACAGAACTGTGCGAGTTTCGCACCATCGACCAGTTGCGGTGGGGAAACGCATTCTGCGAGGATTTCAGCTTCTTTTTGATCCCGCTGCATGCGGGCTTCCGCGGCCGTCAGTCTCGCGATCAGCTTCTCCAGACTTTCCGGATCGGTCAGCTGGGGAGGTTCATCCAGCGGTTCCAGGCAATTCTGTGTCGCCTGTGACTGCTGGCAAATGCGATCCTGTAGCTGATAATCCCTGATCAGAGCAGCGAGCGCCGATTCATTTTGCAGCGCAGGGGGATCGCTTAATGTCTGCAAAGCGGAGACAGTAGTCTGTGATCGCTGCAACCCGCTTTGAATCGTCTGCCAGCGTTGAACCAGTGCTTCGAGGGGGCGTTCCGGTTCCTGCTCCAGCGGTCCGGGTAATTCCTGAAGACAGGCAACCCGGCGGGAACAGAGGGCGACACTGGTTTCTGCTTTCGTGAGTTCCGAAATCAATGTTTCCAGCTGCTGGATCTGCTGCGTTTCGGCCTGCAGTCTCTGAAATTGTGTTTCGAGGGTCTCCAGTTCGGATTCCAGATCGGGAACGGGCTCCAGCAGTTTCAGAGTGGCCTCGTTCTGTTTCAGCTCAGTCTGTTGTCGCTGATAGTCCTGCTGAGCGACTTTGACTTTACTGCGGTGCCGCTTCTGCATTTCGATCAGCACCGAGGCATCCGAGGAGGAGGCAAAGAAGCGGGCGGCCCGACTGCCCCGATCGCCCAACAGAAAGATGGGCGATTTCTGCTCGCCGAAATGGACATCGAATTCATCGCTGTCCCCCGACTTGACTTTTGCCAGTCTTAATACTTCCGGGAGGATATCGGGGACACTGTTTCTGAGGCGATGGAAATCCTGCCCGTCAATCGTATAACTGACGACCTTCTTTTTGCGTTTCCATTCGATGACGTGGCCGTCGTCGGTTTCCACGATCACGCGGCACTCTTTGGCGCCGTGCCTGACCATATAATCGCCCGAAGTATTTTCCGCCAGCACCTGCAGGGCAGAGACGAACGCCGACTTACCGCAGTTATTGGGTCCCGTCAGCACGGTGAGTCCGGGCGACAGCTCAATCTCGGTAAACGCGTGGCTCATAAAGTTATGTAGTGTAATCCGTTTCAACATGCCTCAAAGTATAATCATTTCGGTTCGCGAATCACAGGATTGACGCCCCCGGTATTTCAGATCCCCGCCGAAACAGAGGCTTGCGTTCCGCCGTTGATTCGAGTCAAATAAATTCAAAGCCCGGTGAGGGATGGACTGCCCGTCCCCCGCCCTGTTGTCCTGAGATTTCAGATAGGATTGCCCATGCTCGCGCCGACCCAATATTTCCTGTGCTTCGCTCTCTTTTCCGGAGCTGTCTGCTCCACGCTCCTGACGCAATCCGCATCCGGGGCTGAGCAATATCGGATTTATGTGGGGACCTATACCCGCGGCAGCGACAGCAAGGGGATCTACCAGTTGCTGCTGGACGGCAAGACGGGCAAGCTGACGCATGTGGATGTTACGGAAAACAGCGTGAATCCCTCGTTTCTGGCGATTTCTCCGAATCAGCGATATCTGTACGCCGTTAATGAAATCAGTGATTTTGAAGGCCAGAAAGCGGGTGCCGTCAGCGCGTATTCGATTGCTTCAGACAGTGGCAAGCTGACGTTTCTCAACCAGCATTCTTCCCGGGGAGGCTCTCCCTGTCATCTGGTGGTGGATGCGACTGGTAAGTTCGTGCTCGTGGCCAACTATTCCGGCGGCAATATCTGCACGCTGCCGATTCACAAAGATGGTTCCCTCGGCCCCAGTTCTGCTTTTGTGCAGCATACCGGTTCCAGTGTGAATCCGGCACGTCAGAAAGCACCGCACGCGCATTCGATTAATCTGGATCCGAAGAACCGCCATGCGGTGGTCGCCGATCTGGGCATTGACGAACTGCGCGTCTACGATTTCTCTGCAGAAGACGGGAGCCTGACTCCGAACGCGATACCGGGAATCAAAATGGCTCCCGGAGCCGGTCCCCGACACTTTGCCTTTCATCCGAGCGGGAAATGGGGTTATGTGATTAACGAGCTGAACCTGACCGTGACCGCCATGAACTACAATCAAAAGACGGGCGTCTTTGAGATTCGGCAGAACATCTCCACCGTTCCTGAAGGAACGAAGCGGAAAGGGAATTCCACAGCGCAGGTTCTGGTGCATCCCTCCGGGAAATTCCTGTATGGATCCAACCGGGGCCCGAATACGATTGCCATGTACCGGATCGATCAGAAAACGGGCGAACTGACTTCCCTGGGTTATCAGCCGACCGGCGGTGCGATTCCGCGGAATTTCAACATCGACCCGAGTGGGAAATTCCTGCTGGCCGCGAACCAGGATTCAAATAACGTCGTCGTATTCAAGATCAATCAGAAAACGGGAGTGCTGGAACCGACGGGATATGAAATCGACGTTCCCAAGCCGGTCTGTATTCAGTTTCTGCCGATCGGCGGTACTCCCTGAGTTGCCTGACGTCTATAATGCAGACACCATTCCGCGGAGGAAAACCTGCCGCGGTCGCATTGCTTTTGAGAACCTCCAGTCAGAACAAGATCGACACATATGTGGACGAAAATCTGTGGCATTCGTGATGCCGAAACCGCCCGCATGGTGGCGGACCTGGGTGCCTCTGCACTCGGTTTGAATTTTTACGCCCCTTCGCCGCGGTGCATCTCTATTGAAACCGCCAGGGAAATCGCTGCGGCTGTCTCGAAGAATGATGTCGCTCTGGTCGGATTGTTCGTGAATCACAGCCTGGAGGACATTGAAACGATCTGCCAGTCCGTTTCACTCGATCTGCTGCAGCTGCATGGAGATGAAACGCCGGAATTCCTGACGGAACTGTCACAGCGACTACCGAATCGGACTTTGATCCGAGCATTTCGTGTGCGGGAAGCGAATCTCGAATCAATCGCCGCCTATCTGTCTGACTGCGATCGCTGTGGCAAACGACCCGATTATCTATTGATCGACGCTTATTCACCAGATGCCTTTGGGGGGACCGGCAAAGTCGCTCCCTGGGCGGTGATTCAGGAATATTATCAGTTTGCTGAGTGGCCGCCCCTGATTCTGGCGGGGGGACTGACCCCCGAGAATGTCGCGGAAGCCATCACCGCGGTACAGCCCTTTGGCGTGGATACCGCCAGCGGAGTGGAATCGGCCCCGGGCATTAAAAGTGAGGAACTGGTGGCATCCTTTCTCAAACGAACAAAAAAAGCGTGAAATTTCGATCGTCTAACTGGTATAATACGACACAGCTCACGAATGAAAGATGAAGAATCAGAACAGTTTTATGCAACTGCCTTGAGAATCCCGAGTTCGAGCTCTACCATATATCTCAGACCGGAGTGTCTGAGTACGTGGCGCTGAGTCACTTTGAAAAACAGGAGTTGCGGGAAACGCATCGTTTCTCCAGGGAATGAAAACGACCATGTCAACTGATTACAAAATTTTACTGATCGAGGATGACCGCGAGATTTCCAGCACGTTGAGTGGTGTGATTAAATCTGCGGGCTATAACATCATCGTGGCCCCGAACGGACTGGAAGGGCAGAAGCTCGCCCAGACCGAGAATCCCGATCTCGTCATCACCGATATGATGATGCCTAAAATGGGAGGGTTCCCCGTGCTGGAAACCCTCAAGTCTCTACCTTCTCCCCCCAAGGTGATCATGATCACCGCCAACGAAGGTGGTCGGCACAAAGCGTATGCCGAGATGCTGGGAGTCGACGACTACTTGCGGAAGCCTTTCGCAATGGACGTCTTCCTGGATGCCATTGCCCGTGTTTTGGCAAAAGGCTCGGACGACGGAGATGATAGCAAACCCGCTAAAGGACCTCTGTCTCGCGCACGTAAAAAATCGTAAGCGACCTGCCTGCCCTTACCCCCCGGCAACCAACGCGACGTAGTACCAGTACAACCCGGTCAACGACGTCAGCGTGATATCGATCGTCGAAATCCAGCCCAGTTTTTTGTGCAGGCTGCTGTGCGCACAGGGTACGGGCGGATTGGGAATGCGTTTCAGCGCCAGAATCAGCGTCGTCGCCCAGAAGAAGGGGGTGCTGACGGCGAACAGCAGGTGCACGTAGAGGACGTTCCGAACATAGTCGAACTGTTCGGGTGTCAGGGGGACCTCGCGCTGTTTCACGATATTCTGCCAGCCGCCGTGCATGATCTGGACATCCACTTCGAAGGCGGCCACAGCCACCAGCAGGACGGCCCCGAGCAGAATCTGCAGCTTTTTGTGCAGCGCAAAGTAATGTTTGATTTTGACTGCGTAGAGGCTGAATAAGAGAAGTGGGACAATCAGCAACAGTGCCGAGACCACAAAATCCAACATGAATGTTGAGCGATAGCCTAAAAATCCATGCTCCATCTGAGTATCCTGTTTTGGCGTATGGGGGGAACGAGATCTGTTCGCGAGGAACCATATCAGAACTTCATTTCTGATCCAAGCCCAGCCTGATTTTACTCACAATCAGTTTCCTTAAGGGAATGGCGCGAATTTCCCCGGCTCCCACTTGCAGAGTCAGACAGGCTTGATACATTGGGCCAATTAAGGATTTTTTCAGCCAGCCGTTCTCTCAGACACAGGAGGTGTGCACGTGCCAGTGTGCGGCGTGATTCCCGCCCGACTCGAGTCATCGCGACTCCCCGGAAAACTGTTACTCAGTGAAACCGGGCAGACGCTGATTCAGCATACCTGGGAGGCAGCAGCCCGCTCCGAGCGGCTGGATCGCCTGATCGTGGCGACCGACAGTCTGGAGATTCTGGAAGCCGTACATGGCTTTGGCGGCAAGGCATTTCTGACGGGAGAGCATCCCAGCGGCACCGACCGGATTGCCGAAGTCGCTGAAAAAGAACTCTTCGATGCGGATATCCTGGTGAATATCCAGGGAGACGAACCCGAAATCGCGCCTGAATTCATCGACCAGCTGATCGACCTGCTGGAGTCCTCCCCGGAAGCCGAAATGGCGACGCTGGCAACGCCCATCCGCAGTCTGGATCAGTTACAGGATTCTTCTTGTACCAAAGTCGTCTGCAGACAGGATGGCTCGGCGCTGTACTTCAGTCGCCTGCCGATTCCCTTCACACGCGACGTCGCTCCCGAAACACTGCTACCCGAAGAGAGCCCCTGGTTATTGCACCTGGGCCTCTATGCCTACCGTCGACCATTTTTGCTTGAACTCACCAAAGTCTCTCCTACTCCTTTGGAGCAGCTGGAAAAACTGGAGCAGCTCAGGGCCCTGGAAACGGGTGCAAAGATTCAGGTCGGCACTGTCGCTCATCCCACCGTAGGCATCGATACCCCGGACGATTACGCCCGGTTCGTCAGCCGCTATCAGCAGGGAACGAATTAGATTGCAGTAAGTCGCTTATTGATCAACAGTTAAAGATCAACCCCCGGTTCGGTTTCAGGAATTCCCCTGCAGGCCTGACGTGTTAGAATATTCATGAGTGGCGACTGAGATCCGGCAGTCCTGCTCGCTTTTCATCCGATTAAAGCGTGCAATTTCGCATAGCTTTCCATATCATGCAGCAAAGATTAATGACAGCTCAAACAACAGACAGCGAAATGACCAAACACACCACAAAACACATTTTTGTCACCGGCGGCGTCGTCAGTTCTTTAGGGAAAGGTCTGACCTCGGCTTCCATCGGTCTGCTGCTCGAACAGCGCGGCCTGCGGGTCCGGATGCAGAAGCTCGATCCGTACATCAACATCGACCCCGGCACCATGAATCCTTACGAACATGGTGAAGTTTACGTACTCGATGACGGTTCAGAGACCGACCTCGACCTGGGTCACTATGAGCGGTTCACCAACAGCCCGCTCTCCCGCAAATCCAACTACACCACGGGGCAGATTTACCAGCGCGTGATTGAAAAAGAACGCCGGGGTGAATACCTGGGAGCGACCGTACAGGTCATTCCGCATATTACCGATGAAATCAAAGAATCGGTTTACAACCTGGCCAGCTCCGATGTCGATGTGGTCATCACCGAACTCGGGGGAACCGTGGGCGACATCGAAGGTCTGCCCTTCCTCGAAGCCATCCGTCAGATTCCGCTGGATATCGGCAAAGAAAACTGCCTGTTCATCCACCTGACGCTCCTGCCTTACATCAAGGCGGCGGGAGAAATGAAGACCAAACCGACTCAGCACAGTGTAGGCCTGCTGCGGCAGATCGGGATTCAGCCCGACGTCCTCATCGTGCGAACCGAACGTCCCATGGACAAAGATCACGCGGATAAGATCGCACTGTTCTGTAACGTCGAAAAAGGGGCGGTCATCGAAGAGGTCGATACCGAATATTCGATTTACGAAGTACCCCAGGGTCTGGCAGATGACGGGCTGGATAAGCTCATCATCCGCAAACTGCAGATCGACGCCGAGCCTCTGGATCTGACGAACTGGCGGACCCTGTTGAACCGCGTCAAAAATCCTGAGCACGAAGTGACTATCGCCGTTGTCGGAAAATACATCGATCACAAAGATGCTTACAAGTCGATTTACGAATCGCTGTTCCACGCCGGTTTCCATCACAATACCCGCATTCTGCTGAAGCGGATCGAAGCGGAAGAAGTCGAACGTCAGGGTGCTGAGAAATTGCTCTCCAACGTCGACGGGATACTGGTTCCCGGCGGTTTTGGAAAACGTGGCATCGAAGGCAAAATCGCGTCCGTAAAATTTGCCCGCGAAAACAAGATTCCTTACTTCGGAATCTGTCTGGGTATGCAGTGTGCGGTGATCGAATTTGCCCGGAATGTTCTGGGACTGCCCGGTGCCCACAGCACGGAATTCGACAGCGAAACCAGCGCCCCGGTGATCTGTCTGCTCGAAGAACAGAAAGAGATCACCGAAAAGGGGGGCACGATGCGACTGGGAGCCCAGGACTGCATCATCACCAAAGAGACCAAGGCACACACCTGTTACGGTGCAGACTCCATCAGCGAGCGGCACCGTCACCGTTACGAGTTCAATCCTGAATTCCGTACGCAGATGATCGAAGGGGGTATGATTCCGACCGGTACCAGTCCCAACGGGAACCTGGTCGAGATCGTCGAAATTCCGGATCATCCCTGGTTTCTTGCAGTTCAGTTCCACCCGGAATTCAAGTCCAAGCCGGTCAGCCCGCATCCGCTGTTTGCCGGGTTCGTCAGTGCGGCTCTGAATTATCATCAGCAGAAAGTGCGTGTCTCTGTTTCCTGACAGAGGCGCGTGTCTGATTCCGAAAAGTATCAGAACAGGGAGACTTTCCCCGATGAGCGGTTCTCTTTCGAAAGCAGACCTGCAACTCTCTGGATTGTTGAACGTTAATAAACCCGAGGACGTCACCTCTCGCCAGGTGGTCAACCAGTTTCAAAAGCTGGTCCGCCCGGCCCGAGTCGGCCATGCAGGGACACTCGATCCCCTGGCGACGGGAGTGCTGGTACTCTGCGTCGGTCCCTCAACCCGGTTGATCCGTTTTGTGCAGGATCAGCCCAAGGAATACATCGGCGAATTCGTTTTGGGAAAACGGAGCGACACCGACGATATCACGGGCGAAGTCGTCGAGACGCCGGACTGTCCGGTGATCGAACGGGAACAGCTGGAACGCTTACTGCCCACTTATCGTGGTTCCATTAAACAGACTCCGCCACAGTTTTCTGCAGTCCATGTGAATGGCAGACGGGCGTACGATCTGGCCCGCCAGGGTAAGACCGTTGAAATCGAGCCTCGCCCGGTCGAAGTCTATGAACTGGAAATCGTGAAATTTGAGTTTCCCCGTTTTCAACTGCGGATTGTCTGCGGTTCGGGAACTTACATTCGTTCGATCGGACGCGACCTGGGTGAAGACCTGGGCGTGGGCGCCACGATGACCTCGCTGGTACGCACACAGATTGGGGAATTCAAGCTGGAGTCAGCGCTGAGTCTCGAAGAACCGCCGACTCTGGAAGTGATCACTGCCAATCTGCAACCGCCGATCAAAGCCGTTCCCCATCTACCACATTACCAGTGCGATGCACGGGAATTGAGAGCCATCAGCCTGGGGCAGAAACTGACCGGCCCTCCGGAAAGGTTACCTGAGACAGACGAAATCACTGAAGTCGCGATCGTCAGTCCCGCGGGTGAGTTGGCAGCGATTGCGGAATGGGATCGTCCTCATCAGTGTCTCTCCCCTCGACAGGTTTATGCGCAGCGTCCTAACTAAACGGACCACTAGAGAAAAGAAATCTCCCGATTTAAGAAATGCGTACTATGCAACTCATTCTGGCCAGCACTTCAACTTATCGCGCGGAACAGTTACGGCGTCTGGGGATTCCATTTGAACAAGAGGATCCGCAGGTCGATGAAGACATTCTGAAGCAGGCTGGACTGCCTCCCGCAGAACTGGCCAAACGGCTGGCGCTGGAGAAAGCGTTCCAGGTTCAGCAGCGTTTCCCGACGGCGCTGATTATCGGCGGTGATCAACTGGTTTCCTTCGAAGGAGATGTGCTGGGGAAACCGGGTTCCAACGAACGGGCGGTTCAACAATTAATGCGACTGCAGGGGACCAGTCACGAACTGATCACGGCGATCGCGGTGCTGGGCCCGGCGTTTGAGGAAGTTCATTGTAACCACACGCGGCTCACGATGCGCGCTCTGGATGAAGCAGCGCTGCGGCGGTATGTCGAATATGACGAACCCTGGAACTGTGCCGGAGCGTATAAGATCGAAAGCCGGGGCATTGCCCTGTTTGAATCGATCGAATCAACCGACCACTCGGCGATTACCGGCATTCCGTTGATGGAGCTGACATCCCTGCTGAGACGCGCAGGCCTGGAACTCCCTTAAGCCAGGAGTCGCGCAACAAAAAACGCCTGCAGAGGCGGGCCTCCACAGGCGTGGTTCGATTCCTTTCATGAACGTCACTCATACGGACTGGACGTCCAACAGTGCTTCCCGCAGACGATTACGTGCGGTGTGCAGTCGACGCTTGATCGTCCCGATGGGCCGATCGAACTCGTCACTCATTTCCTTCAGGGACTGGCCCTTAAAGTAGAATGAGATCAGGGTCTGACGGTCGACTTCACCCAGCGATTCCAGTCCGCCACGCAGTTCAGTAGCCCGCTCGCTTTCCAGCAGTTTGTCCAGCGGGTTTTCCGGTTCATCGTCCAGGACGATGAAGGTATCCGGGCTCTGAATGCATTCGTTAGGCCGACGAACGGCTCGATTGATCGACATCCGGACGGCGATCTGCCGCAACCAGCCACCGAATCGCTCCGGTGCATTCAGCTGTGACAGTTTCCGCATGGCCTGGATGAAGACATCCTGAGTGACTTCACTGGCTTCAGCGTGGTTACGCAGACGCTTCATTACGATCGCGAAGACCGTAGATTCAAATTGAACAACAAGTGAACCGAAGGCGTCCCGATCTCCATTCTGAGCAGCCGTAACTAACTCGATTAAGTTCTGATCTTCCATTGTAGTATCTCTTCTCTGTCCCTGAATCAGGACTCTGAATTCATTGAAGTTCAAAGTGGTTCGTTAAGCACATGCAAACCAGAAACGGAACAGCGTTTGAATCAGCCGCGAGACCAGAGAAAAAGCGGGTGCGCTTTCACAGGTCACCAGGGGCCCAACGTGCTACGTTTGCCAGTGAATGTGGCAGGGTCAGCTAAAAGGCTGTCGCGTTTTAACCAACCACTTTGAGTAAACGATTTTCTGCTAAAAAGCAGGGAACAGGAATCTGCTTACGAAGCAGTTCCGGTCACGGTGGTCAGGGGGGTTCCCGTTATCTGCATATATCTTTGATAGAGCAGATGCATTGTGGGTTGATGTTGACAACAACAATGCCAACCCATCGGGGAGGACCCCGGCATACCACCGGATTCCGACAATCGTTCTCCACTTAGAGGGCTTAACGCATCTGTACGGAGGGCGGCACGGACGACATCAATCGCTTTCACGACAGCTGCTGCTTTGACAAACACGCTGTTGTTAATTGCTTTGACGACGAAACGACGATTCTGTTTAGAAAAAATCATCAGTGCACCTCCTGCGTTAAACCGCAGAGAAAGAGACTATAAAAAGAGAGGCTCGTGCCTCATAAGAAAAAAACGGACACAAGCCGTTCACAGGTAATTCAGCGGATAAACCAGTTATGATGAGTAACAGGAGTATCCCTCTGCCAGTATGACAACAATGCCCTGACAAAGGTTCGCTCATTTTTGACAGTTTTCGGAAAAATGTCGATTCTTTCAAGAGAAGTTTTACGGATTCCCCGGTGAAACGGAACATTCCGGATCTGTGCCGCCCCACCGGGAGATCTGTAATCTATTTACTCACAAAAACTTACGAACAGAGTCCCCCACTCAAAAGCAGGGCGACATTTTTTCAGTATTTTTCCACAAAAGAGAGTGCCTGTCTTATTTCTGACGGGAAATCAGCGAATAAACTTTGAACCCGTTCTGCAGATTCTCAACCGGAATATAGGTTTTCGTGCTGAGTGACTGTTTTCCGGTAGTCAGGCTGAAGGTCAGATACGAGTCCTGGATGCCCAGTTCCCGGATCTGTTTTTCAGCAAAGGGCCCTGTCTGCTTTCGGCTCTCAGCAAAGATATTCAGAATCCGCATCACGGTGCCTGAGACATCGACGAGGGCTACCAGATTCGCCTTTTCCGCACCATGGGCGCGGGCTTTTTGAAAGGCGGGCTGGTTTTGCGCGGTCAGCGACGATTTCTCCGGCGCGTTGAGGGCTTCCATGAATTTCTGCATCGAGGCAGATCCCCCCATAACCTGCAGGACCTTCCCTTCTGGATACGCCATGCGGTTGGTGATCCCGGAGGGGCCGTAGAGAATTTCGAGCATCCGCTTCTGGATCTGCAGCGGATCGGACGCCGGATCGAGTTCCTGCTTGATGACAGTCAGGTCAACGGGGATACCACCTGCCTGTTCTGCATCGGGCTTAAAAGTGATTTCCTGCTTGATGCCGGGCAGTGAGATATTCTGCATGATCTGCATCATCTGATGCGTCAGAGTCCGCAGCTTGTCCGACGGAGTGACTTCGGAAACCGTGTAGGCATGCATCACGCCATCTGCGAGTTTGCCCAGTTCGAAGGAAAAGTAGTAACTGCCGAACTTGAGGCTGCGGATTTCTTTGACGATCTCCGTGAACTTCTCTTTGGCTTCGGCGTTCTGCTGTGTTTCATCAAACATCTGGGCGGTCATGTTCATACCCCAGGTAATCAGCGCATCCGCATTGCCGGCACCAGCGATGTAAGCCAGTTGATGTGCGGGAAAATGTCCCAGCTGATTTAACGGCTGAGGCGGATTGGACTGAAACAGTTGATCGGTTTCGGAATCGGGTTTGACCTCAAACAGGCTTGACAGGCCGACCCCCTGCTCCGAAAACTGAAATGTGGTGGTATAAGCGTGCGAATCTTTGACGGCCTGCAGGGAGCCTTTCGCCAGCGTCGAGTAGAGACCGAGAATCGGTTTTGCATTGACGCCGGGCGCCGCGTTCATGGTTTTGGCGAGTTCAGTCAGTCTGCGATCGACCTGTCCCTCGGCCCGTTTGAGCTGAGCCTGATAGATCTGGACCATCTTCTTTAGATTAAGATACACCGAGAGATCACCGGAATCAAACAGACCTTTCGCAGCCGGGCTGAGTTGAGATTCGAACGACTGATCCGACTGCTTGAGACTGGCCTGTGCCTGTTCGACGAGTTGCTGGTCTTCGCTGTAAATCAGCCATTTCTCCTGCAAAGCCGAGTGATATTTTTCACCCAGTGCGTCTTTGCAGGCAGCGGCGTCATTCACAGGAACAATGAAGAGCAAGCCCGGATCCTGTTCGGCATGCAGAAAGACGCCAATGCTGATCGTCCGTGCCGGGTCGACGCCTTCCCAGGTCGGATTTGAGAGTGAACGCCCCACGACGGTTCGCACGTTGGCAGCCAGCAGACCACTGATGGCTTCGTCGACCTGACTCGTGAGCTGGGTCATCCTCTGTAATGTTGCCTGAGGCTGCTTCAGTCGAATCACGATGCCCGCCTCAGAAGAGATCGCAGCAGTGGGAACTTCAGCAGCTGACACGGCAGACAGTGATATCAGTAACAGGCAGAACAACAGACCTGATTTCCAGTTGAACAGCATTTTCATTCACTCCGTTTATTAAAAATCGCAAAGTTGGTGAGGCGGATGCCTCATTATATCTGTTGTGGAATGGGCTGAGGACTAAACAGCACCGAGAAACTCGGACATTTTTAAACCATTTCCATATCAGTATTTACCCTGATTCAGATCTTCCCCGCCCCATGACACCAGTGAAAACCCCCTTCTGAAAGAACTGCGGTAATCTGGGGGTTTCGGGAAGAGTTTTCGCATCAGGAAACGGCTGGCGATAAAAACGGACGCACGGCATTTGCTTTCAGTATCACCTGCAACAGTCGGTGTTTTACAAATCTGAACTCGTGCCGGAATTTCGTGAATACCGATGAAAATGGAGTCACCATCGATGCGGTCATGTCGGGGATCTGGCGATCAAAGGATTGATTACTGCCTCTGCCGACCGTTGTCACTCTTAGTGACTCATCGTTCTCAACAACACTGTTCTTGTAATAGACGACAAAGATCTCGTTGAAGGATCACAAAGAGCATCAATGTCTACTGGATTTGCCGGCTCTCGTTCCATGGATGAACGCCGACGCCGCAGACTGGCGTCGGAATGTTCTGAATCGCTCGATAACGCGAATGACGATTCAGATTCCCCTCGACTTGCGCGCACGCATCGTTTCGCTGCGGGACAGTATCCGCTACGGACACTGATCTTTCCGCGTCGCTGGAAGCTTGCGCTCTATTACCTGCCGGTACTGCTCTGTTTTTCCGGGCTGATCGCGGCTGACTTTTATCGGGCAGAACTTCCGCCGGAAGGAAAAACGCTCTCTGGCTTGCTGTCACTGAAACAGAGTCCCCTGCTCCCCGTACTGGGAGGCGGCCTCTTGTTCATGACCGGGCAGCTGGCATTGCTGATCGCATCCCTGCGGACTCAAAGCCTGCATGATTTCTCCGGACGATACCGGCTCTGGAAATGGATTGCCTGCGGTCTGTTTCTACTCGCACTGTGCCTGACGACACAGCTGCACACCGTCTGGGCTCAGACTGTGATTGAACTGCGGTTGTTTGACTGGGGACCACATACGGGTCTGCTGGCCTGGCTGGCACCAGCCCTGGCGTTCGGGTGTACGGTGGCGTTAATGGCGTACCTGGAAATGCGTGGCGACCGGGCGGGGCTAAACCTGCTGATTGTGGCAGGGGCCACTTATGTTTTGAGTCTGACCTTCCAGTTTACCGATAACCTGATTCCGGGCGAGGCCTGGCATCACATGATCGACGCGGGGCTGTTTTACTTCGCTCACTGGTGTCTGTTTACCAGCCTGCTGCTGCATACACATCATCTGCTGTATCATTCCGTGGATCTGCCCGAGAAGGCTCCTTCCCGCTTCAAGCATGCGGCGAAGGGATATCTGTATCGACGTCGTATTCGCGGCAAAGCGAAACGGGTTGCCCGGGCTCTGCAGCGGAAAGCACGTCTGCAGGAAAAAGAACAACAACAGAAAGAACGGGCAGAACAGAAACAGGCCGAGAAAGTACGTCTGGAACAGGAACGCACAGAAAAAGCGAAACTGAAAGAGGAACAGGCGGCCGCTGCAGCTGAGAAGAAACAGGCAGCCAAAGCAGCTGCGGAAGAAAAGGCCGCACAGAAAGTGGCTGAAAAGGAAGCTGCGAAACAGGCAGCAGCCGAAAAAGCGGCCCAGAAAGCAGCGCAGAAAAAGGCCGTGAAACAGCCCGATCCTGAACCAGAATCGGAAACGGTCGATGAAACTTCCGAACCGGAGTCTCAAGGCGAGCAACCGTCAGAACAGCAGCCCACTTCGAGCAAACGGTCTAAGACGGTCAAAAAGAAAACGCGCGTCGACCTGAATCATGATCCGGAACAGCTGAAAGGGTTGAGCAAGCGCGAACGTCGTAAGCTGCAGAAACAGTGGCGTGACGAAGAGCGTCGTCTGGCGGCACAGGAAGCCGAGGACTGGGAATAATTCTCCCGATTTTTGTGATCCGGATTTGAATTTCGCTCGTTTCCCTGCCCGATTCGTTATAGACTGACGGTCATCAGGCGGTCACCCCCTTGTGGTATTCCCTCGATATCGCCTGTTTTCGACACAGTTTTCGCTCCGCCAGCCGGAATAAAGGATAAGCGACGATGTCCGATGACAATTTTTACGCAGACGATGATCAATTCAAACCGGAAGAATATTCGGCTCCCCCCAAACCGGGGATGAGCTCCGGGGTCAAGATTCTGCTCATCCTGCTGGCGCTCGGGGGCATCGGCATGTTGCTCTGCTGCGGCGGTATCTTTTATGCCGTACGCAATGTGAAAGCCAAGGTCACCGAGAACAAACAGGAGATCACCGAAATCCAGAATGAGATTGCCACGATCAACATTCCCGAATATTTCGTTCCCCAGATGGGCATGTCGGCGGATGTGATCGGCAAAAAGATCCTGATGGCGATCTACGAGGAAAAAGAGAAAGATGGCGGCCTGGTGTTGATGAGTTTCGGTATGCCAAACGATGGCATGGTCGACATGAACCAAGAGTTCCGTCAAAACCTGAAACAACAGAATCAGAACCAGCGGGAACTGAAGATCGATAAAACGGAACAGAAAGAATTCGAAATCAACGGTGAAAAAGTCGAATTTACGTTCGCCGAAGGCACGGATAAGAACGACAAGAGGTTTCACCAGGTCATGGGTGTCTTCCCGGGTAAAACCGGAGCGACATTCCTGTTCCTGCAGATCGCGTCTGACAAATACAACGCAGAAGAGATTGAAAACATGATCAAGTCGATCAAGTAGTCACAATCTGACTTCAGTCACGTCACTGGCCCGAATCCCTGTTCGGGCCAGTTTTTTATGCGCGTGATGGGATCAACAATATTAAGGACCGCTGATCACTTTGACCTCAGGCGGCTCGGCCAGGTCAGTCCATAAGCGTTGATCCACTTCCTGGCTGGGCTTACCGTCATGCACGTAGAACCGATAGCGTGAGACATAGGGTTGGCCCGACTGGATATCAAAGGGATCGAGCGAAGCGACCGCGAAACAGAAATAAGGCATCGTGGGATGCAGTCGCACCGGTTGCGGCGACCGGAAATTGGTCGGTGCACTGAAAATCGCCACCCCGGCGGTTTCGTCGCCCAGAGGACCATACATCTCGACCCAGTGTGGCCGCGACTGGTTGCCGTTGGTCTTGTTCTTGCCTTCGCTGGTCAGATAATCGTAGCCATGATTCGTATGCCAGTCGGCGTGTCCACGAATGGTCATGCCGCCGTAATGGATCTTATCAATGGTGACCGGTTTTTCGGTCGCACACTTCTGCACAGAAACGATATCAAACAGGAACTGTTTCTCCAGCGCATAGACGCGGACCTTCCAGTTTTCGTTGAGCATCGTCACGGGGCCGGTCTTTTTTGTGAGGTCGATGTGTTCGATGGAAGTATCAATTTCGCCGAACACAGGACCGCCGGTGAATGAATTGACCTGGCTGTGAGCGACTTTGCCCAGTTTGGACTTCTGGTCCCAACCGTTGTTCTCCCGCCCTTCGAAGAGGATCTTTCGCCAGGAGAACATGATGCCGTGCTGGTGGGCATGATCGGGGTTGAAGTCATCGGTAATCACTTTGCCGGAGGGCGTATAGAGCGGATGAATGTAGCCACTCTTGTCGTAGTAAGACTCATCCCGTTTCGGAGCCTTGACGATGGCGTGATTGTAGGTCAGCACCGGCTTGTCAGCGACTTTGACATTCAAATGGCTGCCGTCATCGACGACGGTAACCTGATCGGCAGGCTTTGTGAATTGCGCCGCATGGAGGCGATATTGACGCGAGGTGCCTGCGGGCAGTGGTTTGCTGAGAATCCAGACCAGTGTCCGTTCGGAACCCGAGGCATCAATCTGAACCGGAACTTCCTTGCCGTCATCGAGGCGGACCAGCGTCAGCTGTTTCTGATTCTGAAGTGGTTCAGGTACGGGGAGACTGATGACGGTCTGCTGCCGATCGTGTTTGCCGGCGCTGACTTCCAGGGTGACGGCGGGACCTGCATACAGGGATGTTTCGGTCCCTGCAAACAGTGCCAGCATCAGGAGTGCGATAGTTCGTAGTAGTGATTTCATGTGTGACTTCAATCTATAAAGCGGCATCTTAGAGTGTCCATCCTTTGCGGTATTCGCGTTGTACGTATTGCGCGGCCTGGTCGGTATTCGTGGCAGCACCTTTCTCTGCATCCCATTCCACTTTCTCGCCGACGCGGAACGCGAGATTGCCCAGCAGGATTGTTTCCGTTAATGGGGCTGCGTAATCGAAGTGGCAGTTGGTTTTGCCGTTGCCTTTACAGGCTTCGTACCATTCCTGGCGATGATTGCCGATTGCCGGTGGAATCGTTTTCGGCGGTGCTTTGAAGCCGGCGAATTTTTCTTCGGGCAGCAATACGCGCTTACCGTAATCTGCAGCCAGCATGCCATCGGTGCCGACAAACAGGATTCCCGCCGCCCATTCGGGGCCGCCCAGTTCGAGAACAGGTTCCGGGGTGTTGCGTCCGTGATACCAGATCACCTCGACGGGAGGCTTCGATCCCCGAGCCGGGAACTGCCAGTGACAGTCGAGCCAGAACGGAGTGGAGTCGGGGTGCAGCTCAGGTCCTTTGGTTTCGACCGCGTGGGGATACTGTAGATCCAGCGACCAGAAAATCAGGTCCATGTAGTGACAGCCCATGTTCCCCAGCGTGCCGTTGCCGAAGTCCCACCAGTAGTGCCAGTCGTGGGGATGGTAACAGGGATGAAAATTCTGCATCGGCGCCGGACCGACCCAGAGATCCCAGTTCAGGGTTTTAGGAATCGGCTGCGGTTCTGCAGGACGATCGACGACATGCTTGTAACGCCGCCAGCCTCCCGGTCGTCCAAACCAGACGTGGACCTGCTGCACATCGCCGATGGCTCCAGATTGAATGAGCTCGACGGTCCGCCGGTAATTTTCACCGGCGTGGTTCTGTGTGCCCATCTGGGTGACAACGTTTTCCTCACGGGCCACGCGCTGCATTTCGCGAACTTCATGAATGGAGTGGGCCAGCGGCTTTTCGCAGTAGACGTGTTTGCCGCGTCGCATGGCGTTGATAGCGATGGTGGCGTGGGTGTGGTTGGGAGTCGTCACAACGACGGCGTCGATCTCGTTTTCCAGCTTATCGAGCATGACGCGAAAATCGGCGAAGGATTTCGCTTTCGGGAACTTCGCCTGGTATTTGTCGGTGCGGGCGGAATCGACGTCGCACAGGCCGACAATATTCTGGCTGGAGACCAGCCCCAGGTTCGCGTTCCCCTGGTTCCCCAGACCGATACAGGCGATGTTGAGCTTCTCGTTGGGTGAGGTGCTTTCAGCCTGGGCCGTGTGTGCCCCGAGCCAGAGGCCCGCTCCTGCCAGAGCCGAACGTTGTAACATTTCACGTCGCGTCAGTTTCGTTGAGGTGCTCATAAACTCCCTGTCTGTCGATGCCTTGCTCTGTTTAAGGTTCTGGAGATTTACCATCCAGCCCTGCCCTTTATTAAACCTTATTGCGTTATTCAAAACCAGCCTGAAATGAAAATCGGGCTCCCTAAGTCTTCCAGCAGATGAGAATGCCTCTTTCCGGGAGATGCTTCATTTGAAATACTCAACTGAATTCAGAACGCGATGTTGTATTTCCCCCGCGGCAGAGAGATATTATGTCCGTCAGATATCCATTATTTTTTCCTGTCCAGGAGCGCTTCCATGATGACCTCGATGCGACTGCGGCCCTTTTTTCTACTCAGCCTGTTTGCCCTCTGTTTTGGTATGGTCCAGCGCCTCTCGACAGCCGCCGAGAAACCGAATGTGCTGTTCATTGCCGTGGATGACCTGCGGCCCGAGTTGGGCTGTTATGGTGCGTCACATATTCAGAGTCCGCACATTGATCAGCTGGCGGCCAGTGGTCTGCTGTTCAACCGGGCTTATTGCCAGCAGGCGGTCTGTTCGCCTTCACGAACGAGCCTGATGACCGGGCTGCGTCCCGATTCCACCAAGGTCTACGATCTGGATACGCACTTCCGTAAGACGGTGCCCGATGTGGTGACGCTGACGCAGCAGTTCATGAAGCATGGTTACAAGTCGATCGGGATGGGCAAAATCTATCATGGGAGTCTGAACGATAAGGCGTCATGGGATGCCTACCCCACGGTCAGAGGCAGAGGATATCAATTGCCTGAGACGCTGGCGGGAATTCGGGAACGGACTAAAGGACTCGACGTAAAAAAAATGAACTGGCGGCAACGTTCTAAGCTGACGCGGGGTCCCGCTACGGAGATGGCAGATGTGCCGGACGCACAGTACCGCGACGGGGCGATCGCCGAGCGAGCGATTAAATCACTCCGGGAGTTGAAACAGAGTCAGCAGCCGTTCTTCCTGGCGGTCGGATTTTTGAAGCCGCACCTCCCCTTTGTGGCGCCGCAGAAGTACTGGGATCTCTACGACCGCAGGCAGATCAAACTGGCGGAGAACCGCTTCCCGCCTAAGAATGCACCGAAAATCGCGTTGACCAACTGGGGAGAACTGCGGAACTATTCTGACATGCCGGCCAAAGGGGATCTGACTGATGAGCAGCAACTCCAGCTGCGGCACGGTTACTATGCCTGCGTCAGTTTCACTGATGCGAACATTGGTAAAGTGCTGGACGAACTGCAGCGGCTGGAACTGGATGAGAACACGATTGTGATTCTGTGGGGCGATCATGGCTGGAAGCTGGGCGAACACAACGGCTGGTGCAAGCATACGAACTTTGAAAACGACACCCGTGTGCCGCTCATTATTCGGGCACCGGGTATGCAGGCGCAGGGAAAAACCAGCGAGGCCCTGGTGGAGTTTGTGGATATCTACCCGACACTCTGCGATTTAGCGGGGCTCCCCCTGCCCACGCACCTGGAAGGGACCAGCTTCAAACCGTTGTTAAGCAACCCGCAGCGTCCCTGGAAGCCGGCCGCTTTCAGCCAGTATCCACGGGGACGCGTGATGGGTTATTCAATGAAAACGGATCGCTACCGCTACACCGAATGGCAGGACCGCAAGTCAGGCAAGGTCGTCGACCGCGAATTGTACGACCATCAGCAGGACGGCGCCGAGAACGAGAACATCGCCGGTCAACCGGACCAGAAGCAGGTGGTGAAACAACTGTCGGCTCAGCTGAAGAAGAACTGGAAAGGGGCTGTGGTGCCTGATTGAGGGGCTAATTGGGACGCAGGCTTGCGATGGGTTCCATTATTGAAGCCTGACACGTTTTCTATTTCTCCCTGTTTTATCAGGAGTAAGTAGTATGAGCTTTTCCCATTTTCTCAGTGCGTCTATTCTTCTGGGGGCCTTATTAGCCGGACCTCTGGACCGACTGTTCGCGCAACAGGAGAACTCACCGACGAAGGAGTATCTCGGGTTTCCGGTGAATGTCCCCAAGAAGCTAACAGTGAACTGGCAAGATACACAGGCCCCATTACTGCGATCAGGTGCTGAGTCACCTGAGATGATCAAAGGAAAACGTGCCGTTTATGAACTGAAGCATGGCTCCCGAAAGCAGACTATTCCTGTGGTTGTCTTCTCCGATCCCCAATCAGGCCTGATCTGGGCGGGCCCCGAACGGGATGCTTATCTGGAGTTGAACGAGAGGATTCTGGGCTTTAGTCTCATAGGCCATCGCATCGACTGGTGCGAGAGTTTACTGCAGCGTGATCCCAATAAAGCATCCCCTGACCTGACATCTCGTTTTGAACAGGATATCTCGGGGTTCACATTGCTGCAGTCAGCGCTGCCTTCCAGCGAACTGTTGATGAAAGAATATTCAACCAGGCTGGGGGCGCATATCAAAAACCCGTGGATGTTTACGAATGGTGCATTCAGCTCTCAAGGTGCCACCCCGATTCTCAAAAAACTGCAATGGGACGCCGGCTTATTGAAACTTGATTTGACTGATCAGACGAAAAAGTTTGCCGCGACGGTCTGGATTGATCCCCAGACCAGAAAGGTAAAAAAAGCCGTGGAGAAACCCTGGAACTTTTTTGGTGACATCAACAAAAAGGCTCAGCAGTAAAGATAGATTGTATCAGGAGTCAGACAATGCTTCTTACATTGACTGCCTTTGGACTTTGTTTTCTTTTCACTGTCATTGACCAGATTTGTCTTTCCATCGCCTGTCGGCATGCGCGAAATGCAGACTTGGTAATCAGTAAGTCGGATGAACTTCTTAATGTGCGTGAATTGAAAACATGGTCGATGATTTCTGATTTCGCCCGTTGTGATTCGAATGAGAAATTGAGAGGCCTGGTCACAGTGCATAACTTCCTTTTCAAAGCACGTATCGTGACTTTTCTTCTGTTTATCCTGGCAGGTCTGTACTCTGTAACCAAATGGTAAACGGCATCAGACACGCATCGTGTCTTTTCTCCCTGTCACCCGGCGGGCGGACACATGGGTCCGCACCCTACTATTCAGCGGTTGGCGGGCTGGTTCTGGATTGATTTTTCAACCGGGGCTAAGGCCCTGCGGCTGCTTTGATTTGAGCGGAATAGCGTTTGCCACCGTGATGTACTTTGATGATCTCACTGATTACCGGCGGCTAGTAACTCCGCTCTTAAGTTCGTTCTCACCAGAAAGAATATTTACGCCGTCTTCCTGTTTTTTGTAGACCACCAGATTACTGGTGACAAAAATGCTCTTCCGAGGTCTGATGAGGAATCTCACCTCACCCACCAGAAC